>NZ_JAVRPS010000698.1:0-15336 GCF_032162105.1 Mycobacterium sp. | reverse complement strand
CGGCGTCGACGGCCTTGGCGATGCCGAAGTCGGTGAGCTTCACCTGCCCGGTCGGCGTGATGAGGATATTGCCCGGTTTGACGTCGCGGTGCACCAGCCCGGCGGTGTGGGCCACCTGCAGCGCCCGGCCGGTCTGCTCGAGCATGTCGAGGGCGTGTCGCAACGACAACCGCCCGGTGCGCTTGATCACGGCGTTGAGCGGTTCACCGTTGACCAGTTCCATCACCAGGTAGGCCGTGCGTCCCTCGCCGACGTCGAGCTCCGTCTCGCCGTAGTCGTACACGCTGGCGATGCCGGGGTGATTGAGCATGGCGACCGTCCGGGCTTCGGCGCGGAACCGCTCGACGAACTCGGGGTCGGTGGAGAACTCCGCCTTGAGCACCTTGATGGCGACCTGGCGGCCCAGCCGGGTGTCGACGCTCTCCCACACCTGGCCCATGCCACCAGTGGCGATCAGCCGCTGCAACCGGTAGCGGTCGGACAACGTGACTCCGACGCGCGCGCTCATGATCCCTCCCGAAGCGCAGCGGCGATGGTGGCGCGGCCGATCGGCGCGGCCAGCGCACCCCCGGTGGCGGACAACCTGTCGCCACCATTCTCCACGAGCACCGCTACGGCGACCTTGGGGGCCTTGGCCGGGGCAAAGGCGATGTACCAGGCGTGGGGCGGAGTGTTGCGCGGGTCGGTGCCGTGCTCGGCCGTGCCCGTCTTGGAAGCGATCTGCACGCCGGCGATGGCTCCCTTCTGCTGAGTCGCCTGCTCGGCGCCAATCATCAGGTCCGTAAGTGTAGTAGCGACCTGTGAGGACACCGCCCGGCGGACTTCCTGAGGAGCGGTGGTGTTGATGTTGGCGAGGTCGGGACCCTTCAGGTCATCGACCAGATACGGGGCCATCCTGACCCCGTCGTTGGCGATCGTGGCGGCCACCACGGCGTTCTGCAGCGGGGTCATTGCGACGTCTTTCTGCCCGATGCTCGACATGCCGAGGGCGGCTTGGTCGCTCATCGGACCGACGGCCGACTCGGCCACCTGAAGGGGAATCGGCAGGAGAGCGGAGTCGAGACCGAACGCCCGCGCCGTACCCCGCAGCGCGTCTGCCCCCGTGTTGATGCCGAGTTGGACGAACGACGTGTTGCACGACTTCGCGAAGGCGTCGCGCAACGACGCCGTCGGACCGCTGCCGCAGCTCGACCCGCCGTAGTTCTCCAGCGTTGCGGTGCTGTCCGGCAACGCAATTCGAGACGCGGCTGTGAGTTGAGTGTCCTCGGTCGCGCCCCCCTGCAGGGCCGCGGCGGTGGTGATCACCTTGAACGTCGAGCCCGGGGGATAGGTCTCCGAGATGGCTCTGTTGACGAGCGGGGAGTTCGGGTCGTCGCGCAGTTGCTCCCACGCCGTGGACTGCTCGTCGACGTCGTGAGAGGCCAGCAGGTTCGGGTCGTAGGACGGTGCCGAAACCATCGCCAGGATCTTGCCCGTCGACGGCTCGAGTGCCACCACCGCTCCCTTGCACGGGCCGTTGCAGCCCTTCTGCATGGCGTCCCATGCGGCCTGTTGCACCTGCGGGTTGAGGGTTGTCCCCACGTTGCCGCCCCGCGGATCGCGACCGGTGAAGAAATCGGCAAGCCGCCGGCCGAACAGGCGTTCGTCGGAGCCGTTCAGCACGGCGTCCTCGGCGCGTTCCAGGCCCGCGCTGGAGTAGCGGAGCGAGTAGAAGCCGGTCACCGGCGCGTAGGCCAGCGGATTCGGGTACACGCGCAGGAAGCGGAAGCGCCCTTCGGTCGACGTCGAATACGCCAGCAGCTGGCCGCCCGCCGAGATCTGGCCGCGCTGCCGGGAGTACTCGTCGAGCAGCACGCGCTGGTTTCGCGGGTCCGAGCGCAATCCGTCGGCCGTGAAGACCTGGGTCAGCGTGGCGTTGGCCAGCAGCAGCACGATCAGCGCCATGATCGCGATCGAGACGCGGCGCAGGGAGGTGTTCATACCTTCGCGATCACCTCCGTGCCCGCGGCGGCGATCGGCGTGCTGTTGGGCGGCCGCGTGGTGAGCGGGCGACGGGCGGCATCCGAGATGCGGATCAGGATCGCCAGCAGCACGTAGTTTGCCAGTAGCGACGAGCCGCCGTAGGACATCCACGGGGTGGTCAGCCCGGTGAGCGGGATCAGCTTCGTGACGCCGCCGACGACGATGAACAGCTGGATCGCCAGCGTCGAGGCCAGGCCTGCGGCTAGCAACTTGCCGAAGCTGTCGCGCACCGCGATCGCAGTACGAAGGCCCCGGATGATGACGATCGTGTAGAGCATCAGCACCGCCGCGAGGCCGACGAGGCCGAGCTCTTCGCCGACCGCGGCGATGATGAAGTCGGTGGACGCTGCGGGCACGGTGCCGGGTTGGCCGTTGCCGAGGCCGGTGCCGAAGATGCCGCCGGTGGCGAAGCTGAACAGCGACTGCACGATTTGGTAGCCGGCGCCGTCGGGGTCGGCGAACGGGTCCAGCCAGGTCTGCACGCGGACCCGTACGTGCGCGAATGCGTAGTACGCCAAGACGCTTCCCGCCGCGAACAGCATCAAGCCCAGCAGCACCCAGCTGAGCCGTTCGGTGGCGATGTAGACCAGCACCAGGAACGACGCGTACAGCAGCAGTGAGGTGCCGAGGTCCTTCTCGAACACCATCACGCCGACCGAGGCGGTCCATGCCGCCAGCAGCGGCGCCAGGTCGCGGGGCCGGGGCAGGTCCATGCCGAGGAAGTGCTTGCCCGCGCTGGTGAACAGGTCGCGCTTGGCTACCAGGACCGCGGCGAAGAAGATCAGCAGCAGGATCTTGGAGAACTCGGCGGGCTGAATCGAGAAGCCGGGCAGGCGAATCCAGATCTTGGCGCCATTCTGCTCGGACATCGACCGCGGCAGCAACGCCGGAATCGCCAGCAGGACAAGGCCGGTCAGGCCGCATACGTAGCCGTACCGGGCCAGGACCCGGTGGTCGCGAAGGAAGATCACGACCAGGGAGAAGCCCGCGACGCCGACCAGTGTCCACAGCATCTGCTGGTTGGCACTGGGCCCTCGGGCCGCGCCGGAGACCAGGGGACCCGCCGCGAGGTCGAGGCGGTGAATCATCACGAGGCCCAGCCCGTTCAGCAGCGCGACGACGGGCAGCAGCAGCGGATCGGCGTATGGCGCGAAGCGCCGGATCGCCAGATGTGCGCCTGCGAAAAGCGCGACGTAGAAGACCAGGTACTGGACCAGGTCCCAGCGCAGGCCCTGCTCCTGGTTGGCCTCGACGATGAGCAGCGCCACCATCGTGATGAGCGCGGCGAACCCGAGCAGGAACAGTTCGGCGTTGCGCCGGTTGGGCATTGGCGGCACGACGGTGACCGGGGCCTGCGGTTGGGTGGTCATGACGCTGCCCGGCAGGTGGTGCCCGGCTCCTGTGGTGGGGGAGGCAGTGCCGTCACGGTCGGCGACGGCGTGGGCGAGGGCGGCGGTGCGGGAGGCGGCGGTGCCGGCGGCACGGGGGCGGTCACGGTGGTGGGCACCTCGGCCGACGGCGAAGGGTCTGGCGTGGACGGTGACGGTTGCAGGCTCGGTGACGGAGGAGTGGGTGGCGGTGGCGGTGGGGTGGAAGAGGTCGTCGGCTTGGGGGGTGCGCAGATCGGCAGCAGCGATGTCTGGCCGAGTTCGTTGAGCTGCCGGATGGCGTCATCGACGCTGCCCGTGGGGAGGCCAGCCGACACCTGCGCGCGTTCGGACTCCCGCAGATCGCCGACCTTGAGCAGCTGGCAGCCGGAGCGGGCGTCGTCGACGCCGATGATCTTCAGGTCGTTGCGGGCGTCGAGACAGGCGATGCGGAACGGCTGTTGAAGAGGCATCCCGAGGAACGAGCCCTGCACGCCGCGCATGATGTAGACCGCGCCGTCGTGCTCGGCGACGTAGTAGTTGCTCCGAAGCATGAAGCGGCCGACGGCGAGCCCCGCGATCACCAGAAGTACCAACAGGACGGCGGCGTAGAGCATCCTGCGCCGCGACCGCGGCTTGCGCGGCGGCGGTTCCGGTTCGGTCGACGGGCGTTTCGTTGGGCCTGCCGCGTTGCGCCGAGGGTTGAACGCCGACGCGCGGCCTGCCGCGGTGTTGGGCGGCGCCGTTTGGTCGTCGTCGCCCGATACCGCGCCGGCCAGGATGGGCTGGGTCTGGCCGTAGCCGTAGTCGACGACGTCCGCGACGACGACGGTGACGTTGTCGGGCCCGCCGCCGCGCAGCGCCAATTCGATGAGCCGGTCGGCACTTTCGGCCACATCGGGGATCTGGAGCGCGTCCAGGATGGTGTCGTGGCTGACCGGGTCGGACAGCCCGTCGGAGCACAGTAGGTAGCGGTCCCCGGAACGCGCCTCGCGCACGATCAGCGTCGGCTCGACCTCGTGCCCGGTGAGCGCCCGCATGATCAACGACCGCTGCGGGTGGCTGTGCGCCTCCTCGGCGGTGATGCGACCCTCGTCAACCAGCGTCTGGACGAAGGTGTCGTCCTTGGTGATCTGGCCGAGTTCGCCGTCGCGGAGCAGGTAGCCGCGGGAGTCACCGATGTGGACGAGGCCAAGTTTGTTGCCCGCGAACAGGATTGCGGTGAGCGTGGTGCCCATGCCCTCGAGTTCGGGATCCGCCTCGACGTGGGCGGCGATCGCGGCATTGCCCTGGTGCACGGCCTCGTTCAGCTGGCTGAGCAGGTCACCGCCCGGCTCGTCGTCGTCGAGGTGCGCGAGCGCGGCGATCACCAACTGGGAGGCCACTTCGCCCGCTGCGTGGCCGCCCATGCCGTCGGCCAAGGCGAGCAGCCGCGCACCGGCGTACACCGAGTCTTCGTTGTTGGCGCGCACCAGGCCGCGGTCGCTGCGCGCCGCGTAGCGGAGGACGAGAGTCATATCGCTCCTCGCGTGCGCGGGGTCATACTGCTCCTCGCGTGCGCGGCGTCACGGGCGTAACTCGATTACCGTCTTGCCGATTCGCACGGGCGTACCCATCGGAACCCTAACCGCCGTCGTCACCTTCGCCCTGTCGAGGTATGTACCGTTGGTCGATCCTAGGTCTTCGACGTACCATTCGGCTCCCCGCTGCGACAGGCGGGCATGCCGTGTCGAGGCGTAGTCGTCGGTGAGGACCAGCGTGGAGTCATCGGCGCGGCCGATCAGCACGGGTTGGGCGCCCAGCGTGATCCGGGTGCCGGACAGCGCGCCCTCGGTGACGACCAGTTGGCGGGCGACGTTTCGGCGCTGCCGGCTCGGCAGCAGGGTGCCGCGCAACGCGAGCCCACGCTTGACCATGACGGCGCCGGTGGGGGCGTAGAGGTCGGTGCGCAGTATCCGCAGCACCGACCAGATGAAGAGCCACAACAGCAACAGGAAACCGACACGCGTCAGCTGCAGAACTAGCCCCTGCATCTGACGTCCTCTCCGTCACCGTCCCGTAGCCGTCGCGTCGGCGCCTGCACGACTCGTTCGGCTGCCGTCGGCAACGTCACGATACTTGGGCGGTGATAGGCGTGAGGGCGAAGCGAACAGCTTCCACCCAGGCTGTGACCTGCCAGGGTCGTCAGTGAACGCGGACGATGATCTCGGAGTGGCCCAGCCGGATGACGTCGCCGTCGGCCAGCTGCCATTCCTGCACCGGCGCATTGTTGACCGTGGTCCCGTTCGTGGAGTTGAGGTCCGAAAGCAGGGCAACCTGGCCGTCCCAGCGGACCTCCAGATGACGCCGTGAGACACCGGTGTCCGGCAACCGGAACTGGGCGTCCTGGCCGCGGCCGATGACGTTGGCGCCCTCACGCAACTGATACGTCCGGCCGCTGCCGTCGTCGAGTTGCAGGGTCACGTTCGCCGCGCCCGGGGCACCGTAGCCCGCGCCGCCGTACCCGGCCGGCTGTCCGGGCTGCTGGCCGTAGTCGTACCCGGGCTGGCCGTAGCCGCCCTCGGCGTAGCCGCCCGGTTGCTGGCCGTAGTCATAGCCAGCGGGCTGCGCGTAGTCCTGGCGTCCGTACGCCTGGGCGCCGTAGCCGGCTTGCTCCGGATAACCGCCTGGCTCAGCCGGGTAGCCACCCTGCTCGGGATAGCCGCCCTGCTCGGGGTAGCCACCCTGCTCGGGGTACGGCGGGCGAGCCTCGGGCCTGCCGTACTCGTCGTGGCGCGGCGGAGCGGCGGGCGGGCGGCCGTAGTCGTAGTCGCCTGCGGGCTGGCCGTAGCCGCCCTGACCACCGGCGGGCGGGGGCGGGGGGTAGCCGCCAGGAGCCGGGCGCTGACCCGGATCGGGGTAGCCACCAGCAGGAGGCGGGCCGTATCCGGCAGGTGGGCGCTGATCGTAGGACGGCGGCGGGTAGCCCTGCTCCGGGTAGCCACCATGTTCGGGGGGATAACCACCCTGCTCGTACGGCGCCGGCGGCGGGGCCTGCCGGGGCGGGTAGCCGGGTGCCGGAGCGCCCTGCGGCGGGTGGCCGCCCTGCTCGGGCGGGTACGGCGCGCGCGGGTCTTCAGGCTGGCGTCCGTAGTCGTAGTACTCGTCGCCGGGCTGCCCTTGTCCCTGGCCGCCGCGGTAGCTCGGGTTGTCGCTCATTGGGGGTACTCCTGGTTCTGCGGTGTTCGCGCGGTCTCGGGCGTCCTCGGCGGGTTCGCCGCTGGTCGAATCTGGGTTGACCGCTCCACGTGTGCGGAACTGGCCGGTATGCAGGTTCGGTGACGGTTCGAATCTGACGACCACCTCACCATACGTTTGCCACCCGTGATCATGGATGTAACCCTCCAGGTATCTGGCAAAAGCGGTGGATCTGAGGTCGGGGTCGGCGCTCACCTTCTGATGGTCGGACCCACTGAGGGTAATGACGTAGTCGTTGGGGGCCAAAATGCGCCCGCCACCGACTGCGCGTGCTCCGGTCTCGGCTTCGCGCTGCAGCATCGCCTCGACTTCCTGCGGCACGATCGCGCCGCCGAACACGCGGGCGAAGGCATCGCCGACCGTGGACTCGAGTTTCCGTTCGAAGCGGCCGACAAGGCCCATGTCACCGCCCACCTCGATCGTCGTCGTTTCCGGTCTGGTCCGAGGCCTGCGTGTCGCGAAGCCTCGACGTCACCTTCATGGTATCGGCCCCGTAGGTCGCAACGGGACCTATAGAACTCTGAGAATCGGATCACGGCAGGTCAGGGGTGGCCCCGAGGTTCGGACCGGCGCCATCTGCGCGGTTGGGGAGCGAGCCGGTGTGCGTGATAGTCTTCCCCGGTTGTTGGGGCGAGTGGCGGAATGGCAGACGCGCTGGCTTCAGGTGCCAGTGTCCTTCGGGACGTGGGGGTTCAAGTCCCCCTTCGCCCACAATCGAGATGAGTCGGACCATGCGTGACGCATGCGTCGGGTCATCGGCCACGGAGTACCCCGGCCATCGGCCGGGGTTTTCTCTTTGTTGCCCCAGACCGGCGGCACCAGCCGTAGTGGTGGCAACATCCACGAGCCTCCGGCGGGACTTGAACCCACATCGCGCGAGGTAGAAGCTCGCCACTCTGTCCGTTTGAGCTACGGAGGCGAAAACGTCGCTGCCCATGGTGTGGAGACGGATGCAGGACTCGAACCCGCGCCGCCTGTTTACCAAGACAGGAGCTCCTTCCCGTTGAGCTAATCCGGCCGGTTAATCCGGCATTGAGTGAAAACATCGAGCCGCACAATGGAATCGACTCGACCAAGCGTGGTGCGCCGGACGGGGATCGAACCCGCGACCGTCACGTTATAAGCGTGCCGCACCTACCACCCGTGCTCCCGGCGCATCCTTCGGTGCCCACGGCGGGATTCGAACCCACACCAATCCGGCTTAGGAGGCCGGCGCTCTGTCCGTTGAGCTACGCGGGCGTTCATCGCCGACTGGTACCCCTGGAGAGAATCGAACTCCCATCCACAGCTTCGTAAACTGGCGCTCTATCCGTTGAGCTACAGAGGTTTGGCAGGTTGCCCGAGTGCCCCTGGCAGGACTCGAACCTGCAACCGCCGGTTCCGGTAACCGGTGCGCTATCCGTTGTGCTACAGGGGCTTTGGGGCGACCGGAGGGAGTTGAACCCATCGACTGCGGTGTCACAGACCGCTGTGTTGCCGCTACACCACGGCCGCCACGAAGGGGGAGCGCTCGACTCTGCGTTGGTGGTGCGAGGCACTCGCACTTCTGCGCCCAGGATGCAGAGCCGACGCCGTGCGCAAGCTACCTCGTACCCTACGAGGCAATGTGTTTCGTCGCTGACCCGCCAGGACTCGAACCTAAACCGACTGATCCAGAATCAGCCGTGCTACCGATTACACCACGGGTCATCGAGCGCGGGCGATTGGTATTCGCCTCGCACGCTAGGCATCTCACGGGCTCCCCGGGCAGGACTCGAACCTACAGTCGCGGATTAACAATCCGCCGGTTTACCGGTTAACCGACCGGGGATTGAGCACCGGTGCGAGGCGGCGGGGACCCGGCTGCGCTGCTGCCGGGCCCCTGCCCCACCCCCGTGCCCTGATCAAACTGGTTCTAGGACCGGCACGTGCCGGAACCTGTCGCGCTCCTTCGGCTCGAAGGGCTCTCGGACCAAGGTCATCCCGGCTTCCTTCGGCGTCCGGTCGCCCTTGAGGCCATTGCAGGACTGGCACGCCGCCACCAGGTTGAACCAGGTATCCCCGCCGCCACGGGAGCGGGGCAGAAGGTGGTCCACGGTGTCGGCGTGCCCACGGCAGTAGACGCAGGTGTGACCGTCGCGGCGCAGCACCCCGTCACGGGTCACCCGGGTCTTCGGGTGGTACGGGATGTGCACGTATTCCCGGAGCGCCACCGACGCCGGTAGCTCGATGACCAGCGACGGACCGTGTATGTGCACCGCGGGGGTGTGCACGTCGATCACGTACACCGCACCCCGCAGGATCAACCGGACCGCGTCCTGCCACGGAATCCGGGACAGCACGCGGTAGTCGGCGTTGTAGACCTCGACGGTCAGATCGGCCACCAGGATGTCCATGTCTGGGCACCTCCTTTCCGTGTCTGCCGGGTGCGGGTGCATCGTTGCGCGGGCAGGAATCGAACCTGCGACTTCCGGGTTATGAGCCCGGCGGACTACCAACTGTCCTACCGCGCAATGTGTTTCAGGTGGTGCAGGAGAGTCGGGCGCAGGTAACGCGGGTCAGGGCAGGCCCAGCTGGCCGGCATGATCGAGACGACCACAGCCTCCGCTCCCAGTAATCGGAACGCCCGAGGAATCGGTGGGGTGATCGGTCAACAAGGTTGCCCGCCGTTGGGCCAGACGCTTCCGGTCGAAAGTGATTCGCTCGTACGCAGGCGACCCGGGCCAGGGCATCGATCGGTCGAGATGGTCTTCGCGACGGGACTCGCCGCCGGACCTCTGCGCCTCTGCGGCATCAGCGACGAATGTCTCGTATTCCTGAACGTCGATGCCGTAGTGCTCCTCCCACTCCCCGTTGCGTTTGGGCATCGGGGTCCTCAGATATCGACGACCTGTTCCTCGCTCCATACCGAGTTCGACGACGAGATTCCCATCCCGGTACTCGTGAGTCGTCTCGAAGGTGTACACGCTCGGCGGGGCAGATAGAACCTGCATTGAGCAATTCTCGCTCACACGCGCCCCCGGAACAGCGCGTCGGTTACTGGTCGGGATAGCACGATTCGAACGTGCAATCTCCTGGTCCCAAACCAGGCGCGCTGCCAAGTTGCGCTATATCCCGCTGCACGGATGGAGGGATTCGACCCCCCGTCTCGCTGATTTGGAGTCAGCGGCTCTACCAGTTGAGCTACATCCGTAGAGTGCGCGGTCACGACCGCGAAGGAGCCGGTGCGCCGTGAGGGTTTCGATCCCCCGTCCCCGGATTAAGAATCCAGCGCTATTCCAACTCAGCTAACGACGCTCATGGCGTGCGTGGGCCGCCCGGGACTCGAACCCGGAACGCAAGGGTAAAAGCCAAGAGTGATACGCGATTTCACCAACGACCCGCAGTGTCTCGAACGTCCGGCAGGGGTCGAACCTGCACGCCCTGCGATGGGCACCGGAGCCTGAATCCGGCACGTCTTCCAGTTCCGTTGCGGACGCTTGACACCAAGTGCGCTCGGCAGGAGTTGAACCTGCACGCCCGTAATGGACACCCGGGCTTGAGCCGGGCGCGTCTGCCATTGTTCCGCCACGAGCGCGGATGCCACCACTGTGTAGTTCTCAAAGATCTGGCGGAGCAGCGCTATTAGCTGTCCGTGCAGATCGATGGTGCTACGCGCAGAGTGGGTTGTAAACCCAATATTTCAGCGGAATCCGGTCCGCCGCAGCACAATTGGGTGCAACGAACTACAGGAATGCCAGGCGACATTCCCAGCAGGGCAAACAGCAAAGCTGAGGGATATATGAGAATTGTCTTCAGGCCCAAGCTTCCGGCCGGGGCGCTCGCCCACCAACGGGGCGGAAGCTTGGCGGAATAACCGGAAGCACCTGGGCTGCCTGTCGCTGCGCTCGGTGTCTTTCCAGGCGGAAGTGATGGTGCCCGCGCACGACAAAGCCGCCGTGGATGCAAGGTGCATCCCGGCCTGCAAGTAATCGTCGCGCGTCACGGCCATGGATTTACGGTAACACCGCCACCTGACGCTCCTCTAGCAATAAATGGGAGCGACTGCGCGGGGCCGGAGGGATCAAGGCCTTCGCTACCCTCGAGCAGCACCCACTCGAAGGAGACACGCTTGAGCAACCCCGGCACCCCCGACGATACGGCTGGCGTAGCCAAGGCCATCGTTCGCAGAAACACCGAAAAAGTACAGCGCGAAGGGGATTTCGCCCTATTCGACGAGCTGTTCGCCGACGACTTCGTCGACCACACACCGCAGCCAGGAACGACGCCGGACAAGGCGGGCGTTCGCGTCCTCTACACCCGGCTGCGCGCAGCGTTCCCCGACTTCCGCCCGGAGATCCGCTGGCAATCAGTCGAGGGCGACCTGGTCACGACCTACAAGATCTACCACGGCACGCATCTCGGTGAATTCCTCGGTATTCCGCCCACCGGCAGAACCATCCAGTTCGAAACCGTCGATGCCATGCGCGTACGCCAGGGCAAGATCACCGACCACTGGGGTGTCGCCAACCTCTACTCGGTCCTACAACAACTCGGACAGCTGTCGGCCACGTAGTCGGCACTCGCCAAAAGAAAAGAGGGACACCCGGATGGGTGCCCCTCTTCCTGTATCGCTGGTGTCAGCGGCTCTGGTGAACGGTGGTGTCGACCTTCGGCACGTTGACACTCGGGCCGATCTGGTCGAGCCACACGTGGTGGTCGACGCCGGCGGAGATGGTGGTCGCTGAGACCGGGCCGACGGCGGCTTGGGCGGCCGGGGCGGCGAAGCCGAGGACACCTGCGGCCAGTCCGCTGGCGATGATTGTGGCGGATCCGAACTTCTTCATTGCTGTGCTTCTTTCTTTCTCTGGTGGGTCGATCCGCGTCCTGTGGGTCGCGGTTCGGAGCCCGTGACGGCCAGTTCGAGATTTCCTTCCGGCCGGTCTGACTCTTCAAACGCAAAGGTCAGAGGGTTAATTCCACTGGCAGGATCTGATCGGCGGTTGGCAGCAATGGCCCGCGAATGCACCTTTAGCGGGTGTATTGAGAGACGCAGATCACCTGTCCGGCAAGGAATATGAAGAATGGCCCGCCGCAGGGCGCGAAAGGTGTTTCGGAGTCCGCTATTTGAAGCGCTTGTAACAAAGCTCGCGGTCGCCGCCCAAACCGGAGCGGTAGGCCACGATGCGGGTGAAGCCTGCGGGCACCGTCTGGCCGTCCACGTTGCTGGCCGCCAGACCGTTGGTCAACAACCCGGACACGGTTTCGTCCAGGTCACCCGCTGTGAGGGTCAGGTTCTTGCCGCTGGGCAGGTCGATCGTCTCGGCCATCGCCCGCTGCGCCACTCCAGTAAGGCACGCCGTCCGCAACGCGGCCACCGGCGTGTCGACGGGGTCGCCCTTCTCGTGCTGCACGGCGAGCGCGTAGCGCGACGTCACGACGGACAGCGCACTGTTGTCTCCCTGCAGCAGCACGTAATTCGACTCGTCGGCAGCCTCACCCAGTTGCTGCAGCGAAGGCAGGTCGACGGAGAGGGTGTTGGTGTCGGGACAGTAGGACACCGGCGGGCTGGGCTGCGCGTCCGCGCAGGGTTCGGTGTCGTAGGACAGGGTCGGCGCCTCGCTCGGCTGGTACACCTCGCGGAGGGCCTCCATCAGGGTGTCGAGGGTGTCCTTGTCGATCGGCACCTCGCCGCTCTGTATATCGCCGGTCTGGCCGAGCGGCAGCGCCATTGGTAGATCGCCGCGCCGTTCCTCGATCTCGGCGAGGTCGATCTTGGCGCACTCCGAGGCACCTGAGACGAACCCCATCTGGAATGCGCTCACCCGGTCAAGCGCCGTGCCGTGACCCTCTTCGAGCATCTCGGTGTCCTGCGGACCCAGGATCGGGTCGCGCAGGGTGATCGCGGCGGCCAGTACGTGGTTGAGCCCGTCGCCCGTGCTCAGCGAGAACCGGGGCGACTGGCCCTCGGCGACCCAGCGGATGTAGGTCCCTGCGAAGCAGTCGGCCTGCTGCTCGCTGACGATGACGGAGGTGGAGTCGTCTGCGATGCCTGCCATGTGCTGCACGGCGTGCCCGTACTCGTGGGCCATCAGGGCGGCTATCGACACGTCGCCGAAGAACTGCCGCCCCGTCGGGACCATCACCGCCCGGTCCCACGCCATGATCTTCCGGCTCGGGCAGTAGAACGCGTTGGGCTCGTCGTAGGTCTCCGTCCCGCACACGGCCGGACTGGACGGGTCCTGCGAGTCGTACGACACCAGTCGTTCGATCGCTTCGAACGAGCCGTCCAGCGAGGCGCCGTAGTTCTGCTCCCAGAACTCGGCGACGTCGTTGACGGCCAGCAGCGTCAACCTGTCGATGTCCCCGCCGTCGGTGTCCTGCACGTCGCCGGTCGGCTCGGGAGCGTTGTCCCGGAGGCCGCTGGGGCCGTCCTCGGCGGGCAGGCCGCCCGCACGGAACGGGTCGTACAGGGTGGACACCGCGCGCCCCTCGGTGACCGACGAGCATCCGGCGATGAGCAATCCCGCGCACACGGCGCTGACTGCCGCCACCACGCTGCCGACTCGAATCATGTCCTGACGATCTCGTGAAATGGGTTCGGTGCGCAAAGGGTTGATAACGGCGGCGCCCTGCGTGGGCCGCGTCGGCGGGTTACAGGCCCCCGTCCTGGGCTGCGGGGCTACCCGAAACTGCCAGCCGCCAAACCGTGGCGACGATGTTGCCCGCAGGTTAACAGCGGCATGAAAAACCGTTCTTAACAGAGTATTAGACGCAGCTGCCGGACGCCTTAGATTTGCGGGCTACCTTCGGAATCACGTTGCACCGAGCGATCTCCGAAATGAGACTTCCCATGGCTACCACCTTCCGGTACGGAAACCCCGCCTTCGATTGCGACGGCGCTCAGATCCATGCGCACTGCCGCCAACTGGCCACCGTGGTCAGCGTCAGCGGCGCCATCCACCCGAACAACCTCGACCGCGTCACCGCGTACGCCAGGCGCTTCATCCTCGGCGACAAGCCCTTCGTGCTCGACCTGTCCGGGGTCTTCTCGCTTCGCGGCGACTGCAGCTCATTGCTGGACGCCGTCGACGAGCGCTGCGGCGCCACCGGTGTGGAGTGGGCGCTGGTTGCGTGCGATGAGGTCGTCGACGCGCTGGGCCTGACCGATGACGACTTGGTCAACATCGCGGGTTCGTTGCCCGTGGCGCTCAATCACTTCGCCTACGAGATCGGTGTTCGCCGCCGGTTGCTGCTGCCGATGCTCGGCAAGACCGCCTGACCGCGCCTACGAGAGCACGCCGCGCAGTACCAGTTGCGCAAGTTCCCTGGCGGCGCGATCGACGTCCTTGACCCGGCGCACGCACACCGCGTACCACGCGCCGCCGGCGATCGCGTCCATGACGGTGTCCGCGCTGACCACCGATCTCGCCACGCCGTCGTCCACGGCATCGTCGAGCCGCGCGGCGAGTCGGCTGCGTGCGGCGGCCTCCAGTCGGTCGCTGAGCACCCGGCGCGACCGCCGGTCTGACCGCAAATCGACGAGCAGGCCGGGAATCGACTCGCGGACCACGGGGTCGCCGTACATGCGGATGGCGCCGTGGCACAGTCGGGTGATCTCGGCGACGAACTCGTCGGCGGGCGCCTCCGGACCCAGGTCGGGGAACGCCGCTTCGTGCACCAGGTGCGCCTTCGAGGTCCACCTGCGGTAGATGGCTGGCCGGCTGACCCCGGCCGTGGTGGCGATGAGGTCGATGGTCGTCGACGAGTACCCCCGCTCCACCAGGAGGCGACGGGTGGCCTCGAGCACCGCAGCGTCGATCGCGGGATCCCGGCGCGAGCCCTGGCGGCGGTGCCGGGGTGTCGCCGAAGCGGTCTCCACGTTTGCCTCCCTCGACGATCGATTCGTCGTTACAGTGTGTCACAACAAACACGGGGTGGCGAGCAAGGAGGCGGTCGATGACCAGCGGATCGACCAGGCAGTTGGCGGGCATCGGCGAGGACGGCCTGCATCTCTACACCTGTCCATTGTGTGAAGCCATGTGCGGCTTGGAGATTCAGGTCGACGACGGCAAGGTGGCCGGTATCCGCGGCAACCGCGAGGACACCTGGAGTGCCGGCCACATCTGCCCCAAGGGCGCCACGCTCGGCGCCGTGCACCAGGACCCCGACCGCATCCGCCAGCCGATGATCAAGGTCGACGGACAGTGGCGGGAGGTCGGCTGGGACGCGGCATTCCGGCGGTGCACGGAACTGCTCATGCCGGTGATCGAGAAGTACGGCATCGGCGCGGTGACCGCCTACACCGGGAACCCGCTGGCGCACTCGTTCTCGCTGGCCCGCTACGCCGGTGTGCTGCTCGGTATGTCGGGGATGCCGATGACCTACTCGCCCGGCACCATCGATCAGTGGCCGAAGAACCTGTCGTCGCATCTGATGTACGGCGGCTGGTGGCTGTTCCCGGTTCCCGACATCCAGCGCACCGACCTGCTGGTCGTGATGGGCGCCAACCCCGCGGCGTCCCAGGGCTCGCTGTTGGCGGCGCCCGACGTGATGGGCATCATCGACGGAATCCGCAAGCGCGGCAAGGTGATCGTCATCGATCCGGTCCGTACCGCCACTGCCGCGCGAGCCGACGAATGGCTGCCCATCACCCCGGGAACGGATGCGGCGCTGCTCCTGGCCGTCGTGCACACGCTGTTCGACGAAGACCTGGTATCGCTCGGCGCCGTCGAGCCCTACATCGACGGCC
>NZ_JAVRPS010000697.1:0-2525 GCF_032162105.1 Mycobacterium sp. | reverse complement strand
ATCCGATTCCGGTGATGGCCGAGCCGCTGCGCCTCGAATGTGTCAGCGCCTCGAAACCAGACCCGCCACCCCCGGTCGGATTGAACGCACTT
Organism: Mycobacterium sp.; assembly: GCF_032162105.1. Classification (GTDB taxonomy): domain Bacteria; phylum Actinomycetota; class Actinomycetes; order Mycobacteriales; family Mycobacteriaceae; genus Mycobacterium. Next base: position 2,433 of record NZ_JAVRPS010000697.1, on the reverse strand, counting down.
CCGGTCATTTGAGGAGCTCTGCTGTACCTCGAGTGAGATACGGATGTCTCATGACTCGGCTCCCCCTCGCCGCACGTACTGCGCCAGTACATAGTGGCACCAATGGAACGCGATGATCTCAAGATCACTCACAGCGCATTGGGGGAAGACCAGCGCCCCCGGCAGGACTCGAACCTGCGACCAACCGCTTAGAAGGCGGTTGCTCTATCCGCTGAGCTACGGGGGCAGCGCGTGGTGAGTGTATCTCCCGGCTATCTCTCAGCCTGCTCGGCAACGCCCGCACACGACCGTGGTGCGCCCGTACAACACCCGGTAATGCGACCCGCGGCTTCGGGCAGCGGACTAGCGTGGAGACGGCATTTTGGCGACCGGGAGGAGAGCGAAACGCAATGAGTGACGTGCCGGAGTTGGACGCGGCCGGACTTCCCGAGGAGCTGAGTGCGTTCGACCAGTTGATGCACCGCGGCGAGGCCAATCCGCGCACCCGTTCGGGGATCATGGGCGTCGAGTTGCTCGACAGCACGCCGGACTGGGACCGCTTCCGCGCCCGGTTCGACAACGCCTCCCGCAAGGTTTTGCGGCTGCGGCAGAAGGTGGTCATGCCGACGCTGCCGACGGTGGCGCCGCGCTGGGTGGTCGACCCGGACTTCAACCTCGACTTCCACGTCCGCCGGGTCCGGGTGCCCGCGCCGGGCACGCTGCGCGAGGTGTTGGACCTCGCCGAGGTCGCGCTGCAATCCCCGATGGACATCTCCCGCCCACTGTGGACGGCGACCCTCGTCGAGGGCCTCGCCGGCGGCCGCGCCGCCACCATGCTGCACCTCAGCCACGCGGTCACCGACGGCGTCGGCAGCGTCGAGATGTTCGCCAACATCTACGACCTCGAGCGTGATCCGGCGCCGCCGAAACAGGCGCCATTGCCGATCCCGCAGGACCTTTCGCCGAACGACCTCATGCGGCAGGGCATCAACCGGCTCCCCGGCTCCATCGCCAGCGGCATCCTCGGGGCGCTCGGGGGAGCGGCGCACGTGTTGAGCCGGGTGGTCCGCGACCCCGTCTCCGCCGTCGGCGGCGTGGTCGACTACGCGAAGTCCGGCGCCAGGGTGATGGGTCCGGTGGCCGAGTCGTCGCCACTGCTGCGGCGGCGCAGCCTGACGACGCGCAGCGAAGCGATCGACATCAAGCTCAGCGACCTGCACAAGGCGTCGAAGGCGGCCGGCGGCTCGATCAACGACGCCTACCTCGCCGGCCTGTGCGGGGCGCTGCGGCTCTACCACGACGCCAAGGGCATCCCCATCGACACCTTGCCGATGGCCGTGCCGGTCAACCTCCGCTCGGACGCCGATCCCGCGGGCGGCAACCGGTTCGTCGGAGTCAACATCGCGGCCCCGGTGGGCGTCGTCGACCCCACCACGCGCATCCAGAAGGTCCGTGCGCAGATGACCAGCAAGCGCGAGGAGCGGGCCATGGACATGGTCGGATCCATGGCGCCGGTGATCAGCCTGCTTCCCGACGCCATCCTCGAGAGCGTGGCCGGGTCGATCGTCAACTCCGACGTCCAGGCCAGCAACGTGCCCCTCTACCAGGGCGACACCTTCCTGGCCGGTGCGAAGATCCTGCGGCACTACGGAGTTGGGCCGCTGCCGGGCGTCGCGATGATGGCGGTGCTGATCTCGCGCGCCGGGTATTGCACCATCACCACCCGCTATGACAGGGCAGCCATCACCGACACCGCACTGTTCGCCCGCTGCCTTCTGGCCGGCTTCGACGAGGTGCTCGCCCTCGGCGGCGACGGACGGTCCGCTCCGGCGTCGTTCCCCCCGACCGCCAGCGAACCGTCCTCCGTCACGTCCAATGGGAGTGCCGCGCAATGAGTTCGCAGAATGGACAGCCCGCCGGTCGCGGCGGCAAGCGCACCGCCCGTCTCCCCGGCTCGGTCGCCGAGATCGAAGCCAGCCCGCCGGGACCGGAGGTCGGCGCGTTCTTCGATCTGGACGGCACCCTGGTCGCCGGGTTCACCGGCGTCCTCATGACGCAAGATCGGTTGCGCCGCGGGCAGATGAGCATCGGCGAGTTCATCGGCATGGTGCAGGCCGGACTGAACCACCAGCTGGGCCGCTCCGAGTTCGAGGACCTGATCGGCAAGGGCGCCCGCATGCTGCACGGCAACTCGCTCAGCGATCTCGACGAACTCGGCGAGCGCCTGTTCGTCCAGCACGTCCAGAGCCGCATCTACCCCGAGATGCGCGCCATGGTGCGCGCCCACATGGCCCGCGGTCACACCGTCGTCCTCAGTTCGTCGGCGCTGACCGTCCAGGTCGAGCCGGTGGCACGGTTCCTGGGCATCGACAACGTGCTGTCCAACAAGTTCGAGACCGACGACGACGGCTTGATCACCGGAGAGGTGGTCAGGCCGATCCTCTGGGGGCCGGG
>NZ_JAVRPS010000696.1:0-11922 GCF_032162105.1 Mycobacterium sp. | reverse complement strand
TGCTGACCGTGCCGGACCGGGTCTGCAGGTTCAGTTGGGCCGCGGTGCCCTCGGCTATGCCGACTCGGACCTCGCCGCTGCTGGACTGTGTCGAGACGGCGCCCTTGACCGCCGTGGCGATGCTGACGGACCCGGAAGCCGTCCGCGACTTCGCATTTCCCCGCAGCTCGCCGACCACGAGCGATCCGCTCGCCGCCTGGAACAACAGATCGCCGTGGACTTCGCCGATCCTGGCGTCTCCCGATGCCGTCGAAATCTTCGCCGATCCCCGCATGTTGGCCACGCCGATGTCTCCGGATGCGCTGTCCGCCTTCACGCTTCCGGTGACGGTGTCCATCACCATGTGTCCGCTCGCCGTCGCCAGCTTGCAGTCGGTGAGGGTGCCGTCGACCTGGACGTCGGCGGAGGCGGACGAAGCGTCCAAGCGGGACCCCGAGGGCAACCCGATGTCGATGGTGACCGCTCCCCCGCGGCCCAACTGAATGAATCGCCTGCCTGCCGTGACCTTCAACGTGCCGTTGTTGAAGTCGACGCGCGTCTGCTCGGCGATCCGGACATCCGAGGGCTTGTTCGGGTCTCGGGGCAGGACCTCGACGACGGTGTCCTCGCGGTCCGTCGCCGCAAGGCGGACCGTGCCCGCGACCACCTCGACGACGGCCGTGATGGGTTCGGGTGTCTGGAACGTTGACATCATCTCTCCTCTTTGTTGACTCAGCCGGATTGCTGACTCAGCGGACCCATCCGCTGAAGTTCTTGTCGGAGGCGCCGCGCGAGCGACCTCGAGCCGCATGCGCGTCCGCGCCAAGCGCAGTGGCGATGGCGCGCACCATCCAGGCGTTGACCGACAGCCCCGTGCCGCGGGCGGCCGCATCGACTCCGGTTCTGAGGTTCTCCGGCAGCCGGAGCGTCACCCGCCAGGTGCCGCCGTCGTCCAGGTCACCAGGTGCGGCCACCTCGGGGATCTCCGCCGCCGGTTCATCGGGGGCCGGCGTCACGGTGAACGCCGGGTCACGCCCGCGCAACCGCACGTCGACCGATCCCGGCGCCAGCTCGCGGGTGATCTCGTCGGCCGCGTCGGACAAGGCCTCCAGTAGTGCCAGGCGGATCGCCGACTCGAGTGGTGCGCTCAGTCGATCGGCCAGCGCCGCGGCGTCGGCGCCGCCGGCTCCTGCGGCGACGTTCAGCTCGTGCCGGACGGAGTCGACGTAAGGCTGCAAATCCATGACGTCATGGTGACATCACTCTGACGTCAGTACAAGTGTCAAAGTGGTGCCACTGTGGTGTCGCGGCCGTTCTCCGAGGTCAGGCCGGCGGGAAGTGCTCGATCCAGTGCCGCGCGATGTCGACCCGGCGGGCGATCCACACCCTGTCGTGGGACTGCACGTGATCGAGGAACCGCTCCAGTGCCGCGATGCGCGCCGGGCGGCCGACCAGGCGGCAGTGCAGCCCGATCGACAGCATCTTCGGGGCACCCGCGGCCCCTTCGGCGTACAGCACGTCGAACGCGTCCCGCAGATAGGTGAAGAAGTCCGTGCCGCTGGGGAATCCGCTCGCCGAGACGAACTTCATGTCGTTGGTGTCCAGCGCGTACGGCACCACGAGGTGGTCCGTGCCTTCGACGTGCGTCCAGTAGGGCAGGTCATCGGCGTAGGAGTCGGAGTCGTACAGGAAGCCGCCGTGCTCGACGACCAGTCGGCGGGTCTGTGGCGAATCCCGGCCGGTGTACCAGCCCAGCGGCGCGGCGCCGGTGAGCGTCGTGATCAGCGTGACCGCTTCGGCCATGTGTTCGCGCTCGATCTCGGGTTCGACGAGCTGGTAGCTCAGCCACCGCAGACCATGGCAGGCGATCTCGTCACCGCGGGCCGTGAACGCTGCGACCGCCTCGGGGTTGCGGGCCAGCGCGACCGCGACGCCGAAGACCGTCAGGGGCAACCCGCGCCGGTCGAACACCCGCAACACCCGCCACAGTCCGGCGCGCGAACCGTACTCGTAGAGCGATTCGAGGCTCATGTGCCGATTCGGAAACGCCTGCGCGCCAATGACTTCGCTCAGGAATGTCTCGGATCCCCCGTCGCCGTCCAAGACGTTGTTCTCAGCGCCCTCCTCGTAGTTGAGGACGAACTGCACCGCGATGTTGGCGCCACCGGGCCAGCGCGGGTCGGGCGGGTTGGGCCCGTAGCCGATCATGTCGCGCGGGTAGTCGCCTGCGCCGTAGCCCTGGGTCATGCTCGCATTCTGGCAGCCGACCGCGCGACGGCCGATGTACGACGCCACGTCGTATGTCAGAATTACCCCGTTCACACCCACCGTGAGGAGCAGCCGTGGCCAACACCGAGGTCGAACGACACACCGGCGTAGACGTCGAGGACGTGCCTTCGGCGAAGTGGGGCTGGTCCAAGGACAGCCACAGGGCGATCCAGATCGGCGGCATCCTGGCTGGGCTCTTCATGCTCGCCATGCTGCGCGGCAACCACGTCGGCCATGTCGAGGACATCTTCCTGATCGGTTTCGCCGTGGTGATCTTCGGCGTGATCTTTCGCGATTGGTGGCTGCGCCGCCGCGGGTGGACCCGCTAGCGCGTCGTCACCCTCGTGACCCCGGGGTCATGCACCCGATAACTCAATCCGCTCGTCGGCGGTTCGCGAGCTCGGCGAGGATCTCCTCGGTGTGCTCACCCAGCGCCGGCGCGGCCGACCGGGGCTCCCACGGTGTGCCGCCGAAGTCGGCGGGGGTGGCCACCATCGGCTGGGTGGACTCGCCGTCCGGGATGTAGACCACACCGCCCGCGGCGTGAAACTGGTCGTCGGCCAGCACGTCTTCGATCGAGTTGACCGGTGCCCAGAAGAAGTCGGGTTCGGCCGCGAAGACCTCCGCCCACTCGTCGAGCGGCTTCGTCGCGAACAGCGCATCCAGTGCGGCGATGAGCGTCGACGCGTTGGCGGCGCGGTCGCGCGCACGGGCGAATCGGGCATCGTCGAGCCAGTCGGTACGCCCGACGGCCCGGCAGAGCGCCGGCCAGTGCCGGTCGCCCTGGAGTCCGACGATCCAGAACCGCCTGCCATCACCGGCGGCATAGTTGTTCATGCACGGATTGCCCATCGACTCCCGCTGCCCGATCGCCACCTGCTGGCCCGTCAGCAGCAGCGTGTTGAGGTCGAAGCTCACCGTGTACGCGCCCTGGCGGTACAACGACGTCGAGACCAGCTGGCCGGTTCCGGTCTGCTGGCGTGCGATCAATGCGGCGCACACGGCGGCGGCCAGGGTCATGCCGACCGAGTGATCGCCCATCCCGCCGCGTTGGAACGGCGGCGTATCGCCAGGGCGGGTGAGCAGGTCGGCCAGACCGGCGCGGGCCCAGAACGCGGCGACGTCGTACGCCGCGCGGTCGGCATCCGGTCCCGCCATGCCGTACCCGGTGATCAGTCCGTACACCAGGCGGGGGTTGGCGCCGGCCACCGCATCGAAGTCCAGCCCGAGCCGCTGCAGCGCCGCGGGCCGCACGTTGGTCACGAACACGTCGGCCTCCGCCAGCAGCTCGAACGCCACCCGCCGGTCGTCGTCGGTGCCCAGATCGAGCACGATGCTGCGCTTGGACCGGTTGTCCATCTCGAACGGCGGGTTCACACCCGACTCGATCTGCAACATCCGGCCGAACATCCGGGCAGGGTCGCCGGTGGGTGGCTCGACCTTGACCACGTCGGCACCCCAGTCGGCGAGGATGCCGCCGGCGGCAGGCGCCGCCACCCAGACGCCCAGCTCGACGACCTTGATTCCGGTCAGCGGTCCGGGCACGGTCAACCTCCAGTCGTGCGCGATTGCGCCGTCGGCCGCGGTCGCAGCCTGCGGGTACCTTACGATCGGCCACGCATTGGTAACCTTCCGGCGTCCTCCCCGTGTCGACGGGGGTCAGGACTTACCATCAGCTCACGCCAAAGGGCTGGGAGTGAGTGAACCGATGACCATCGAGCAGGCCACCGCCGCGTCGAGTGATGACACCTCGACCCGGCGGCGGATCCTGGCGGCCACCACCGAGGTACTCGCACGCAACGGCCAGACCAAGCTGAGCCTTTCCGAGGTCGCGATACAGGCCGGCGTGTCCCGTCCGACGCTGTATCGCTGGTTCGCGTCGAAGGAGGAACTCCTCGACGCGTTCGGCCGCTACGAGCGCGACCTGTTCGACTCCGGGGTCAGCAAGGCCACCGCCGGACTTCGCGGCACTGAAAAGCTCGACGCTGCACTGCGTTTCATCGTCTCCTACCAGCAGTCCTACTCCGGCGTCCGGGTGATCGACATCGAGCCCGAGGTGGTGATCAGGCACCTGTCGTTGGTGATCCCCGTGATGCGGACCCGCCTGGAGCGGCTGTTGCAGGGAACCAATCGTTCGGTGAAGGCGGCCACCGCCATTCGGGTCGCCGTATCGCACTACATCGTGCGCAGTGACGACGCCGACCAGTTCCTGGCTCAGCTGCGGCACGCGGTCGGCATCAAGGGCGCCGCAGACGGCGACTGAGCCTGACAGGAAGCCCGCGAGTTCAACGGTTTGCCGAAGAAGTTCGAGAGGGAGCCTGCAGAACGTGCACTTCGCGTGAGCGCTACTCACTTCCGGCGGTGGCGATTTCGCACGGGACGCTCCGCTCAGCCCTCCGCGGCCAATTGACCACACGCCGCGGCGATTTCGCGCCCCCGGGTGTCGCGCACGGTACATGACACGCCGCGCTCGCGGACCCGCTTGACGAACTCGCGCTCGGCGGGCTTGGGGCTGGCGTCCCACTGGCTGCCCGGGGTGGGGTTGAGCGGGATGACGTTGACGTGGACGAGTGGCCCGAGCGCACCGTGCAACTTCTTGCCGAGCAGGTCACCGCGCCAGGGCTGGTCGTTGACATCGCGGATCAGCGCGTACTCGATCGACACCCGCCTGCCGGTCACGTCGGCGTAATACCGTGCGGCGTCGAGCGCTTCACCCACGTTCCACCGGTTGTTGACCGGCACCAGGGTGTCGCGCAGCTCGTCGTCGGGCGCGTGCAGCGACAAGGCGAGCGTGACGCCGAGGCGCTCGTCGGCCAGTTTGCGGATCGCCGGAGCCAGGCCCACCGTCGACACGGTGACCGATCGCGCCGAGATGCCGAAGCCGTGCGGCGGCGCGGCGATGATGCGGTGCACCGCGGCGAGCACCCGGTTGTAGTTGGCCAACGGCTCCCCCATGCCCATGAAGACGACGTTCGACAACCGACCGCCGTGCTCGTCGCGCATCACCGCCGCCGCACTACGGACCTGCTCGAGAATCTCGGCGGTGGACATGTTTCGGGTCAGCCCGCCCTGGCCCGTCGCGCAGAACGGGCACGCCATGCCACAGCCTGCCTGCGACGAGATGCACACTGTGGTGCGCTGTGGGTAGCGCATCAGGACGGACTCGAACGTGGTCCCGTCGCCTGCGCGCCACAGCGTCTTTCGCGTCTCACCGGCGTCGCACTCGATGTCGCGCACCGTCGTCAGCAAGGGCGGGAACAGCGCATCGGCCACCTGATCGCGGACCGCCGCGGGGAGGTCCGTCATCTGGTGCGGGTCGGCGATCAGCCTGCCGTAGTACTGGTTGGCGAGTTGCTTACCGCGGAACGCGGGCAGCCCCAGTTCCGCAACGGCGGCGGCGCGGCCAGCCTCGTCGAGGTCGGCCAGATGCCGAGGCGGCATACCGCGTCGCGGTGCGTCGAATACCAATTCTTGCTTCATGATCCCGTCCAGTATCAGGCCTGCTCGACCAGCACGTCACGAACGGTCTGCTCGACGGCCGTCAACATGTCGGCGTCGACGCCGGTGCGGCCGCGGACGAACACCGACGCACGGTTGGCCGGCGGCAGGCCTTCCGTCAGGCACAACCCATCGGGCAGTCGGCCGATCATCGGCAGCAGCGCCACGCCGAGGCCGGATCGCACCGCAGTGTAGAGCCCCGAAAGATCCGAGCACTCGGCGGCGATCTCGTAGCGCAGACCGATCTTCTCGAGGATGGCGAACGCGGGTTCGCGCAAGGTACACGGCTCGGCGAAGATCACCAACGGGAGCGGTTGCGAGGCAGGCACCGCGAAACTCCGCGACGAAATCCACTTCAGCTCCACGCTTCCGGACGCATTCGACCGGTCCCACCCCGATCCGTCGAGCATGACGGCCAGGTCGACGAGCCCCTGCTCGATCGAATCGGCAAGCGACACATTGCGATCCAACCGGAACTGGATCCGCCAGTCGGGCAGACGATCCCCCAGCGCACCGGTCAGCGCGGGGAGCATGACGTCGGCGCCGTGTTCGGTTGCGCCGATCAGGAGCATCCGTTGGTCGGCCGCTCCCAGATCCTCGAGTGCCGCATCGTGCGCGGCCAGGATTCGGCGAGCATGGCCGAGGACGCGTTGCCCCAGCACGGTGAACACCATTCCGCGCCCCGACCTCTCGACCACCGGCCCGCCCACCACTGCCTCGATGCGACGGACATGCTGGCTGACGGCGGACTGGGTCAGATGCAGCACCGCTGCCGCGCGGTGAAATCCGCCACAGTCGGCGACCGCCACCACGCTGCGCAGCGGACCGATATCGAGGATCTGACTCACGCCGCGACGGTACTCCGATCAGTAGAACGCATCAAATACGTCGATCACCCGCCCATCTCGGCCATATTCCCGATTTATCGATAAGTAATGACGATCAGTCTGGATCGCCGACGATCGTTGGACCGCTTTGACCGCAGCGGACAGTATGGATTCCATGAGCCAACCCCGGATGCCGTTGCGTGCTGCCTCGGCGGTGACGTTCACCTATGCGCTCGGCTATCCGATTGGCAACCTGGCCGTGGCTTCGATGACGCCGATGGCGGTGCTGGTGTTCCGGTTCGGCCTGGCCGCGGTGATCCTCGGCGCCTGGGCGAAGCTTGCCGGGGTGCGCTGGCCCACCGGCCGCAAGCTTGGCCACGTCATGGTCACCGGCCTGCTGATGCAGGCGGTCCAGTTCTGCTGTCTGTACCTGGCGCTGGAACGTGGGGCGCCCGCGGTACTCGGCGCGGTCGTGATCGCGATGAACCCCGTCGTCACAGCCATCCTCGGCGCCCTGTTCCTTCGGGAGCGCCTCGGCGCGTGGCGGATTCTCGCGCTCGTGCTCGGCGTCGCCGCGGTGTTGTCGGCCTGCGCAAGTCGGCTGATCAAGACCGGTGGCGTCGATCCGGTGCTGATTCTGCTCCTAGTGGCATTGCTCGGACTGGCCGCAGGCGGCGTGTATCAGCAGCGCTTCTGCGCCGACGTGGACTTCCGCGCCACCAGCGCCGTGCAGAACGCGGTCGCCTTGGTGCCCGCTGCAGTCCTGACCGCTCTGACTCCGTTTGCCGTCCACCACACCGCGAATGCCGTGCTGGCGATTGCCGCGGTCGTGCTGCTGAATGCGACGCTGGCGTTGTCGTTGTACGTCCGGGCCATCAACATCTACGGGGCGGCGGCGGTCTCGATGCTGTTCTGCGTCATCCCCGCGGTGGCGGGACTGCTGTCCTGGATGATGCTCGGGCAGCGAGTCGACATCGGCATCGCCATCGGCCTGGTTCTTGGTGCGGCGGCGTGCTGGCTGAATGCGCGAGTGTCAGGCCAGCAGCGTCAAAACGATCCAGGTCGCGACGGCCGACGGCAGGACGGAGTCGAGGCGGTCCATCAGCCCGCCGTGCCCCGGTAGCAGGGTGCCCATGTCCTTGATGCCGAGGTCACGTTTGACCTGGGATTCGATGAGATCCCCGAGCGTTCCGGTGATCACCAGCATGAGGCCGAGCGGCACGCCGACCCATGCCGGTTTGTCCAGCAGGAAGGTTACGGCGAGCACGGCGGCGGCGGTGCCGCAGATCAGCGACCCGGCGAAGCCCTCCCAGGACTTCTTCGGGCTGATCGCGGGCACCATCGGGTGCTTGCCGAACAACACGCCTGCGGTGTAGCCACCGATGTCGGAGAACACCACCCCCAGCATCAGGCAGAGCACCCGCCAGCCACCGTCATCGGGATAGACGAGCAGGGTGCCGAACGCGCCGAACAGCGGAATCCACGCGGCCAGGAACACCGTCGCCGAGACGTCACGCAGGTAGTTGACCGGCGCGTCCTTCAGGCCGCCGGACAGCAGCCGCCAGATCATGCACACGACGACCGTGCCGCCGAAACTGCCCAGCGCTCCGGCAGGCCCGAACGGCCAGGTGAGCCAGATCATGGCCTGACCGCCGACGAGCAGCGGCAGCACCGGGATCGCATATCCCGCGGCGCGCAACCGGCGTACCACCTCGTGGGTGGCGACGGCCATGGCGACCGCGACGACGCCGATCCACACGTAGGGGACGAAGACCAGGATGGCGATGACGCCGAACCCCAACACGGCGCCGACGGCGATCGCGGCGGGCAGGTTGCGGCCGGCGCGCGAGCCGTTCTTCGGAGGCTCGGCGGAAGAGCCTGACCCGTCGGAAGAGGCGGTGTCGGTGTCTGCCACGGAAATGGTTACTGAAGGGGCGGCTGCGATTGATGGTTCGTCGCGCATGCGCTCGTCACACCTCCAGCAGCTCGCCTTCTTTGTGCTTGACCAGATCGTCGATCTGGCCGGTGTAGGTCGACGTGGACTTGTCCAGTTCCTTCTCGGCCCGGCCCACGTCGTCCTCGCCGGCTTCGCCGTCCTTCTTGATCCTGGCCAGTTCGTCCATCGCCTTGCGGCGGATGCTGCGCACCGACACCTTGGCGTCCTCACCCTTGGCCTTGGCCTGCTTGACCAGTTCCCGCCGGCGTTCCTCGGTCAGCTGGGGAATCGCGATCCGGATGACGTTGCCGTCGTTGCTCGGGTTGAGGCCGAGGTCGGAGTTCCGGATGGCGTCTTCGATGTTGCGCAACTGACCGGACTCGTACGGCTTGATGACGACCAGACGCGCCTCGGGGACGTTGATGCTGGACAGTTGCGTGATCGGTGTGGACGACCCGTAGTAGTCGATGGTGAGGCGGGAGAACATGCCAGGGTTGGCCCGACCGGTGCGGATGGACGACAGGTCGTCACGCGCCACGGAGACGGCCTTCTCCATCTTCTCCTCGGCGTCGAAGAGGGTTTCGTCGATCAAGGTGCTTGCTCCCGTCGCTAGCGCTCGCCCGGAGGGTCTGTCCCGTCAGGTGGTGACCAGTGTTCCGATCTTCTCACCCGCGACCGCACGCGCGATATTTCCATCGGTGAGGAGATTGAACACCAGGATGGGCATTCCGTTGTCCATGCACAGGCTGAACGCGGTGGCGTCGGCGACCTTGAGCCCGCGGTCGATGACTTCCCGATGGGTGATCGCGGTGAGCAGTTCGGCGGTGGGGTCCACCCGCGGGTCCGCCGTGAAGACGCCGTCGACGGCCTTGGCCATCAGCACCACGTCGGCGCCGATCTCCAGCGCGCGTTGCGCGGCAGTGGTGTCGGTGGAGAAGTACGGGAGACCCATGCCGGCACCGAAGATGACCACCCGGCCCTTCTCGAGGTGTCGACGGGCCCGCAGCGGAATGTAGGGCTCGGCGACCTGACCCATCGTGATCGCGGTCTGCACCCGCGTCACGATGCCCTCCTTCTCCAGGAAGTCCTGCAGCGCCAGGCTGTTCATCACCGTGCCGAGCATGCCCATGTAGTCCGACCGGGTGCGCTCCATGCCGCGCTGCTGAAGTTGCGCGCCGCGGAAGAAGTTGCCGCCTCCGATCACGACGGCAACCTGAGCGCCGCTGCGCACCACTTCGGCGATCTGCCGTGCGACCTGCGCGACGACGTCGGGATCGAGGCCGACCTGCCCGCCGCCGAACATCTCGCCGCCCAGCTTGAGCAGCACGCGCGAGTACATCGGCCGGATGGCCCCCGCGACGACTGGCTCCCCCATCAGACTCCTCCTCGCATGCGATCGCCATCCCGGCGATCAGCGAGGGCGGCGCCACCAATCCTGCCTCATCGCGGCCACACGGCAACGCAGGGGTGGCGCCGGGAGTCGCCTACCGGGCGGCTAACCCAGGTGGGCCGACAGCAGCCAGGCTGGCACCGACATGCGGCCGTTGCCCTCGTCCTGAATGCCCGTGCCGGCAAACTCCGCGAAGCCGGTGAAGTTCTCGGCGACGTTGGCGTGGATGCGTGCGGGCCGGATCTCGTCGATCACCCAGTACTTCGACACCACGTCACGCAGTTCCTGCTCGGTGACCGGATGGGCCGGCCCGGCGGCGGGCATGGTCGTGGCGTCGAAGACCAGCACGAAGTAGGAGGCCCCCGGCGCGGCGGCGCGCACGATCGACTGCTGGTAGCCGTCGCGCAGTTCGACTGGCATGGAGTGGAACAGCGTGCTGTCGACGATGGTGCCGAACCGGCCGTCGTAGCCGGTGAACGCGCTGATGTCGGCGACGTCGAAGGTGGCGTTCGTCAGGCCGCGCTTGGCAGCCTCGGCGCGTGCGAGCTCGATCGCGGCCGCGGACTGGTCAAGGCCGACCGTCGTGACGCCCTGCTCGGCGAGCGCGATGGCCGTGGCGGCCTCGCCGCAGCCGGCGTCCAGCACGTCACCGTGGAACCTGCCCGCCTCGATCAGCGCGGCGATCTCGGGTTGCGGCTCACCGATGCTCCACGGGGGCTTGGTGCCCAGACCCATCTCGGCGGCCTCGCCACGGTAGGCGGAATCGAACAGTACGTCGGAAGGGTTCGTCATGACTCCTGTTTATCAATCTAGTTGATATGTGTCAAGATGCTTGACATGACCGAACCCGACGGCCAGCCACTGGGCTATCTCCTGTACCGGGTGGCGGCCGCGCTGCGCTCCGAGGTGACGACGGCGGTGCTCGAGCCACTGGGCCTGTCGTTCCCGCAATACATCTGCATGCGGATCCTGTCCCATTCACCGGGTCGGTCCAATGCCGAACTGGCCCGCGACGTCAACGTCTCGCCGCAGGCGATGAACATGGTGGTGCGCGGTCTGCAGGAGCGCGGTCTGGTGTCTCGGCCCGCGACGGTTGCGGCGGGTCGGTCCCTGCCCGCCGAGCTGACCCGCGAGGGCACGGCACTGCTGCAGGGGATCGACGCCGGCGTGTGGGAGGCGGAACGAAAGGTGCTGGCCCCACTCAGCGAGCAGGACCGGCGCCAGTTCCGGCGGATACTCGCCGATCTCGGCTAGCGAGCATCCGCCGGAGCGCGTGCGTCAGTGGTGGTGGCACGCCTTCGGCGGTGACGGCGGCACGTCGAGTGCCGGGTTGCCGTCGAAGAAGCCGATCGGCTTCAGGTGGAATCCCGTGTAGGAGCAGGGCATCACCGGCCAGTCCTCCGGGCGCACCACGTGGTGGGCGCCGAGGGTGTACCAGAGCACCACGTCGGTGTTCTCCAATGGCGCGTCGTCGGCGATGAAGTCCGGCAGGCCCTGCGCATCCGCCGACTGGTACATGTAGTCCCCCGCCGCGAACCTCTCCGACTCGTCGTACTTGGTGACCCACAGGTTGTGCTGGACGAAGCGGGCCCGGTCGTAGATGTGTGAGCCCTCTTGCACCATCACGGGCACGATGTCCTTCGGCACCAGCTTGTAGGCCACCGGAGCACCGAGTTCGTTGTTCTTCGAAGGGTTGGCGATCTTCCAGTAGCGGCCGGTCTTCCAGTCCCAGTCACGTGCGCCCTCGGCCTCCGACGCCACCAACGTGTCCTGGGTGATCCACGCGTTGTGGTGCGGGTTGAGCGCCGGGTCGGGCTCAGGGATCGAATCCACCTCGTACACACTGTTTCCCGGCCCGTCGACGCTCATGTCGAGCCGGAAGTTGAAGAAGTGCTGGTGATTCGGGCCGTAGATGCCGGGAGCGACGAGCTTGCCCCAGCGCGGAACCTCATCGTCGGCGACGGCCCCCGTGGTGAGAACGCCCGACAGCTTGACCTCTACCTCGATGGAGGCGTCGTTGTAGA
>NZ_JAVRPS010000695.1:0-3291 GCF_032162105.1 Mycobacterium sp. | reverse complement strand
GCCAACAACCGATCGAGTTCTGCCTGCCATGCTGTCCGGTCGACGACAGTTGGCAATGGGTATTCGTCCGTATCCATCGTTCACCTCCGATGTATGGACCACCTCGTCACGCAGAACTCATCGCGGCGAGTGTCTGGGTGCCGACAACGGCGAGGAGGGCGAGTCGCTCGGCGTCCTCGGTTCCGGGCTCGGCGGTGTACACCATGACGCGCAGGTCCGGACCGACCACGGTGAGCACGTAGCAGTCCAGTGTCAGGGGGCCCACCTGCGGCCAGCACCGCACCGTGTTCCCGAACTCCGAGCGTGCCATCACACCATGGTGCACCGCAGCGCTCGAATCGTCCTGGCACTGACAGTCCTAGGAAGCCGGGGCTGCTGGCTGACTCCGGAACGGCCAGGCATCGTGGAGGCATGACGACGACACTGATCACCGGAGCCAACAAGGGTCTCGGCTTCGAGAGCGCCCGCCAACTGATCGCCGCCGGCCACACGGTCTACCTCGGCAGCCGGGACGCCGAGCGGGGCCACCAGGCCGCGGAGCAGCTGGGCGCGCGGGCGGTCCAGCTCGACGTCACCGACGACGCGTCGGTGGAGGCCGCCGCGAGGACGATCGAGGCCGACGGAGGGCTCGACGTCCTGGTGAACAACGCCGGGATGGAAGAGCGCGGTCCGAACAACGTCGTGCTCGGCCCCGCGGACATCACCGCCGATCTGATGCGGAAGACCTTCGAGACCAACGTCTTCGGCACGGTCCGCGTCCTGCACGCATTTCTGCCACTGCTGAAGCGGTCCCCCAACCCGGTGGTGGTCAATGTGAGCAGCGGCCTCGCATCGCTGACCCGGCTCGCCGCCGCCCCTGCCCTCATCTATCCGGGCGTGGCCTATCCGGCATCGAAGACAGCGGTCAACATGATCACCGTGCAGTACGCGAAGGCGTTCCCGCACATGCGAATCAACTCCGTCGAGCCGGGTTTCACCAAGACCGACCTGAACGGCAACACCGGCACCCAAACCGTCGAACAGGGCGCCGAGATCATCGTGCGGATGGCGCAGCTCGACGCCGACGGCCCCACCGGCGGTTACTTCGACGTAAATGGCCCCCTGCCCTGGTGATTCTCCGCAGGGAATACCGTGGTTGCGGCGAGGGTTGTCGCGACCGTGTCGATCGATAGGGATGGCGTATGAAGATCGGAATCTCCACGTTTGTCACCGATGACGGAATCGACTCGGTGTCGCTTGCCCGTGCGATCGAGGATCGGGGTTTCGATTCGCTGGTGATCGCGGAGCACACGAACATTCCGGCAAGCCGGGAGACGCCGTACCCGACGGGTGGCGAGTTGCCGGACATGTATTACCGGACGCTGGATCCGTTCGTCACCCTGGCCGCTGCAGCCGCCGTGACCTCCCGGATCGAGTTGTTCACTGGCATCGCCCTGCTCATCCAACGTGACCCGATCATCACCGCGAAGGAGGCCGCCAGCATCGACCTGATCTCCGGTGGCCGGTTTGTGTTCGGCGTAGGCGCCGGCTGGAACATCGAGGAGTTGCGCAACCACGGCACGGACCCCAAGACCCGCGGTGCGCTGTTGGACGAGCGCATCGAGGCGATCACGGCGCTGTGGACGACAGAACCCGCCGAGTACCACGGCACGTACGTCGACTTCGATCCGACGTACCTTCGGCCCAAGCCGGTTCAGAAGCCGCATCCGCCCAT
This sequence comes from Mycobacterium sp., assembly GCF_032162105.1. Lineage (GTDB taxonomy): Bacteria > Actinomycetota > Actinomycetes > Mycobacteriales > Mycobacteriaceae > Mycobacterium. The sequence goes on along the minus strand of NZ_JAVRPS010000695.1, from coordinate 1,577 downwards.
CTACATCGGCGGCAACTCCGATGCCACCGTCAAGCGGGTGATCCGGCACCACGCGGGCTGGATCGCCAACCCCTTCCCGGTGGAAACGCTGAGCAAGAGGATCGACCAGATGCGCGACGGCGCAGGCCACGACGTCCCGCTCGCGCAGTTCGGCACTCCCACCGACCTCGAGTATTGGCGCGCCGTCGATGACTTGGGATTCGGCCAGATCGCGCTGCTGCTACCCACCGCGCCACTCGACGAATCCCTTCGGCTACTCGACGAGTACGCCGCGCTGGTGGAGCAGTATCGCGGCTAGCGAGAAGGTGCAGGCACCGCCCAGGCGCTGCCCTGCTCGCGGTCGAGCACCGTCTCGCCCTTGTTCTTCAGCCCGAAGACGTAGACCACCAAGCTCACGCCGATCACCACCGTGACGTAGACGATGAACAAGGTGATGTGATCGGGCTTGGATGCTTGGTAGAGCAGCGGCGCCGTGCCCCCGAACACCGAGTTCGCGAGCGCGTAGCCCAATCCCACGCCCAGGGCCCGGATTTCGGCGGGGAACAGCTCCGCCTTCACGATCGCGTTGACTGACGTATAGCCGGTGATGATGACGTAGCCGACGGCCAGTATCAAGAACGCCGTGACCGCTGACGTCGTCTGCGGGAGGAACGTGAGAAGGACGTAGGTGTAGAGAACGCCACCGACACCGAAGAAGATCAGAAGCGGCTTGCGTCCGACCCGGTCGCTGATGAGGCCGCCAACCGGCTGCAGCAACATCAGGAAGATCAGGCCAAGCAGGTTGACCCACGTTGCCGTCAGCGCCCGGTCTGTTCCAAAGGTGGACTTGACAATTGCCGGCGCGTTGACGCTATAGGTGTAGAACGCGATCGTGCCGCCCGCCGTGATGAGGAACACGAGCAGCAGGGGGCGCCAGTGCGTGGTGAACAAGGTCTTCATGGATCCCGCGTCGCGGTCCTCGCCCTCACGGATGGACTCCAAGTGCGATTCGCTCAGCGACTCGTCCATCGAGCGGCGAATCCAGAGCACCACCAGGGCGGCCATGCCGCCGATGAAGAAGCCGATCCGCCACCCCCATGCCTTGAGCTCGTCGGTATCCAGGAAGTTGAGCGCGATGAGGAGCGTGAACTGCGCGAGAACGTGACCGCCGATGAGGGTGACGTACTGGAAGGACGACAGGAAGCCGCGCCGATTCGCGGTGGCCGCCTCGGACATATACGTCGCTGACGTGCCGTACTCACCACCGGTGGCAAACCCCTGCACGAGGCGGGCGAAGACCAGGATCACCGCCGCCCACCAGCCGATGATCTCGCGCGTGGGCATGACCGCCACGAGGAACGAGCAGGCCGACATGACGGTGATGCTGAGCATCAGGGAGGCCTTGCGGCCGCGACGGTCGGCGAACCGTCCGAAGAACCACGATCCCACCGGTCGCATGATGAAGGTCACTGCGAAGATCGCGTAGATGTACACCGTCGAGTTGGTGTCGTTCTTGTCGAAGAACTGCGCCTCGAAATAGCTGGCGAAAACGGTGTAGACGTAGACGTCGTACCACTCGACGAGGTTTCCCGCGGAGC
>NZ_JAVRPS010000694.1:0-4489 GCF_032162105.1 Mycobacterium sp. | reverse complement strand
GCCACCGGGCTGGAGCCGAGCGCGCCGAAGTCCAGCTCCTTGGCGATGAACGCGGTGTTGATGTCCGCGCCGGAGTCGAACTTGATCCACTTGATGTTGTAGTCGGGCAGCGCCTCTTCGAGCCACTTGTTGTTCTTGACGATCAGATCCCCGCTGGGGAACGTCTGGTATCCGAGGCGCAGGGTGGGCTTGGCGGAGTCCTGTCCGGAGTGGTCCACCGCGCAGCCGGCCAGTGCAAGCGCCGAGACGGCGACCGCCGCCATTAGTGCCTTCAGTTTCATCAAATCTTTCCTCTCCAGGGGACCGCGCGCCGTTCCACGGTGCGAAGCAGACCGTCGATGATCAGACCCGAGAACCCGATAGCGAAGATGCCGACCAGTACGACGGGGGTGTTGTTGTAGTTACTTGCGTCCTTCACCAGGCCGCCGATGCCGGGGATGCCGTTGAACAGCTCGGCGGCGACCACCGATGAGTAGGCCATGCCGACCGCAAGGCGGATACCGGTGAACGTCTCGGGCAGCGCCGAGGGCACGACGACGTCGCGGATCACCTGCGCCCGGGTCGCGCCGAGCGCGCGGGCCGCCTCGGTCAGTCCGACCGGAGCCGCGACGACGGCGGCCGTGGTTGCCACCGCCGCGGGCGGAAGCGCCGCGAGCGCCAACAGCGTGATCTTCGGCGCCTCGTCGATGCCCAACCAGATCACCAGCAGGAAGAAGTACGCCAGCGGGGGAAGTGCGCGCAGGAACGTCAGCCACGGTTCGAGGACGCTGCGCACCCAGCCGATGGAGCCCATCACCAGACCGAGCAGCACACCGAGACCGACGCCGATCACGACGCCGACCAACACCCGCCGCAGCGTCATGTAGAGGTGTTCCCACAGCAGGTAGCCTGCGTAGCCGCGGACTCCGTCGTGAGTGGTCGAGACGTCGATGAAGGCGTGCCACACCGTGCTCGGGTAGGGCACGAAGGTTTGGTTCCAGATGCCCGCGGCGGCGGCGAGCTGCCATACGATCCCGAAGACGACGACGGACAGGAGCGGCAGCGCGGCGCGGGTCAACCGGCCACGCCAGCGACCCCGGGTTGGCGTGGACGTGATCGGCGAGTCGACTTGCGACTCATCCGGCGTGATATCGACGAAGACCGACACTAATCCTGCGACTTCCTGCGATGTCTGGGCTGATGCTGGACGGAGGGCGTCAGCGACAGCAGGAATCGGCAGGCGATGTCGCGCTCATTCCGACATTGCTACCGGGGGCCAACCGGCTGGGAAAGGGCTGCGATCACGCTGAATCTAAATCGGCGTCCAAAACGGGACATCGCGCACGAGCGGGGCACAGGTACCCGCTCGAAGCGTCCTTCAAACATCGACTTCGCACCCGACGTCGATCCGCGCGGAAAGCTCAGCCTCACAGGCGAATTGACGTGGGCATGGGAGCACCGCCGCTACGTCCGACGACCGAATGCACCCAACCACCTTTCCGGCATCGGACAATCGAGGTAGGCTCAACTCGTCCACCTGGACTCACCGCCGTTTAGTGCAAAGCGGCCGTAACGCCGCACCGCGAGCGGGCAAAGTCATCTGACCTCGAGCAAGCGCCCGCTTTCGCAGATATGTGGCGACGGCAGATCGCCGGTCCGTCGAACCGACGGATGACGATGCAGCGCGCCCCTTCACGAGGGCCGTCGTACGACGACGCGGCGCCGCATCCTGGAGACCCTCTAAGGGGGGCCGCGCATGCATGACCAATACTGGACGACGAAGATCGAACTGGGCTCGCTGGTCGGGAAGAGGCTCCGATGAGCGTCGACACACTTGCGCCTGAAGCGGTTGCGCCCGAAGCGGTTACGCCGCCCAAGCACGCCGACGAGTACCCCGACGTCGTGGACATGTTCCTCGTCCTCAAGACGCTGCCTGCCGAATCGGCCGAGTACGCCCGCCAGCGAGAGCGCATCGTGACCAGGTGCCTGCAGCTTGCCGACCACGTCGCGCGGCACTACGACCGGCGCGGGGAGAACCTCGAGGACCTGACCCAGGTCGCCCGTCTCGGCCTGATGAACGCCGTGAACCGGTTCGACCCGGAGAAGAGTTCGAGCTTCCTCGCCTTCGCGGTCCCGACGATGATGGGTGAGGTCCGTCGGCACTTCCGCGACCATGGCTGGTCGATGCACGTGCCTCGACGGATCCGGGATCGGCACGGGCAGATCACCAGGGCGACAGCGCAGTTGACGCAGGATCTCGGGCGGGCCCCGACGGCTAGCGAGCTGTCGGAGCTTCTCGGCCTCGATCGGGAAGAGGTCGTCGAAAGCCTCATCGCGGCGGCGTCGTACAACGTGCACTCCATCGACGCGCCCGTCGCGGGCGGTGATGGAGGCCCGCGGATGCTGGCGGACACGATCGGCGACGTCGACCTCGAGTTCGACCACATCACCGACCGGGAGACGGTGCGACCGCTGCTGGCGGCGCTTCCCGAACGCGAGCGTTCCGTGTTGTATCTGCGTTTCTTCGCCTCGATGACGCAGAGCCAGATCGCCGAGCGGATCGGCGTCTCCCAGATGCACGTGTCGCGGATACTCGAGCGGACCCTGACGAAGCTCAGGGATCAGCTCCAGGCAGCGGGTTTGGAGCCACCCGCAACCGCAGGAACCTGATCCGCCGGCATCGCGACCCCGATGCCGGCGAGGACGTCGGCAAGGTGCCCTCTGACCCGGGCGTCCTGCTCGGCAGACACACGGATGCGGTGATCGTTCGGGTGCGGCGGCTCGGGTCTGCCGACCGTGTCTGCGATGACCGAACGCAGGTGGTGCTTGATCGCCAGGACGTCGACCCAGTCGAAGCACGAGGCGAGCTCCGGGTCGGCGATGACCCGCAGATAGCAGTCCTCGACCACCTCGACTGACGTGGCGTGCCCGCCAACCTCGGGCATCGTGGTGGTACTCCGGCGGCGCATGCAACCGCAGCCTGTCCGAGCATCGTTACGGCCGTGATCTTGGTCGTTTCCGGACGCGTTTCGGTCCGCTCACCGGCGCTGCCAGCCGCCTGTGAGCTTTCGTTCTTGGAACGGTTCCCAAGAATTCGTTGAGAATCCGCCAAGATCGGCCAGCTCGGTCGACGACGAGTTCCTGACCAACATCGACGCAGAGGGCATCGCGTTCGACTCGGCAAGTGCCGCCATCGAGGACGCACATCTGGTGTGCAGCTACCTGGCCGACGGTGAGACCGGCGTCAGCATCGGTGGCGAGATCATGGACAACACCGATCTGTCCGCGCATCAGGCGGCGGTGTTCGTGGTCGAGGCGGCCAGCGCCTACTGCCCCGGATACCTGGATCAGATGGCGTAGTCGGAGCGCCTCGAGTTCTTCGATGACGCCGCCGACGGCATCCAGGTCGCCGTCCGCCTCTGACCGCCAGAGGGGGACGCGCGTGCTCGTGGCGCAGATGGGAGACTCTTCCGATGATCATCGGGATACCGCGCGAGTCTCACGCGGGTGAGACGCGCGTCGCCGCGACGCCGCAGACCGTCGGACAACTCCTCAAACTGGGCTACTCCGTCGTGGTCGAATCCGGTGCAGGCGATGCCTCCAGCTTCTCCGATGCCGCCTACATCGAGGCCGGCGCCGAAGTCGGTGATGCGTGGGCCGCCGACGTCGTGCTCAAGGTCAATGCACCCACCGATGAGGAGATCGGGGCATTGCGCGACGGTGCGACGCTGGTCAGCCTGATCTCGCCGGCGCTGAATCCGGAGTTGGTCGAGAAGCTGTCCGCACGACCGATCACGGTGCTGGCAATGGACGCGGTGCCGCGGATCTCGCGGGCGCAATCGCTGGACGTGCTGTCGTCGATGGCCAACATCGCCGGATATCGGGCCGTGGTCGAAGCGGCCCATGCCTTCGGCCGGTTCTTCACCGGGCAGGTGACCGCGGCGGGCAAGGTGCCGCCGGCGAAGGTGCTCGTGGTCGGCGCGGGCGTGGCCGGACTGGCCGCCATCGGCGCGGCAGGCAGCATGGGCGCCATCGTGCTGGCCACCGACCCGCGGCCCGAGGTCGCCGAGCAGGTCAAATCCCTCGGCGGGGAGTACTTGTCCGTCGAGGAGCCGGAGGCCAAGGAAAAGGCAGAGGTCTCGGCCACCGGGTACGCCAAGGAGATGGGCGACGACTACAAGGTCCGCGAGGCGGCGCTGTACGCCGAGCAGTCCAAGGACGTCGACATCATCATCACCACCGCGCTGATCCCCGGCCGGTCTGCGCCCCGCATCATCACCGCGGAGATGGTCGCCGCGATGAAGCCGGGCAGCGTGATCGTGGACATGGCCGCGGCCAACGGCGGCAACGTCGAGGGCACCGTCAAGGATCAGGCCATCGTCACCGACAACGGCGTGACGATCATCGGCTACTCCGACCTGGCCGGGCGACTGCCCGCGACGGCTTCCCAGCTCTACGGCACCAACCTGGTCAACCTGCTCAAGCTGCTCACCCCCGAGAAGGACGGGCA
>NZ_JAVRPS010000693.1:0-14500 GCF_032162105.1 Mycobacterium sp. | reverse complement strand
GCGACATCCCGTACTTCCCGAATCTGGTGTTGCCCATCACCATCGGTGGATTCGGCATCGGCATGATCGTGGTGCCGCTGATGGTGTCGGCCATCGCGGGCGTCGGCTTCGACGAGATCGGCCCCGTTTCGGCGATCGCGCTGATGTTGCAGAACCTCGGCGGCCCGGTGGTGCTGGCCGTCATTCAGGCCGTCATCACGTCGCGCACGCTCTATCTGGGCGGCACGACCGGCCCGGTGAAGAACATGGACGCCGCGCAACTGCACGCCCTCGATCAGGGCTACACCTACGGCCTGCTGTGGGTGGCTGCGGTCGCCGTCGTGGTTGGTGCCGTCGCGCTGTTCATCGGCTACACCGCCGAGCAGGTCGCCCATGCGCAGGAAGTCAAGGACGCGATCGACGCGGGCGAGCTCTAGCCCCTAATCGCCGGTGCGCTCGAACTTGTCCTCGAAGTCACCGCCGCCCGTGCACGCGCCTCCTGCCGCAACGGTCTGACTGCCACGCCCGGTGAGCAACGCGATCGGGTCATCCAGTTGCCGGGGCATCGGGTAGTCCGCGGTGATCGTCACCTGCGCGGTGCCGCCCCCTCCGCACGTCGTGGTGCCCTTCTCGTTTCGCGTCCACTTGTCATCGGCGTACATCAACGTGACGACCCCACCGCCCGCGTGGAACAAGCTCATGCACCGATCGCCGGTGCGAAGACAATACGTATTGGCTGCGAGAACCTGTCCGGGAACCACGCTGCCGTTCGTGAAGGTCGTCGTCTGGCGGTAGCTGCCGCGAAGCCCGTCGGCAGGGCTCACCACCCGCGGCGGTAGGACGGCCGGATCCGGAACCTTGTCGAGGTCGGGATCGCCGGTGCGGGTGAACTTCACGGTGCGCTTCGCTGCGCACAGACTGTCGGTTGAGGATCTGACCGTGTCGCCGGACAGCGTGCCGTCGGGCTGCTGTTGCAGCGTCACCACCACCCAGACTTCGGAGGGTGCATCGCCGCCGCAATCCGCCGAGGCGAGCCCTACGGCCACCCAGGTGCCGCCCAGCCGATCGAACGTCATGTTCGACAGGAGGGAATTGCCGCTGGCACTCGCCGCGGTCGCCACGCACCCGCTGGAACCGCACTCGGAGCGGACATCCCAACTGCTCGTCGTCGCAGGCGCATTCGGGACCGGCTTGTCGTCGAGATCGGTCCCCGGCCCGTAATCCGCCCGGTAGGTGCCGTTGAAGTCACCCCCACCGGCAGCGGCCGTGGTCGGCGCCGGTGCCGCCGGATCGTCGTGCCTGGTGAGCCCGACGACCGCGGCCACACTGCCCGCGACGATCAGCGCCACGACGACCACCGCGGCGCCGATCAGCACACCGCGGCGCCGCCCCTTGCGCTTCGGGTCCGGTGGCAGCTGCAGATTGGGTGCGCTGTAGTACCCGGGTCCGGACGGGTAGTTGGCGTACGGGGCGTAGCCCGGCGGCGGTGGGCCCCACTGCGGCGGGGCCGTCGGTGGCACGCCGTACGGGGGTGGCGTCGGATAGGTCTGCGCCGGGTGTGGCGGGGCAGGAAGGCTCGGGCTGCTGTGGCTGGCCGGGTTCAGTTGCGTTGGCACGGCGTGGGGTTGGCTGGTCGGTTCGGTAATGGCCTGTCGTGCGGCGGCGGCCATTGCGACTGCGGTGGGGTATCGGTCGGTGGTTTGTTTGGCCAGACCCATTTCGATCACCGAGTCCAGTCCGCGCGGAACGGTGTTGCTCGTCTCGGAGGCTCTCGGGGGCGGCGCGACCATGTGGCCCACCGCGACCTGCTCGAGGGTGGTGCCCGGGAAGGGCGGCTCGCCGGTGAGGCATTGGTAGAGCACGCACGCGAGGGCGTAGATGTCGGAGCTGGGTTCGATGTCGCCGCTCTGGAAGCGCTCAGGGGCCATGTAGGCCCAGGTGCCGATGGTCGACCCCTCGGAGGTCAGCGCGGTGTCGTCCGCGGCGCGGGCGATGCCGAAGTCGATGAGGTAGGCAAAGTCGTTGTCGGCCAACAGAATATTGGACGGTTTGACGTCGCGGTGCACCAACCCGGCGCGATGGGCGCTGTGCAGTGCCGCCGCGATCTGCTCGATGACGAACACCGCGCGTTCGGGCTCCAGCGGAGCGGTTCGCAGGAGGGTGTCCAAGTCGACGCCGTCGATGAGCCGCATGGTGACGTAGAGGCGTCCGTCGATCTCGCCGACGTCGTGGATGGGCACGACGTGGGGATCGTCGAGCCGCGCTGCGGCGCGGGCTTCGCGGCGGAACCGCTTGTCGAAGTCGGGGTCCTTGGCGTAGTGGGGGAGCAGCATCTTCAGCGCCACCACGCGGTCGATGGTGGTGTCGTGGGCGCGCCACACCTCGCCCATTCCGCCACGGCCCAGCAACTCGATCAGCTGGTAGCGGCCGAATGGCGTCCCTTCCACCGGCTCACGATAACGGCCGATCAGCGCATCGCCACTGAGCCTGCCGAAATCGCATCTGGGTAAGGTGGCAAGCCATGTCTGCCGCGGGTGGTTCGTCAGGGTCGACGGAACACACCAACACGCCATCGCCGTCGACGCTGTCGTCGTCGGTGCTCGGCATCGCGATCGTCGCGATCACCGGCATGCAGCTCATGTCGACGCTGGACGGCACCATCGTCATCGTCGCGCTGCCGCGCATGCAGGCCGACCTCGACCTGTCCGACGCGGGCAAGAGTTGGGTGATCACGGCCTACGTGCTGACGTTCGGCGGCCTGCTGCTGCTCGGTGGCCGGGTCGGCGACGCGATCGGGCAGAAGCGTGCGTTCCTGTCCGGCGTCGGCGTGTTCACCATCGCGTCGCTGGTGTGCGGACTGGCCACCGACGAGTACACGCTGATCGCGGCCCGCGCCCTGCAGGGCGTCGGGGCGGCCGTGTCGGCACCGACCGGCCTGGCGCTGATCGCCACCACCTACGCTGTCGGGCACGCCCGCAACCAGGCGATGGCGGTGTCGGCGGGGATGCAGGCCACTGGATCGGTGCTCGGCCTGGTGCTCGGTGGCCTGCTGACCGTGATCTCCTGGCGGCTGGCGTTTCTGATCAACGTGCCGATCGGCATCGTCATCATCGCCATCGCCGCCCTGCGGATCCGCGAGACGCACCACGAACGGCTCAAACTCGACGTGACCGGCGCGCTGCTGGCCACGCTGGGGTGCACGTCGGCCGTGCTGGTGTTCACCCAGGGGCCGCCCCGCGGCTGGATCGACCCCTGGGTGATCGGCGCCGCCGTCGCCGCGGTGATCTTCCTCATCGCTTTCCTGTTCGCGGAGCGCTCCGCCGAGAACCCACTGGTGCCGTTCTCGGTGTTCAACGACCGCAACCGGGTGGCGACGTTCGTCGCGTGGTTCCTGGGCGGTGGCGTGCTGCTCACCGTGACGGTGATGGTCGGGCTGCTTGCCCAGGACGTGCTCGGATACTCCGCGCTGCGGGCCGGGGTCTGTTTCCTGCCGTTCGCGGTGGCCGTCGGCGTCGGCAACGTGCTGGCCACCCGGCTGGCACCGCTCATCGCGCCGCGCTGGCTGATCATCGGCGGCGGGCTCTTCGTGCTCGCGGCGATGCTGTACGGCTCGACGCTGACCCGCGACATCCCGTACTTCCCCGACCTGTTCATGCCAATCGTGGTGGGCGGCTTCGGGATCGGCGTGATCTCGGTGATCCTGCCGCTGTGCGCGGTGGCCGGGGTCGGCCCGCGCGAGATCGGGCCCGTCTCGGCCATCACGCTGATGGTGCAGAACCTCGGCGGACCCCTGGTGCTGGTGGTAATCATGGCGGTGCAGACGTCGCGCACCCTGTACCTCGGCGGCACCACCGGCCCGGTGAAGAACATGACGCCCGCCCAACTCGACGCGCTCGGCTACGGCTACACCTATTCGCTGCTGTGGGTGGCGGGCATCGCGATCCTGGTGGGCGTCGCCGCGTTCTGGATCGGCTTCTCCGCCAAGGACATCGCGAGGGCGCAGCACACCAGGGAAGCGGTGGAGGCAGGCGAGCTGTAGCACTAGCGTGGCCGGCATGCACGACGACGAGCGGCTCACCCGCCAGCAGATCTCCGACGCCGTCAGCCCGCTCGGCTGGCGCCTCGTCCTCGGCGCGGTCTACACCGAGGTCGACGTGCCCTCGCTGGCGCGGGCCGCAGAGGTCGCCGCGATCGCCGCCGCTGGCGTGGGCGCCGACGGCCAGGACCATCTCACCGTCGACGTCCGCGCCGAGCGCGCCGTGCTGCGGCTGATGCCCCCGCTGGGCGGTTTGGTCACCGGGCTCGACGTGCGGCTGGCCCGCGAGGTGTCCGAGGCGCTGGCTTCTCGTGGGCTGACGACGGCCCCCGGCCGCGGTGACCGGCCCGGTCGGCTGCAAGGCCTCGAGATCGCCATCGACGCCATGGACATCGGCAAGGTCAGGCCGTTCTGGCAGGCGGTCACCGGCTACGTCGGCGAGGTGGGGCCATCCGACCTGACTTTGGGTTTGATCGACCCGCTCGGGCGCGGTCCGGCGATCTGGTTTCAGCAGATGGACGAGCCGCGGCCCCAACGCAACCGCATCCACCTCGACGTCGACGTGCCACACGACGAGGGGGAAGCCAGGGTGCAGGCCGCGATCGCCGCGGGCGGCACGCTGCTCAGCGACGCGAGGGCGCCCGCGTTCTGGGTGCTCGCCGACCCGGAGGGCAACGAGGCGTGCGTCTGCACGTGGCAGGGGCGGGACTGAACACTCGCATCGGGGCGAGCGAAGCGACGGGAAATCGCATCGAGGCGAGCGAAGCGACGGGAAATGCATCGCTAAGGTTGTCGGCTGTGATCACCCGCATGTCCGAGCTGTTCCTGCGCACGCTGCGCGACGACCCGGCGGACGCCGAAGTACCCAGCCACAAACTGTTGCTCCGGGCCGGATATGTCCGGCCGATCGGGCCGGGCCTGTACAGCTGGCTGCCGCTGGGCCTGCGGGTGCTGACCAAGATCGAGAAGGTGATCCGCGACGAGATGGCAGTGGTCGGGTCTCAGGAGGTCCGATTCCCTGCGCTGTTGCCGCGTGCACCGTACGAGACGTCGAACCGCTGGACTGAGTACGGCGACGGCGTGTTCCGGCTCAAGGACCGCCGCGGCAACGACTACATGCTTGGCCCCACGCACGAGGAGTTCTTCACGCTCACCGTCAAGGGGGAGTACAGCTCCTACAAGGACTTCCCGCTGCGGCTCTACCAGATCCAAACCAAGTACCGCGACGAGGCCAGGCCGCGCGCGGGCATTCTGCGTGGCCGCGAGTTCATCATGAAGGATTCGTACTCGTTCGACGTCGACGACGAAGGCCTCAAGAACGCCTATCACGCGCATCGCGAGGCCTACGAGCGGATCTTCGCCAAGCTGGCGGTGCGATACGTGATCGTCGCGGCGACGTCCGGTGCCATGGGCGGCAGCGCGTCGGAGGAGTTCCTCGCCGAGAGCGAGGTGGGCGAGGACACCTACGTGCGGTGCCTGCAGTCGGGCTACGCGGCCAACGTCGAGGCGGTCGTCACCACGGCGCCAGAGGCGTTGCCGATCGACGGGCTGCCAGAGCCGGTCGTCTACGACACCGGCGAGACCCCGACGATCGCCACCCTGGTCGACTGGGCCAATGGTGCGGATCTGGGCCGCACCGTCACCGCGGCCGACACGCTCAAGAACGTGCTGTTGAAGACCCGGGTCCCCGGTGGTGAGTGGGAGCTGCTGGCGATCGGGCTGCCCGGTGACCGCGACGTCGACGCCAAGCGACTCGACGCTGCGCTGGAACCTGCCGAATACGTCATGCTCGGCGACGACGACTTCACCAAGAACCCGTTCCTCGTCAAGGGCTATATCGGGCCGAAGGCATTGCTGGGCAACGGCGTTCGCTATCTGGTGGATCCGCGCGTGGTGGACGGCACCACGTGGATCACCGGTGCCGACGAACCAGGCAGGCACGTCGCGGGACTGGTGGCCGGTCGTGACTTCACCGCCGACGGCACCATCGACGTCGCCGAGGTTCGCGACGGTGACCCGTCGCCGGACGGCGCCGGTCCGCTGGTGAGTGCCCGCGGCATCGAGATCGGTCACGTCTTCCAGTTGGGCCGCAAGTACGCCGATGCGTTCAGCGCCGACGTGCTCGGCGAGAACGGCAAACCGGTGCGGTTGACCATGGGCTCCTACGGTGTCGGGGTGTCCCGGCTGGTGGCCGTGATCGCCGAGCAGCACCACGACGAGCTCGGACTGCGCTGGCCCGCATCGGTGTCCCCATTCGACGCCCACGTGGTGATCGCGAACAAGGACGACGGGGCCCGTGCCGGTGCCACCGAGCTGGCGGGTGAGCTCGACCGGCTGGGCGTCGAGGTGCTGTTCGACGACAGGAAGGCGTCGCCGGGAGTGAAGTTCAAGGATGCCGAGCTGCTCGGCGTGCCGTGGATCGTGGTGGTGGGTCGCGGCTGGGCCGACGGGGTGGTCGAGCTGCGCAACCGCTTCACCGGCGAGACGCGGGAGATCGCCGTCGACGACGCGGCCTCCGATATCTCCGCGGCCATCTCGGCCTCTGTGGCCGTCTAGCGCGAATTACTCGGTGCCGCCGGGGAACGCCACGGTGTTCGGCACTAGCTTCAGCACGTCGCGCCACTTGGCCGCGGTGACCGCGCACTGGGTCAGCGCCGTCACCGCGAAGGTGCGGTCCTCGCTAGTGGTCGCCTTTTCGAGCACTGCGCGCCACGCCACCGCTGAGTCCTCCTCCATCCGCAACGCCAGCTTCGCGGCGTCGGCGGGGCTGTCGACCTCGATCGGCAACTCGTAGCCGGCCGCGGGCAGCGGGGCCGCCACGTTGCGGCCGACGAGGCGGGCGATGGCCTCCTCGCGGAGCTCGCGGTGCCCGGCTATCACGTCTGACACCAGGTCGTTGACGTCCGGCGTCGAGTGCGCCGATACCAGGCCGTACCCGTAGATCACGCCATGCTCGTTCGCGACCGCATCGAACAGCGCGGCGTCGGGGCCGTCAGGGGGCCGCGACGGGGTTGGCTCCTGCGACGTCTCTGGTGACGTCATGACGACTGCACCCCGTCGAGGGCGACGGTGAACGCCGTCGTGCAGGACGCGGCGATCGAGCCGAGCAATCCGGCGCGGTAGCCGGATTGCTGCGCGGCCGACTGCGCGGCGCTGTCGGCGGACTGCTTGAGGGCGGCGACGACGTCGCGCGGAGTGGGCGGCGGGAGTGGTTCGGCGGTGGTGCTGGTCGACGTGGGGCTGGCCGACGCCGACGGCGGCGCGTCGCCGGCGATCCGGGTGATCTCGTCGGAGAGCGCCTGGACGTGTGCGGACCGCTCGGCAACCACCGTGGTCAGCGCCGCAGCGATATCCGGACGGGCAGCGCTCGCCGCTCCTGCCGCCAGCTGACTGTCCGCGCGGGCCCGCTCGAGCTGCGCGACGAGAGCGTCGACCTCGGGCTTCGGGGCCGGTGCGCCGCAACCGACTGCCGTCGTGGACAGCACTGCCAGGACCGCGCCACCGATCAGGACGCGTCGCCTGCTGACGGTGGGGGGAGCGCTCGGCACATTGGACATCGGGGGACATCCTGCCATTTGCCACCGGCTGTGGATCGGCTGGACAGCGCTGCGGTTTGCCAGTTGCACCTCGTGCGCTGGCGTATCGTTGATACTCGATTCCTGGTCATCCACGCCCGGATCGTGTCCGTACAACTCAAGACGAGGAGCTCGCCGTGGCATCGGACGTCCCGCTGCGGTCCGCGCGACTGCCATCGCAGCAGCAGGTGATCGAGATTCTCGGGGAAGAGTTCGCGCGTGCCGGGTACGAGATCGAGGACGTCCTCATCGAGGAGTCCGCCAAGCCGCCACGCATCGTGGTGGTTGCCGACGGCGACGAGGGCCTGGACCTGGACGCGGTTGCCGCGCTGGCGCAGTCGGCGTCCGACCTGCTTGATCGCCTCGATGAGACAGAGCCCTACGTGCTGGAGGTGACGTCGCCAGGGGTGGACCGGCCGCTGACGTCCGACCGGCACTTCCGGCGGGCCCGGGGGCGCAAGGTCGAGATGACGCTGTCCGACGGTTCGCAGGTGACCGGACGACTGGGTGAACTCAACGGGGGCGTACTGCGGATGGTCATGGTCGCCGAAGGCAGGCCGGGTCATTACACCGTCCGCGAAGTGCCCCGCGACACAGTTGCGAAAGCCGTTGTCCAGGTTGAGTTCTCGCCGCCAAACAGGCGCGAGCTCGAATTGGCCGGCCAGTCCGAAAAGGAGGACGAAGCGTGAACATCGACATGGCGGCACTGCATGCCATCGAGGTCGACAAGGGGATCGCGGTCGACGCGGTCGTCGACATGATCAACGCCGCACTGCTCACCGCGTATCGCCACACCGAGGGGCACGAGGCCGAGGCCCGCATCGACATCGACCGCAAGACCGGTGTCGTCAAGGTGATGGCGCGTGAGACCGACGAAGACGGCAACCTGATCAACGAATGGGACGACACCCCAGAGGGTTTCGGTCGCATTGCCGCCACGACCGCCCGTCAGGTGATCCTGCAACGTCTGCGCGACGCCGAGAACGAGAAGAACTTCGGCGAGTTCGCCGCCCGCGAGGGCGACATCGTCGCCGGGGTGATCCAGCGCGATGCCAGGGCCAACGCCCGCGGCCTGGTGGTGGTGCGTGTCGGCAGCGAAACCAAGGGATCCGAGGGTGTCATCCCCGCCGCCGAGCAGGTGCCGGGGGAGAAGTACGACCACGGCGACCGGGTGCGCTGCTACGTCGTCGGCGTCAGCCGCGGCGCCCGCGAGCCGTTGATCACCTTGTCGCGCACCCACCCGAACCTGGTGCGCAAGCTGTTCTCCCTCGAGGTACCCGAGATCGCCGACGGCTCGGTGGAGATCGCAGCGGTGGCCCGCGAGGCCGGACACCGTTCCAAGATCGCCGTCACGTCGCGGGTGTCCGGGCTCAACGCCAAGGGTGCCTGCATCGGCCCGATGGGGCAGCGCGTGCGCAACGTGATGAGCGAGTTGTCCGGCGAGAAGATCGACATCATCGACTACGACGACGACCCGGCCAGGTTCGTGGCCAACGCCCTGTCACCCGCCAAGGTGGTGTCGGTGAGCGTCATCGACGAGGCAGGCCGGGCCGCGCGCGTCGTGGTGCCCGACTACCAGTTGTCGCTGGCCATCGGCAAGGAGGGCCAGAACGCGCGGCTGGCGGCCCGGCTCACTGGATGGCGGATCGACATTCGCAGTGACGCCGCCCCCGAACCGGAGAGCCCCGCAGCCCCGGGAGCCGCCCAGGGAGCAGCCCGCGAGCGGTAGCCCGACAGGCGATTCTGTCTGCGGCAACGGTGACGCTAGACTGAACCGTGATCCAGCGCGAGACTTCTGCCGCCGCGCGCGGACGCCCCGACCACCAGGTCGGACCAGTGCGGACGTGCATCGGTTGCCGAAGGCGAGAGCTGGCTGTCGAACTGCTTCGAGTGGTCGCCGAGCGCGACGGGAACGACGTTTACGTCGTGACCGTTGACTCGGCGGGTAGTCTGCCGGGGCGGGGTGCTTGGTTGCATCCCCACCAGCAGTGTCTACGCGTGGCAATCCGGCGGCGAGCGTTCGCCCGAGCGTTGCGCATCACCGGTTCGCCGGACACCTCCGAGGTGGTTGAGTATTTCAACTCGCACCACCCGGCAACAGAACAGGTAGCGAAGAACATGAGCACACCGTGAAGTCTCGATGACCATGCGTCATAGCTAAACCCGAGGCGCGGCCTTCCGCTGTCGCCTCCTAGACAGGAGTTGTAGTGGCAGGCAAGGCCCGCGTACACGAGTTGGCCAAAGAACTCGGTGTTACCAGCAAGGAAGTTCTCGCCCGACTGAGCGAACAGGGCGAATTCGTCAAATCAGCGTCATCCACCGTCGAGGCGCCCGTCGCCCGGCGGTTGCGTGAGGCGTTGGGCGGCTCGAAGCCCGCGCCAGCAAAGCCCGCAGGCAACGGTGCCGCCCCCAGTGCGCCCGCCGCGGCGGCCAAGCCCGCCGCCGAGGCAGTCAGTTCGGCCGGCGGCGGCGTCGCGACCGCGCCACCAAGGCCCTCAGGCCCGAAGCCCGCGGCCCCCGCACCACCCCCCGCCGCGCCCGTGGCGCCTGCCGAGCCGCCCGCGGCCCCGGTGGCACCCCCGGCAGCAGCGGCTTCCGCGGCGCAGGCCCCTGCCGCGCCCAGCCCGGGCGTTCGGCCCGGTCCCACCCCAGGTGCGGGCCCGCGGCCCGGCCCGCGTGCACCGCGCGTCGGTAACAATCCCTTCTCCTCGGCGCAGCCCGTCGAGCGTCCCGCCCCGCGTCCGCCGCAGGGCGCGCCTCCCCGTCCCGGTGGCGGCCCCCGCCCCGGCGGTGGACCGCGTCCCGGCGCGACGCCAGGCAACATGCCGCCGCGTCCGCCCGGCGCACGGCCAACTCCGGGCGGCAGTCGTCCCGGTGGTCCGCGCCCCGCACCCGGCGGTCGCGGCCCAGGTTCCTCACCAGGCGGTCGCCCCGGCGGCGGTGCAGGCGGCGGTAACTACCGCGGCGGTGGCGGCGGCGCCGGTGCAGGCGCTGGTGCCGGTGCCGGTGCCGGTGGCGGAGCTCCCGCCGGTGGCTTCCGCGGTCGCCCCGGTGGTGGCGGCGGCGGTGGTGGTCGCCCAGGTCAGCGTGGCGGAGCGGCAGGCGCGTTCGGCCGTCCTGGCGGCGCTGTCCGGCGTGGACGCAAGTCCAAGCGGCAGAAGCGCCAGGAATACGACTCGATGCAGGCCCCGGTCGTCGGTGGCGTGCGGTTGCCGCACGGCAACGGCGAAACCATCCGGCTGGCCCGCGGCGCGTCCCTGGTGGACTTCGCCGAGAAGATCGACGCCAACCCGGCCTCGCTGGTGCAGGCGCTGTTCAACCTCGGTGAGATGGTCACCGCCACCCAGTCGGTGGGCGACGAGACCCTCGAGCTGCTCGGCGGCGAGATGAACTACGTCGTCCAGGTCGTCAGCCCAGAAGACGAGGACCGCGAGTTGCTGCAGTCCTTCGACCTCACCTACGGCGAGGACGAGGGCGATGAGGACGATCTGCAGTTCCGTCCGCCGGTCGTCACCGTCATGGGTCACGTCGACCACGGCAAGACCCGACTGCTGGATACCATCCGCCAGGCCAACGTCCGTGAGGGCGAGGCCGGCGGTATCACCCAGCACATCGGTGCCTACCAGGTGCTCACCGAGTTGGAGGGCAACGAGCGACTGGTCACCTTCATCGACACCCCCGGTCACGAGGCGTTCACCGCCATGCGTGCTCGTGGCGCGAAGGCCACCGACATCGCGATCCTGGTGGTCGCCGCCGACGACGGCGTCATGCCGCAGACGGTGGAGGCGATCAACCACGCGCAGGCGGCCGACGTGCCGATCGTGGTGGCGGTCAACAAGATCGACAAGGAAGGTGCGGATCCGCAAAGGATCCGGTCGCAGCTCACCGAGTACGGCCTGGTCGCCGAGGACTTCGGTGGCGAGACCATGTTCGTCGACATCTCGGCCAAGTTGGGCACCAACATCGATGCGCTGCTCGAAGCGGTGCTGTTGACCGCCGACGCGACGCTTGATCTGCGGGCCAACCCCGACATGGAGGCTCAGGGCGTCGCGATCGAGGCACACCTGGACCGCGGTCGCGGCCCGGTGGCGACCGTGCTCATTCAGCGCGGCACGCTGCGGGTCGGCGACTCCATCGTCGCCGGCGATGCCTACGGGCGTGTCCGTCGCATGGTCGACGAGCATGGCGAAGACGTCGAAGAGGCGTTGCCGTCACGTCCCGTCCAGGTCATCGGCTTCACGTCGGTGCCTGGCGCAGGTGACAACCTGCTGGTCGTCGACGAGGACCGCATCGCCCGCCAGATCGCCGATCGCCGCAGCGCGCGCAAGCGCAATGCGCTGGCCGCACGCACCCGCAAGCGGATCAGCCTGGACGATCTGGATGCCGCGCTGAGGGAAACCTCGCAGCTCAACCTGATCCTCAAGGGCGACAACTCCGGCACCGTCGAGGCCTTGGAAGAGGCCCTGCTCGGGATCGAGATCGACGACGAGGTGGAGCTGCGCGTCATCGACCGCGGGGTCGGCGGGGTCACCGAGACCAACGTCAACCTGGCATCGGCATCGGACGCCATCATCATCGGGTTCAACGTCCGCGCCGAGGGCAAGGCCACCGAGCTGGCCAACCGCGAAGGCGTGGACATCCGGTACTACTCGGTGATCTATCAGGCCATCGATGAGATCCAGAGTGCGCTCAAGGGCATGCTCAAGCCGGTCTACGAGGAGAAGGAGCTCGGCCGCGCCGAGATCCGGGCGATCTTCCGGTCGTCGAAGGTCGGCAACATCGCCGGCTGCCTCGTCACCTCCGGCATCATCCGAAGGAACTCGAAGGCCCGGCTGCTGCGCGACAACGTCGTGGTGGCCGAGACCGTCTCCATCTCGTCGCTGAAACGGGAGAAGGACGATGTCACCGAGGTCCGCGACGGCTACGAGTGTGGTCTGACGCTGACCTACAACGACATCAAGGAAGGCGATGTCATCGAGGCGTACGAGCTCGTTGAAAAAGAGCGCACCTAAGTGGTCGACGTCGGACGCGCGCGGCGGCTCTCCAAGCGCATCGGCACCGTCGTCGCCTCGGCCATCGAGTTCGAGATCAAGGATCCCCCGTTGGCCTTCGTGACCATCACGGACACGAAGGTGACGGGAGACCTGCACGACGCGACCGTGTACTACACGGTTCGCGGCGTGACGTTGCAGGACGAACCGGACTATGCGGGCGCCGCTGCGGCACTCGAGCGTGCCAAGGGCACGTTGCGGACCAGGGTGGGCGCCGCCACCGGTGTGCGCTTCACCCCGACGCTGGCATTCGTGCTGGACAAGGTGCCCGAGACCTCGCAACACATGGAGGAACTGCTGGCCCGCGCCCGCGCTGCGGACGCTGACCTGGCGCGGATTCGTGAGGGTGCCACACCGGCGGGTGACGCGGACCCGTACCGTGTGTCGGGGGCAGAGGATTCCGGTGGGGAACCTGACGTGGTGGGTGACCACCAGTTCGACCCAGAGGACACCCGTGACCGCGATCGATCCGACGACTGAGGTAGCCCGGCCATCGGTGCGCGTCGACGCCCGCGGGGCGGTCGACCTGCTCGTCGCGGCCGAGACCATCGGCATCGTGTGTCACGTCTTCCCCGACGCCGACACCATCGGGGCGGGGCTGGCGCTGGCGCTGGTCCTCTCGCACACGGGCAAGGACGTTCAGGTCGCCTTCGCGGCTCCGGCCGTGCTGCCCGAATCGCTGCAGACGCTGCCCGGCGGGCATCTGCTGGTGGCGCCGGAGTTGATGCACCCCGAGCCCGATCTCGTGGTGACGGTCGACATCCCCAGCGTGAACCGGTTGGGAGCTCTGCGGGATCTCGCCGACCTCGGTGGCGAGGTGCTGGTGATCGACCACCACGCCTCCAACCAGCTGTTCGGCACCGCGAACTATGTCGACCCGTCCGCAGACTCGACCACGATGTTGGTGGCCGAACTGCTCGACGCGTGGGACAAGCCGATCGATCCGAGCGTGGCGCACTGCCTCTACGCTGGATTGACCACCGACACCGGCTCGTTCCGGTGGGCCAGTGCCAGGGCGCACCGGCTGGCGGCCCGGCTGCTGGAACTCGGCGTCGACAACGCGTCGATCAGCCGTACCCTGTTGGACACCCATCCCTTCTCCTGGCTGCCGATGCTGGCGCGGGTGCTGTCGTCGGCACGGCTGGTGCCCGACGCTGCCGGTGGCCGTGGTCTGGTGTATGCCGTTGTCGCACATCAGGAGTGGGCGAGTGCGCGACCCGAAGAGGTCGAGAGCATCGTCGACATCGTGCGCACCACGTCGCAGGCCGAGGTGGCTGCGGTGTTCAAGGAGATCGAGCCGGCGCACTGGTCGGTCTCGATGCGGGCGAAGACGGCGGTCGACCTGGCGGCGGTCGCCAGCTCGTTCGGCGGTGGCGGGCACCGGTTGGCCGCCGGATACTCCGCGATCGGCACGGTCGACGACGTGGTGAGGGCGCTAATCGATGCCCTTGGCTGACTCCGTCAGCGCGCGCCTTGGCTGGGCCTCCGTCAGCGCGCGACTTGGTTGAGCCCGCCGATCAGCCGATGCCGCCGGCGACCGGTCGGCGGATCGCCGGGTTGGCGTTTCCCGCACTCGGGGTGCTTGCGGCCGAACCTCTCTACCTGCTGTTCGACCTTGCCGTGGTCGGCCGCCTCGGCGCGCTGAGCCTGGCCGGTTTGGCGATCGGCGGACTGATCCTGTCGCTGGTGTCCTCGCAGCTGACGTTCCTGTCCTACGGCACGACGGCACGGGCCGCCCGGTTCTTCGGGGCCGGTGACCGCGGGTCGGCCGTCGGGGAGGGCGTGCAGGCCACCTGGCTGGCGGTCGGGCTCGGGGTGCTCGTCGTGGCGGCGGTCGAGGTGGCGGCGGTGCCGCTGCT
>NZ_JAVRPS010000692.1:0-2607 GCF_032162105.1 Mycobacterium sp. | reverse complement strand
CGTCACCGCGACCACCGAGTCGTTGCCACTGATCGCCAGTTCGGTGATGAGCAAGAAGCTCGCCGAGGGCGCCGACGCGCTGGTGCTGGACACCAAGATGGGTCGCGGCGCCTTCCTCAAGACCGAGGCGGAGGCCCGGGAGTTGGCGAGCACGATGGTCGAGTTGGGCACGGCGCACGGCGTCGCCACGCGCGCGCTGCTCACCGACATGGACCGGCCGCTCGGGCGTGCCGTCGGCAACGCGGTCGAGGTCGCGGAGTCACTCGACGTGCTGGCCGGCGGCGGCCCCGACGACGTGGTGGAGCTGACGCTGGCGCTGGCTCGCGAGATGCTCGACGCGGCGGGGGTCGACGGGGTCGATCCAGCGGACACGTTGACCGACGGAACCGCGATGGACCGGTTCCGCGCCCTGGTGTTCGTCCAGGGCGGCGACCTGTCCGTGCCGTTACCCATCGGGGCGCATACCGAGACCATCACTGCACCGCGTGGTGGCACGATGGGCGACATCGACGCGATGGCGGTGGGACTGGCGGTGTGGCGGCTCGGAGCGGGCCGCTCGACACCGGGCGGGCAGGTGCAGTTCGGCGCCGGACTGCGCATCCACCGCAGACCGGGCGAGCCGGTCGCCGCGGGCGAGCCCCTGTTCACGCTGTACACCGACACCCCGGAACGGTTCGGCGGTGCCATCGCCGAACTCGACGGAGGCTGGAGCGTCGGCGATCATCCGCCGCCGGTCCGCCCCCTGATCATCGATCGGATCACGAAATGACTGCTGCTGGACCGACGCCGCTGACGCTGGAAGGCATCCAACGCGCGCCGAAGGCGCTGCTGCACGACCACCTCGACGGCGGGCTACGTCCGGCCACCGTGGCCGAGCTGGCCGAGGAGACGGGCTACGACGAGCTGCCCGCCACCGACGTCGACGAGCTGGCGACGTTCTTCCGCACCGCGGCGCACAGCGGGTCGCTGGTGCGCTACCTGGAGCCGTTCGCGCACACGGTTGGCGTCATGCAGACACCAGAAGCGTTGCACCGGGTGGCCTTCGAGTGCGCGCAGGACCTGGCCGCCGACTCCGTGGTCTACGCCGAAGTCCGGTTCGCGCCCGAACTGCACATCGATCGCGGGCTGTCGCTCGACGCGGTCGTCGAGGCGGTGCTTGCCGGATTCGCCGACGGCGAGAAGGCGGCGGGTAGCGAGGGCCGCACCATCACCATGCGCTGTCTGGTCACGGCGATGCGGCACGCCGCCCGGTCGCGGGAGATCGCCGAGCTGGCCGTCCGGTTCCGCGACAAGGGCGTGGTGGGCTTCGATATCGCGGGCGCGGAGGCCGGGTACCCGCCGACCCGGCACCTCGACGCCTTCGAGTACATGCGGGGCAACAACGCCCGCTTCACGATTCACGCCGGCGAGGCGTTTGGCCTGCCCTCGATCCACGAGGCGATCGCGTTCTGCGGCGCCGACCGGCTCGGCCACGGCGTGCGGATCGTCGACGACATCGACATCGCGCCCGACGGCTCGGTGACGCTGGGCCGGCTGGCGTCGATCCTGCGCGACAAGCGGGTTCCGCTCGAGATGTGCCCGAGCAGCAACGTGCAGACCGGGGCCGCGGCCAGCATCGCCGAGCACCCGTTCGACCTGCTGGCCCGAGCACGGTTCCGCGTCACCGTCAACACCGACAACCGGCTGATGAGCGACACCACGATGAGCCAGGAGATGCTGCGACTGGTTGAGGCGTTCGGCTACGGCTGGAGCGATCTCGAACGGTTCACCATCAACGCGATGAAGTCGGCGTTCCTGCCGTTCGACGAGCGGCTGGCGATCATCGACGAGGTGATCAAGCCGCGCTACGCGATCCTCATCGGCTGACCGCACTGTGCGAGCGTGCTCCCCGCAAGCGGGGCGCCCCAGTCTGCGGGTCAACACGCCGACCGCTGGCGGCATTTCGATGCACGCTCGGCCGCGCTCAGCGTGCGGAGACTGCCGTCGTTTCGCGGCGTGTCGTGCGACAGACATGCACGCTCGCGGGAAGAGGGGGAGGTCAGGCCAGCACTTCGCGGACGCGGTCGGCGAACGCACCAGGGGCTTCGAGGAACCCGACGTGATCGCCGGGGAACCCGACGGGCGAGCTGCCCAGCAGTTCGCACAGCGCGGTCGACGTGCGGTGGGTGAGCAGGTGACCGGAGTCCACGCCGATGCCGACCAGAACCTTGGTGGAGCTCGCGAGCAGAGCCGCGACGTCGGGCAGGTAACGCGTGGTGTCGCGCAACTCGTGGTTGAAGAAGCGCGCCGCGCCGGCCATCTGCTTGGCCTGCTCTTCCTCCGTCGGCTCGGGTCCCGGTGGCGGGCCGAACTTCGGGTCGGACAGGTCGTAGCCCGCGGTGGTCATGAACTGCACGAACGCCGCGTCCGGCCCCTCGCGGTGGAACGTCTCGATGATGTCCTCGGTGCCTGCGCGCTGCGCCTCGGCGTCGGACAGCAGTTCCAGCAGTGGCGGTTCGTGGGCGATCAGCGTGCGCACCCTGCCCGGGTGACGGCTGACCAGTGCCAGGCCGGTGACCGCGCCGCCGCTGGAGCCGAACACGTCGGCCGATTCGGCGCCGAGTGCGT
>NZ_JAVRPS010000691.1:0-26855 GCF_032162105.1 Mycobacterium sp. | reverse complement strand
GGTCGGGTCGCGTCGACGTCGTCGCCGGGCGCGCCGCCGCTGCACTGCATGGAGCGTTGTGGGTTGTCGGCGTCACGCCGATCGAGCTGTTCGGGCGTCGCGGCCGTCCGCCGGGTGGCATCGTCGTGCGCAACGAGCGGATCGACCCCGACGAGATCACCGTCGTCGACGGCATGCCGGCAACCTGCCCGGCGCGCACTGCGCTGGACCTTGCTCGACACCTGCCACGCGATATAGCCATCCAGCATCTCGATGCGTTGGCGCGCGCAACGGGGGTAACGGCAAAGGACGCCCTGTCGCTGGCCGGCCGGTACCCCCGCGCGCGTGGGCTGCGCCGCGCGGAGGTCGCGCTCGATCTGATGGACGGCGGCGCGCAATCGCCGAAGGAAACGTGGTTGCGACTGGTACTCACCGACGCCGGGTTTCCGCGGCCGCGAACCCAGATCCGGGTGAGCGATGGCTTCAACACTGCGTTCTTCGACATGGGCTGGGACGACCCGATGATCGGGATGGATTACGACGGCGATCAGCATCAATTCGACCGCCAGCGCTACGTCCACGACATCGGCCGCAATGAATTGGTGCGACGCGAGGGCTGGCTCGACCTCCACGTCGTCGCCGAACATTCGAAGCGATTCATCGTCCACCGCGCCGCGGAAGCCTTCGACCGCCGCGGTTACCCGTTGACATTGCGTCCAGGGTGGTGAGAATCGGCGGATCGCAGCCCTGGACGCAATCTCGACGCGAATGGGCAGCGGAGCGGCGGGCGAACGGGCAGATGCGCGCGGTTAGAGCGGGTCGCGGGCAGCGGGACACGACATGCAGCGTGGCCCACCGCGACCGGTACCCAGCTCCGACGCCGAGATCCGCAATACCTCGACGCCCGAATCCTCGAGGCGCGCATTGGTCTCCGCGTTGCGTTCGTAGGCCACCACCACCCCGGGTGCCAGGGCGAGTGTGTTGTTGCCGTCGTCCCATTGCTCACGCTCGGCGGTGACGGGGTCCAGCCCGGTGTCGATGACCCGCAGCTTCCCGATCCCCATCGCATCCGCGGCGGCATCAACGAACGGGGCGGCGCGGTCGATCGTCACACCGCTCGCGGAACGGCGAATGGTGAACGCCGACAAGGAGTCGACGATGTTGGGATACATGACGACGGCGTCGGTGTCGACCATCGTGCAGACCGTGTCGAGGTGCATCTGTGCGCGTTCCTGGGCGATCGGCACGGCCAGCACCGTGTGGGCGAGTTCGTCGTCGAACAGGCTGCGCGCCAACGCCTCCGCACCCGCTGGCGTGGTCCGCTCCCCCACGCCGACGGCCACCACTCCCGGCGCAAGCAACAGCACGTCGCCGCCCTCGACCGGCGCAGAACGCGACTCGTAGGCCCGTCGCACCCCAAGGAATCGCGGGTGGTGGGCGTAGATCAGGTCGGTCAACGACGTCTCGCGCATGCGCGCGGGCAATGCGAGCGACGTGATCGCCACCCTTGGCCCGATCCAGAACGACGAGTCACGGGTGAACAGCAGGTTCGGCAGCGGGTCGATGACGAAGTCCCCGCCATGGTGCATCCGACGCACCAGCGACAGTTCGCTTTCGCCGAACGGCAATTCGTTGAACGTCATACCGGCCATCAACACGCGGGCCAGCGGCGCGGCCTCCAGCGTTCGCAGGTAGACCGAAAGTTCCTGGGACAGAGGCAAACCGAGGCGCCGCGCATCCACGGCCGCCGAGATCCCGTGCATCCGGGCCGCCCCGCTGTTCAACGCCTCGGTGAGGAGGTCGGCGAGCAGCAGCACCTCGACCCCGCGGGAGCGAAGCACGTCGGCGAAGGCGTCATGCTCGTCCTGCGCCCTGGCGACCCACGGCAACCCGTCGAACAGCAGCGTGTCGTTGTTGCGCGGCGTCAGGCGCTGCAGTTCGGCACCTGGACGATGCAGGATGACCACCCGCAGCGTGCCTACCTCGGAATTGGAGCCCAGCACCGTATCCGTCACATCTAGCACCGTAACGCCATTCGTCACCTCAACTATGGTTGAGGTCATGGAGTTGCTCGAGTTGACCCCAGGGGAGATGGCGCACCGCAGCGGAGTGGCGGTGTCCGCGCTGCACTTCTATGAACGCGAAGGCCTCATCCACAGCAGGCGTACGTCGGGCAATCAACGCCGCTACCCTCGCGAAACGCTGCGGCGGGTGGCGTTCATCCGGATGTCGCAGCGCCTCGGCATCCCGTTGGCGCGGATCCGCGAGGCGTTGGCCACGCTGCCGACGAACCGGATTCCGACGAGCAAGGACTGGGCGCGGCTGTCGTCCGGCTGGCGCGAGGACATCGACGAGCGGATCCTGCACCTGCAGCGATTGCGCGACAACCTGGCCGGGTGCATCGGCTGCGGCTGCCTGAGCTTGAAGACGTGCCTGCTCGCGAACCCCGGCGACGTCATGGCCGAGCGTGGCCCCGGCGCCGCCAATCTGTGAATTCGAACGCCTGTGCGATAACATGCGGTGGTGTCCTTGACGGTTCAAGGGTCGCTTTTCGACCACGCCGAACGACGCTCCCTGGGTGACGGCGCGTGGATCGACCTGCGCTCCGGCTGGCTAACCGGCCACGACACGCTGTTCGACGAACTCGAGGCGTCGATCCCGTGGCGCGCCGAGCGCAGGCAGATGTACGACCGCGTGCTCGCCGTGCCCAGACTCGTCAGCTTCCACGATCTCAACTCCGATCCGGCGCCGCACCCCGTCATCGCGAAGCTGCGCGTGCGCCTGAACGACATCTACGCCGGTGAGCTCGGCGAGCCGTTCACCTCCGCCGGTCTCTGCCTGTACCGCGACGGCGACGACAGCGTCGCCTGGCACGGTGACACCATCGGTCGCAGCAGCACCGAGGACACCATGGTCGCGATCGTGACCCTCGGCGCGCGAAGGGTTTTCGCGATGCGGCCGCGCGGCGGTGGACGGTCGCTGCGGCTGCCCCAGGGCCACGGTGACCTGTTGGTGATGGGCGGCTCCTGCCAGCGCACCTGGGAGCATTCGGTGCCGAAGACGGCCAGGCCGACGGGCCCGCGGATCAGCATTCAGTACCGTCCGCGCGACGTGCGGTGAGCTCAGCCGCGCACCGCGGCCACCGCGGCGGTCAAAAGGTCTCGGGCCCGCTGCGTGTTGACCGGGGCGACGGGCTGATTGGGCAGGACCAACGGGTTGGCCGTGACGATCACCAGAATGCTGCCGAAGCCGGCCACGTAGTTGTAGAGCTCGCCACTGGCCGGCTTACCGTCGACTACGGTCTGCACGACGCGGTGGGTGCCGAGCGTGCGCGCGCCGTCGATCGTGGGCGATTCAGCGACCTCGACGAGACCGCGTGAACCCGGGCCTGCGAAACCCACCTTTTGGCATGCCTGTCCGGGGTCGGTCAACGGCACCGGTTCGGAGGTCTCGACCGCGATCGCGATGAACCGGTTGCCCTCCCCCTCCGCCGTGGTGGCCGCCATGTTTCCCTTCAGACCGGCTGGAAGGGCCAGGCCCGCCGCGAACTTCGTGCAGTCGGGCGGCTCGAACTTCACTCCGGGCGGAAGGGTCTGCGGCGCAAGGATGCGCGGGTCGATGCCTGTCGGCGCGACGGTGGTGACCTTGAAATCCGGCCCGAAGGTCGACTTGACGTCGAGGACTCTGGAGATGTCGTCGGGGACGTCGGTTGTGGTCGGTTCACCGCTGGAGCAGGCGGCCAGCAGAGCGGCGCATGCCACGGCGAACAGCGTCCTGAGCATCGCCGCCAATCTACCTGCAACGGATGCGCTCAGCCCCGCAGCGCCGACACCGTCTTGACCAGAAGCGCCGCGGCGAAGTCGGCATCCAGGACGGGGCCCGACGAGCCGGGGTCGGTCACCACCGTCACGTACGCGGCGTATCCCTCGAAGTAGGCGGTGAACGTGTCTGCGTGGGAATGGGTTTCGGTGCCGCCCTCGACCACGGTGGCGGCCTCGACGCCCACGCCCAGCGTCGTCGCGGCCTCGATGGCAGGCGCCGCGACCGTCGTCACGGTGCCGCTGGTGTGTCCGGCAGACAACGTCGACGTGCCGCACTCGCCGATCAGCGCGGGGTCCGGGCTGGCGCCAGACGCGGCCGCCGCGACGACGTACACGATGCCGCCAGGTCCCGATCCCGACCAGCCGCGGACGGTGGCGCCGTCGACGGGAGGATCGGACAGCACACCGCACTGCGACGGGTCGGCGACCCATTGCGGACCGAACCCCCAGAACGCCAGCGGCGCGGTGCGCCCGACGAGATCGGCGACCTCGTAGCCGGCGGGCAGCTCGCCACGGACCCGGGCCACGTCGACGAGATCGATCGCCGCCGACCGTGACGACGACTCGGGCGGACCGGCCGGGGGGCCGGGCGCATCGGACGGGCCGCAGGCCGCACAAAGCGCTACCGCGAGGCATGACGCGAAGGCGCGCACGCCGTCTTGATACCACAGCTACGCTGACGGGCGCCGACATCGCGAGAGGACACACCAATGTGCACCCGAGTCTTATGGAATACCAATGACATCGCTGTCCTTACCGGTCGGAGCATGGACTGGCCGGAGTCGACGCAGCCGCTAATCGTGGCGTTCCCGCGGGGCCGTCAGCGGGACGGTGGCCTCCTGTTGACCGAGGTCGTGGTGCCGGACAACCCGCTTCGCTGGACCAGCACCTATGGCAGTCTCGCGACCACGGTCTACGGCATCGGCACCGTCGACGGCCTCAACGAGCGCGGACTGGCCGTGCACGCTCTGTACCTGAAGTCGACCGACGTGGGGCCGCGCAACCCGAATCTCCCCGGGCTGCAAACGGCACTGTGGGCGCAGTACCTGCTCGACCAGGCGGCCACCGTCACCGAGGCACTCGCCCTGATGGACGCGGTCCAGTTGGTGATGGTCAGCGCCCATGGGTTCGACGCGACGCTGCACGTCGCCATCGAGGACGTCGACGGCGACTCGGCGGTGATGGAGTTGGCCAACGGCGAGCTCGTCGTGCATCACGGACGGGAATTCACCCTGATGACCAACGATCCGACCTACGACGAGCAACTCACGTTGCTTGCTGCGCAAGACTTCTCGCATCCCAGCAGCGCCATGCCCCTACCCGGCAACGTCAACCCCATCGACCGGTTCCAACGTGCCGCTTACTACTCGGCGCTGCTCCCCAAGCCGGTCAGCGAGCGCCAGGCCGTGGCCGGTGTCATGGCCATCATGCGCAACGTCTCGGTGCCGTTCGGCGCGCCCTACGCCGACTTCGGCGTGTACAACACCGAGTACCGCTCGGTATGCGACCTGACCAACCGCACGTACTTCTTCGAGCTCACCACCAGCCCAAGCACCATCTGGGTGCAGCTCGAGGGCCTCGACCTCGACGAACGGGCACAGACCAAGGCCGTCGACCCGTACGACGACACGCTGACCGGCAACGTGACCGAGCGTTTCGCCCCACGGGAGATCGGTTTCTGACGGCGACCCGGCAATCGCGTGCGTATTTGGTTTGCTGACCGTAGGCTCATGCTGCTTCCGACGACAGGAGACTCCATGCCCTCGCCCATGAAAGCCGGTGGTACCGCCATCGCCGTTGTCGCACTGGGCCTCGCCCTTGCGGGTTGCGGGTCGGACACCAAGTCCGCGCCGAGTTCGTCCTCGTCGAGCAGCAGCTCGAAGAGCAACAGCTCGAAGAGCAGCAGCGCCGCGCCGTCCACGCCAGCGCAGGCAGGCAAGAACGAGACGATCGCCGACTACATCAAGGAGAGCGGGATCACCGAGACCCCGGTCAAGCGTGGCGAACCGGGAACCCCGACCCTCGACCTGCCGATCCCCGCAGGCTGGGCGGATGCCGGGGCGAAGACGCCCGACTACGCCTGGGGCGCCATCGTCTCCACCGATCCGACCATGGCCGCCGATCCGCCATCCATCGTCGCGCTGATGTCCAAGCTGACCGGCGACGTCGATCCGGCCAAGATCCTCGAGTACGCGCCCGGCGAGCTGAAGAACCTACCCGGCTTCGAAGGCGGCGACGGCAACACCAGCACCCTTGGCGGGTTCGACGCCTATCAGATCGGTGGCAGCTACGTGAAGGACGGCGCCAAGCGGATGATCGCCCAGAAGACGGTCGTCATCCCCAGCAAGGGCGACGTCTTCGTGCTGCAGCTGAACGCCGACGGCCTCGAAGACCAGATGGGGCCGTTGATGGACGCGACCTCCCAGATCGACGAGAAGACCACGATCACGCCATGACCGCAGTCCAGCCGCCCATCCCCGGCGAGCCGCCGCCCCCGGAGCGTGGGCTCACCCGCGAAGAGCGCGGCCGCGACGTCAGCGAGGCGCAAGCGGAAGCCGAAGCCGAGACGTCGAAGTTCAAGCAGTTCCTCCACGCGATGAGCCCCCGCCTGGTGTGGTCGCAGGCCGAGGGCTACCCGGTCGTCGTCAAACAGTTCCTTCAGTTCTGCCTGATCCTCATCTATCCCGCGTGGGTATTCGCCGTGCTGGTGGGCGGCCTGCTCACCCTGCTGTTCTACGTCACGGTTTACCCCCTCCTCTGGGTCCTCTTCTGGCCGGTGCGGGCCTACCAGAAGAAGAACCACCCGGAGGAGTACGCGGCGACCAGGGAAAAGTTCGCGAAGAAGTAGTAGTGGGCCTCTTCAACCGTCCTGGCGGCGCGAAAGTCGTTGTGTCACCGGCGAACGTCACGCCACGACAGACCGTCACGGCCACCGTCACCACGGACAAGGCCATCGACAAGGTCCGGTCCGCGCGCCTGGAGTGGGGTTACACGAACTTCTACCAGTACCACTGGGCCGGTCGGGTGGATTCGGCGGCCGCCGCAGGCAACGACACGATCTGGACGATGGATCAGGTCGGCACCAACTACGGCGGTGACCGCGACACCGACGACTGGGTGAGCGTCGTCGGCGAGGACGTCCCCATTGCCACCGGGCAGTTCACCGGCGCGTCCTCGACGTTCCGCATTCCGTCCTGGGCACCGGCGTCATCACCCCTGATCGCCCGCTGGGAGTGCCGGCTCACCGTCGACCGCCCCGGCCGCGACGTCGACGCCCGCGGCGAGTTCACCGTGGCCATCGGCACCGCCGACGTCGAGGCCTACGTGGATCCCATCGAGGTGGTAGCCGGTGCGGCCGAGACCGTGATCGACATCGCCCTGGCATCGCCGGTGTACCGCGCCGGCGAGATCATCACCGGCCAGGCGACCCTGACACCCACGATCGACCTGCCCGACGGCGACCTCGCGGTCTCGTTGCAGCGCGACCGGGAGTCGCATCCGCTGACCCGAACACCGGGTCCCGGAACCCAATGGGACGGCCGAATCGTCACACTGGGCAAGCGAATTCCGCTGCGCGCAGGCGTGCCGGTGGTCCTTCCGTTCGAGATCCCGCTCCCTGCGGACGCACCGCCGACGGCCACGGCAGTGCACTCATCGCTGAGCTGGTTCGTTCAGGCCCGGCTAATGTACGCGGGATTCACCGGCCACATGCTCGAGCGGGTGCGGCGGCCCATCGTGGTGGTCAACGCGGCCTGACCTTCCCCCGTCGCTTCGCTCGCCCCTGGATACGTCAGGCCCGCGAGATCGCGGAGGCCTCGGCGATCTGCTCGGCCGTCGGCCGTACGCCGGTGTAGCGCTCGAATTGCTCGGCGGCCTGCAACGCGATGACCTCGGCGCCGGTGATGACGTCGACGCCCGCCGCACGCGCCGCGATGATCAACGGCGTCTCCGACGGCAGCGCCACGACGTCGAAAACCGTGTGCGCGTTGGCGATCGCCCGGTCGTCGAAGGTCTGCTCGGTTGCCTCCGGCGCCCCCGCCATCCCGAGGGGCGTCACGTTGACGATCACCGAAGCAGACCGGGAGCCGACGTCGGGTGCATAGTCGTAACCGAGTCGCTCGGCCAGCGCACGCCCGGCGTCCTCGTTGCGCGCGACGACGGTCCCTGACCCGAAGCCGTGGTCGCGGAACGCGGCGCCGACCGCGCTGGCCATCCCGCCGCTGCCGCGAATCAGCACCGTCCCTGCGGGGTCGAGGCCGTGTTCGTCGATGAGCCGTTGCACCGCGAGATAGTCGGTGTTCGATGCGGTGAGGTAGCCGTCGTCGTTGACGATGGTGTTCACCGAGTGGATGGCCCGCGCCGACTGCTCGACCTCGTCGACGAGCGCGATGACGTCCTCCTTGAACGGCATCGACACCGAGCAGCCGCGGATGCCCAGCGCGCGCACGCCACCGACGGCCGCCGCGATGTCGGTGGTGGTGAACGCCTTGTAGATGAAGTCAAGGCCGAGCACGTCGTAGAGGTGGTTGTGGAACCGGGTGCCGATGTTCGACGGCCTGGCCGCCAGCGAGATGCACAGCCGGGTGTCCTTACTCAATGGCGGGCGCATCACCCGACCGCCCTCACGACCTGGCGCGCGAGCGAGCTGATCTCGCGATACAGCTTCGGAGGGATCGACAGCGCGCGGAGCGGTGGCACGTCGATGACGGTAGTCACGACGCCCTGCTCGTCGCGGTGCCACTCGGCTCCGTAGCGGTCGAGGATCGTGCGCATGGAGTAATTCTCCGACAGCACCCGCGCGGTGAACCGCTTTATCCGGTCGCCGCGCGCCGCGACGGCCAACGCGTCCATCAGGAACGTCCCGACGCCCCGGCCTTGGTAGTCGTCGCCGACGATGAACGCCACCTCGGCGACGGTCGGGTCCGCCACATCGCGGACGAAACGCGCGTCGGCCACCACCGGTCCGTCGACGCCATCGGTCATCACCCAGACGAAGTGGTCGACGTAGTCGACTTCGAACAGGTAGGTCATCAGCGAGGCGGTC
Organism: Mycobacterium sp.; assembly: GCF_032162105.1. Lineage (GTDB taxonomy): Bacteria > Actinomycetota > Actinomycetes > Mycobacteriales > Mycobacteriaceae > Mycobacterium. The sequence continues at coordinate 18,011 of NZ_JAVRPS010000691.1, read as the reverse complement.
GGCGTGCGGGTCGTCTGAAACCGCCGGTAGAACGTCTCGGCGGAGAACAGCACCGGGCCGTGCACCGTGCGCTCGTTGTCACCGGGCAGCACGGGACGCAGATACAACTCCGTGTGGTCACGCAGGCGCACCGGAATCGGCGTGAGGTAGGCGACCAGCCGCTGCCGCGCCGTGCGCAGCAATTTGTCCAGCATGCACGGCGCCTCGAGCATCGCCGCGAAGGCTTCCCGCCCGCCGACCCAACCCGACAGCGCGTCGGTGGCCGTCACCGTGGCATTGCGTGGCGCGTCACGCAACAACGCGATCTCGCCGACGATCAACCCCGGCCCCACCTCGACGACGCTGACGTCGCCGCCGTCCCCGACGTGTTCGACCTTCGCGTGACCGGAGCCGATCAACAGAAAGGTGACGGCGTGCTCGCCCTGGCGCAGCAGCACCTGTCCCGGCGCCGCGACGAGCGTACGCAGGTGGGCCGCCAGCGGACCCAGTGATTCGACGGAGCAGCCCGCAAAGAACTCCAGGCCAGCCAGTTCATCGGCGCTGACCGCAGTGGATCCCGCCACGCCCCGAGGCTACGGCGTAGCCCCGGGGCAGGCAATCGGCAACGACTACCCGGGAAGGCCCTGCTCCTCCTTCGGCAACGGCGCGGGGCCCTTGATGGAGGGCTCCGCCACGGGCACCGGCACTTCGCTGGCCGGGGTGGTCGCGGTGACGGTGACACCGGTGCTCATCGAGGATCCGGCGATGGGGCCCGCTCCCGACGACCCTTGCAGAATTGCCCCGGCCAGGGCCGCCCCAGTGATGGCAACTCCTGCGCCGATGACGGCGAACGGCTTCATGTTTCTTGCGCTCACGGTCCGAACTCCTTACGTTTGCTAAACATCCCCTCCCCTAGAGCGCATTTCCCGGTCACATCTATTCCGTTCCGGCGGATTCAAATTCATTGCCGGCTGCCGAATCTCCGACTGGGGCGGCACGCGCCCAGCTCAGCGCGGTGACCTCGATGCGGGTGTGCCCGGCCTCACGGCCTCAGGGAAGCGGCGCGACGCTGTCCATGGGAGGACCACTCAGATCGGAGACGGCCCGGCCGGCAACCGTCGTCGCAATCGCCTTGCCGTCGCGGATCACCGCCAAGATCGAGACCTCGTCATTCACGTCGAAAGCCGAACCCGCGCTGCCGATTCGGCTTCCGTGGTCGGTGATCGCCGTGGTGTCGGCGTTGATCTGGTAGGTCCGCGCGAACCCGTCCGAGCTGCGCGCGGTAAGGGAGTCCGGCGACACGGCCACGAGGGTGCCCTGCTGGCTGACCGGCTGCGGCGCCGGCGCGGGGTCGGCGTCGGGCGTGCCTTGGCCATAGGGAATGGACGAGCCGACGAAGAACACCACCGCCGCCGACACGACCGCGGCAAACACTACCGCCGCCGTCACCGCGGCGAAGACGCGCTTGAACTGGCCCTCATTGAACTCGCGGCCGTCCCGATCCTGCCTCCGATGCTTGGAGCCCATGGCTGGCTCTCGCTTTCCGCGATCACCGCTGCCTTGCCGTCGATGGCGGTGACCACTGTCTTCCGATGCGCTTCACATACCCCTGCTTCAACGCCGAGAAACGCGCATCCATGCCGGGACGACCACCCAGAAGGCTCCGAACGCGGCCAGCGCCATCGCACCGGCGACCACCGCGGCCGTGCGTCCGGCCACCGCGTCGAAAATGACCGTCGTCGTACCCACCATCACCAGGCCCAACAACAGCAGACCCGCATATGCCATCCGGTGCGCGGCCGATACGAGAGAAGCGAGTCGGCGCTGCCGGAACAGCACGCGGTGCATCCCGACCGGAGCGATCAGGAGCACGGTCGACGCCACCGAGCACGCCACGGTCGCCAGGTACACCATTCGCATGTCCTGGCCCAGGACGTCGAAACGCTGCTGAAAGGGCAGCGTGAGCAGAAACCCGGTCAGCAATTGGACGCCCGTCTGCACCACGCGCAGTTCCTGCAGGAGGTTCGACCAGTTGCGATCCAGCCGTTCGGTTTCGGTCTCCGCACGAACGGACCGATCCCACTGCTCGTCGTCCTCGGGACGGTCGACGTCCACGCCACGATCATTGCACCCCCGCGCACTCCCGGGATGCCAGACGCTGTTCACTCGCCCGAAATTTACGCGCTGACCAGCAAGTACTATGCCGATCTAAACGTCATTGTCGGGCCACCGGATTCGTACTAGAGTTTTCTGAGGTTGAGTCCACAGCTGCCGGAGACGTCGTCACAGGCGCCTCAGTTCGACTTATGGAGTTCACCGTGTCAATCGCTGACACCCACGCCCAGAGGTCGGCACCCAGCGCCCCGCGGGAACCGGCCCAGTTCACCAGCTGCCTCATCAGCGCGTCGACGGTGATGGTCGCGGCCGAGGGCGAGGTCGACGCCTGCAATGCCCATGACCTCGCCGAGTACGTGGAGCGCAGCCTCGAAGCCTCGACCCGGTTGATTCTCGACCTACGTAACCTGCACTTTTTCGGAACACAGGGCTTTTCTACGCTCCACAAGATCAACGTCATCTGCTCGGGAAGCGGCGTGAACTGGGTGGTCATCCCCGGTCGCGAGGTGGACAGGCTGTTGCGAATCTGCGATCCGGGCGGCGGCCTGCCCGTCGCCACCACACTGGAGACGGCGGTTGCGGCCGTCGTGCGGGGACCGCGGAGCCATCTGAGGATGATTCCGCGGAGTTAGTTCACGTGTGCACTCCCGGGACGCCGGTCCCGCCTGCGACCGACTGGGCCGCGCCGCCCGTGACGAAGACGTCGATGACGACGTCGTCATCCGAATAGTGCGCCAGCGCCTGCAGTTCGGCGGTGTCGGCGATGATGAAGTTCGCCTCGTCGCCGGTCAGCGGATAGTCCTCGACCGGATGGCGCCAATGTGCCGCGAGCACCGTCGCTCCCGCGGCCAGGCGTGGGCATTCCCGGTCCAGGACGGCGCGCAGGCTCTCCGCATCGAAGTAGTACGCCACTTCGGACAGAACCACTAGGTCGAAAGCGTCCGCGGGCCAGCCCGAGTCGAGTGAGCGCCGGTCGAGAGTCACCTGCTCTGACCGCCCACCGCGCTCCAGTCGATCGGCCGTCGCCTCGAGCGCCGCCGCCGCGACGTCGGTGGCCGTCACGTGATCGCACCTGGCGGTCAGCAGTTCGGTGAGCACGCCCACCGAACACCCCGGCTCGTACGCATGGCGGTAGTGCGGACGCGGCAACATCGCCATCGTCATCGCGTACTTGCGTTGGTCGTACCACCGCCCGGCGAGCTGCCAGGGATCGGGCGACTTCGCGTACATCGCGTCGAAGTAGTCGTCGGGGACGCGCCGCATCAGCGGAACACCGCCTCTCCAACGGCGAGCAGTCGTCGCACCACGAAGGGTGGCAGGACCGCCTCGGCGCCGGGTTCGCGCGGTGTCAGCTGCGTGCGGAACACCTTGGCGGCGCGTCGTTTACGTACCATCGCGGCGCGGTCCAACCGTGTCTTCGACATTCGGTGCCACGGGACGTCGTCACCGTCCGGCACGGCCCAGTGCCACATCCACACCGGATACTCCAGCAGCTCTGCTCCCGTACGTTCGGCCGCTGCTGCGGTCGCGCGGCCGACCGCTTCGTGGTCGGGATGCCCATCTCCGCGCCACGTCGCGGCGCACCACGCCCCCGTCGGCCCGGCTTCGAGCAGACCGGCGAGACGGGCAGTCAACTCCGTCTCGTGGTCACGCAGTTCGCCGTCCGGCAGCCCGAGGCAGACCGGAGCGCTCAGGCCCAGAATCTCGGTGGCCCGATGCAATTCGGCCCTTCGATCACTCTCCAGCCATGTTCGCTCCCGACGGGAGAGTTCGGGAAAGGCCCCGCCGCCGTCGCTCACCGACACCACCTGGACCTCGACGCCGCGTGCCCGCAGAGTGGCCGCGGTGGCACCGAAGCCGAGGGTCTCGTCGTCCGGGTGGGGCGCCACCAGGACGAGGGCCGGGCAATCGTCGAGATTCAGGTCCGGGAACTGGCGCCGCCAGCCGAGCCACTCGGTGGTCGACGTACCTCCGGCGTGGATCGGTCGGGCGGCGAACCGGGATCCGTTGCCGAAGGTCACCTCGCCGCCAGCCGTCCCAGGGCGGCGAGATCGCGCTCGGCGTGGCTCTGCCGCACGTAGAGCGTGAGATCTGCGACGCGTTGTGCGTGTTCGCCGTCGAGTGCGAGCGTCTTGGGGCCCAGCGCGCGCCCGGTGCGCGTGATCACCTCGTCGACGGCGTGCTCGACCACGGCGCGGACCCGTCGTGCCATCAATTCGGCCCGGTCGCCGTGTGGTTCGGCGTCGACGTAGCAGGCGGCCGACATCAACACGGCTTCCCCTGCGGCGAGCGCCGCATCGACCGCACCAAGGTGAGCGTGGGCGTGCACGTCCCCCGACGCACTGCTGTGGTCGTCGGCGACCGCGCCGTACAGCGGCCCGGCGACGCCGCGCGCACCACCGAGCCAACAGGCGGCCACGGCGATGGCGCCGTGCCAGAACCCGGCCCGGTCGAGATACTCGCCCGGTCGGCCGACGGGTTCCGCAGCCGCACCGGACAGTTGAACCGATCGGGTATCGCTGGCGCGCATGCCCGCGTTGCGCCAGCTGTGTGTCAGCGGCATCACCTGCGGCTGGCTCAGATCGACCGCGTAGAGCCCGCGCAAGTTGTCTTCGCGGCGCGCGGTGATCAACGCGTGCGTGCACAGTCCGGCGCCCGAACACCACGCCTTCGTGCCGTCCAGGACGGCCGTGTCGCCGTCGTCGGTCACGGTCACGATCGCCTCCGCCGACTCTGCCGCCCACACGCCCCACAGTTGGCCCGGCTTCGGTGTGGGGCCGCCGAGTTCCGCAAGGATCGCCACCGCGTCGGTGTGTGCCTCGGCCAGCCGACCCGAGACGACGTCGCGCTCGGTCAGCGCCGCAAGCTTCCACCATCTCCGCGCCGTCTGCCCGGATCCGGGTGCCGGAAGATCCAGCTCACCTCGTTCCAGCCAGCGCCACACCAGCTCGGGCGTCATGCGGATCCCCGAGTCGCGGCTGGCGGGATCCGGCGTAGATATGCCGCGAATCCCATGGGCGCCTTGCCCTTCTGACGAGCCGACGTGGTGACGGACAGCCGCTCGTCGCGGTCGATGACGAAGTCCTGCTCCTCGAAGCGCCGGACCAGGTCGACGTCTTCACCGGTGGGGAGATCGGCGAATCCGCCGACCCGCCAATAGGCTTCGGCCCGAAAACCAAGGTTGGCGCCATGGACGTGGCCGTGGCCGCGGCCGTCCAGGCGGCGCTTCGAGCGGTACGCGTTCAGGTAGCGGCGCACCGCCGCAGCGGGCAGGTTGCGCCAGTTGGCGACGCGAACCACACCCACGACCATGTCGGCACCCGACGCGGTCTGGCGGATCAACCAGTCCGGGTCGACGTGGGTGTCGGCGTCCGTCGTGGCGTACCAGATGCGGGATTCGTCGGTATGCTCCATGCCGCATGACGATCGCGCGTAACTGAAGCCCGCAGCGCGTGAAGTCCCGACGTTGCGGGCGTCGACCTCGATGAAGTGCACGTCGCTGCCGAATCGACCTGCGAGGTCGATGCTGGAATCGTCACATGCGTCGAGCACCACCACGGTCAGAACCGGCATCGACGAGCACGCCGCCGCCGTCACCACCGCTTTCAGACAATTCGGTAGGCGCGCGGCCTCGTTGTGGGCGGGGATCACCACGACGGCTCGTTCGAACGTCGTCACCGATTCGTCCTCGCGCGATGAACCAGGCTGACGCTCGGCATGACGTGACCTCGTGCTCCTTCGATGTGGTCCGGTAGGTCACCGGCATACCCGCGCATGTCGTGGGCTACGCCGCAGGTGATGGGCGGAAACGGGTCGCGGCGTGACATTGGACGCGGGCACGGCGATTGGCCAGACTGGTGCCGAGGCGCGGACACCACGCCGCTAGTCCGCTTCCCACGGGGGCGTGTCATCCATCTTGCGGTAGTACTTCGCCAGGTGGCTCTTGATTCGGTCGACATCGCCCTTTGGGACGTCGACCCCACCCCGTGAGCCTTGCAGAACCGCGCCGGCGGCCATCACGCCGTGTGGCACTGCCACCAACCGCCCGTTCACCACATCGGCAATCAGCAGTTTGTACGCCGTGAAGTTCTGCTTCTTGTCGCTGTCGTACCAGACGTGCGCGTTGCGGTACTTCTCGTTGGGCTCGTCGGTCGCGTTCGCCCATTTCCGGACGCGCTTCTCGGCTGCCGCACCATCCCACTCGCGGTCGCGGTCGGCCATCGATAGGTCCTGGAATGCAGTCACAGACATGGTGTTTCCTTCGCTCTGCTGGCTCTAACCGCTCGCGAACCGGCCGACGATCGCCCTGCAGAACGCGGGCAGGTCGTCCGGCGATCGGCTGGAGATGAGGTTGCCGTCGACGGCGACCTCCTCGTCGACCGGATGGGCTCCGGCGTTGCGCAGGTCGGTCCACACGCTCGGATACGACGTCAGGGTTCTGCCCTCGGCCACTCCCGCGTCGATGAGCGTCCACGGTCCGTGGCAGATCACCCCAACGGGCTTGCCCGATTCGACGAAGTCGTGCACGAACTGGATCGCCGATCGGTCGAGGCGAAGTTTGTCGGCGTTGACGGTGCCGCCGGGAATCACCAGTCCGTCGAATTGGTCGACAGCGGCGTCGCCGACCTCCCGGTCCACGCGAAACTCGCCAGCCGGTTGGAGGTCGTGATCCCGTGCGTCGATGGTGCCCAAATGGAGCGACAACAGTTCGGTGTCACCGCCGGCCTGGTGCACCGCCTCGACCGGTTCGTCGAGTTCACGTCGCTCGACTCCATCGGTTGCCAGGATCGCAATCCGCTTGCCTTCCAAGACGTTGCTCATGAGTGTCCCTCCTTGGTCAATTCATTTGCCTTCGAACCCGCTTTCGCGGCTATCCGCTGTTCGCGCGCATACAGCAGGCCGTAGGTGAATCCGTTTTGGTCCCGAGACGAGCCAGTACCAGCCGCCATCCGGCGCAGCACATCCCGCGCCACCACGGTGTCTTGATGATCGCCAAGAACGCTCTGAACCTTCTTGTACGCCTTCGCCTTCCGACTGGCCTGCGGCCGCACGGCGCCGACCAGCTCCCCCGCGTACCGGGCACGCTTCGCAGCCTTACGGGCCGAATGCAGCGCGACGTCCTGACCATCACCGACGGCGGCGACCAGACGCCGGTCCGCCTTGCGCCGGGCCTTCTTGAAGCGCTTGCGCAGTTCGTCCACACCGAACCCGTCCTGGAGGGGCGGCTCGGTCCGCCACCGACGCAGCACGGCCATCATGCCCAGATAGCGTTCGGAATCCATCGCGTCGGTCACGCGTCTACGGGCTGGGCCTTCCATGCCGAGCAGAGTGTTCCGGATGTCGGACCGCACCGGACCGAGGATCAAATCGTCGGGAAGCCGATCGAGCGCGTCCCCGAACCGTTTGCGCTGCACCTGGCAGTCCCGAACTTCGCCGAGCACAGCCGCGAACCACTTCAGCTCGGATTCGATCTCGGTCGTGGCGGCGCGGTCGAACAGTTTCGCGAACACGCGCAAGGTGCCGCGCACCCTGCGGATCGCCACCCTGGTGTCGTGAATCGGGTCGACGCCTCTGCGTAATTCGGCATCCCCCGAGACCATGCGGTCGATCTGCTCACCCAGGTAAACGGTCACGGCGCGTTGCGCCGGTGACGAGCGCGTCCTTGCGGGAGCCACCACGCCGTCGAGTCTTGGCACCGGGTACGCGCGCTCGCGTTGAAGTGTCTCGGCCATGACAATCACATTTCCCTACGCCAAGCCCGCCAAACATCGCGGTTTCGCTGCCTACCCGCCGGGTATGCCGTAACCAGATTCAGTACCGATTCGGGAGGCGGCCGCCATGTCCGCAGCAGACGTCAGACACGAAGAGCGCGCCGATGACGGCGCAAACGCGGCCGAAACGCAGCCCCATACCAGACGCGCGGTCGTCAATTGGACTCTCGCGCTGCTGACCATCCCTGGCGCGCTTGCCGTGGTCGCCTATTCCTACCTGCAGGTGCTGGGCACCGCGTCCTGCACGGAGGGAGCGTGCAGCCGGCTGGGACCGGGAGAGACCGTGTTCGGTCTGATCATGTACGGGTCGCCCGTCGTCCCTGCGGTGGCGATCGCGCTGTCGTTCCTCACCGCCCGGCGCGCGCGAGGGTTCCTGGTACCAGCGGTCGCATGGGCGATCCTTCTGATCGCCATCGCAATCCTGGCGCTGTCGTTCGACAGATAGCCAGCCGCACATCGGAGTTCGTCAACCTGCATCGACAGTCGGTGCGCCACTGGCGATTCCGGCGCGGCGCAGCGCAGCGACCACCAGCACGCGCAGTCGCCTGCCGACGTCGAACTGCTTGCCAGGGAGGGTGCGAGCCACCATCTGAAGTTTGATGGTGTCCACGCCGATGCTTTCGACCCCCATCAACGACGGCTCGTCGAGCAACAGATCCGGCAAGGTGTCGTCCGTCATGGCGCTGGCCGAGACGCCGCGAAGCACCTCGTTGACCCGGTTGAGGTCGGCCGACACCGGTACCGGGATGTCGATGACCGCTCGCGCCCAGTCCTTGGACAGGTTCAGCGCTTTCACGATCTGCCCGTTGGGCACGGTGTACACCTCACCGTCACTGGTCCGAAGCTTCGTGACGCGCAGCGTGACGTCCTCGACCGTGCCGCGCGCGTCCTCTGACGAGCCGTTGATGGTGAGTCGAACCAGATCACCGAAACCGTACTGCTTTTCGGTGATGATGAAGAAACCACTCAGCAGATCCTGGACGATGCGCTGTGCGCCGAAGCCGAGAGCCGCACCCAGCACGGCCGCCGGTGCCACGAGCGAACCGACGGGTAGGCCAAGTGTGTCGACGATGTCCACGGCCACAACGGCATACAGCACCGCGACCGCAACGGAGGAGATCACCGAGGCGACGGCTTGGCGGTGCTTGACCGACTCGGACCGGACGGCGGAACCGTCCTCGACGGCCTCGTCCAGCCTGCGGCTGATCTTGTTGGCGATCCAGCGGATCACCCGTGTCGCGATCCACGCGCTGGCCAGAACCAAGACGATGTGCAGTCCCTTGGCGGTGATCCAGTGACCGAACTGCGATGTCCAGAGGGCGTTCCAGTTTTCGTTGACGGGTGGTGCAGTGACGTTGTTCACCATGGGTTTTCACGCAGCAGAAGGCCCGGCTCATCTCCTCGAGCCGGGCCTCCGCACCGCCCTACTGCTCGGCGGCCTCGCGGGCCTCATTCGCCTTGGCGGCGCTGCGGGCGCTCTCGGCCTCCGCTTCCTTCTTCGCCGCGTCGCGGTGCGCGTCGGCCTTGTCCTGTTGGGCCTTGCCTTCGCGGTGAAGATCCTCGCGATCGGTCACCTTGCCGATGACCTCCTTGGCCTTGCCCTTGACGCCTTCGACGACGCCTTCGACGGCCTCTTCGACTCCGTTGCGCTGAGCCATGTATCGCTCCCTTCCTAGGTACGCGCCCGGTTCTCCGGACCCGTCAAACGTCTTCCCGACAACGGCCGCCACGAAACACCACCGATCCGCATCAGTCGGGTCACCGGGCCTTCAGCGACGGGAATCAGCTGGTGGCAACGCGTTGAATGAGCGATCGAGTGGCCTTGTCCAGGATTGCCTGTCGCTTCTCGACGTCCCTGCTACGACGCGCGCGCCTGGATGCGGCGGCGATCGTCACGCTGGTCTCATATCCGGCGACCACGCGTGGATCCACGTACGAGCCCCGCGCCACGGCGGGGGTGTTGCCGAGGGCCTCGGCAACCTCCTTCATCACCGCCGACTCGACGCGCTTGATCACCGCCTTCGACACCGGCGGGTCGGCGTCGACGAAGGCTTCGGCAGCCAGCACCGTGCCGTGCCAGGTACGTAGGTCCTTGACGCTGTAGTCGTCGCCCATCAGTTCCTTGAACCGCGCATTGAGGGCGTCGGCCTGCACGTTCACCCAGTCGCTTCCCTCGCGGCACACCAGGAACCTCTCAGTGCGATCTGGCCGGCGCAGGAGTGAACGCACCGCCCGCACGACTTCGGCGTCCTCGACTTCCAGGCTCCGGCGCACCCCGCTCTTGGCGGGATAGTCGAACGCGACGACGGCGCCGCGCAGCGTGATGTGGTCGCACAACAACGTCGCCAGTCCGTGGGACTCGTTCTCTTCGGCGTACTGCTCGCCCCCGGCGCGAAAGTAGCCCAGGTCCACCAGATGCAGCGCCAACGCCAGCACGCGTTCTCGTTGCAGACCGCGTCCCCGCAGATCGGCGGCCACCCGGGCTCGCCACTCGGGTAGCCGCTTCGACATTTCCAGGACGCGGTCGAACTTCTCCTCGGCCCGCTCGTCCTGCCACTTCTGGTGATACAGGTACTGGCGACGGCCCGCGACATCAGTGCCGACGGCCTGTATGTGTCCGTTGGGGTACGGGCTGATCCACACCTTCTTCCACGCGGGCGGGATCACCAGCTCCTTGATGCGCTGCAACGCGACGTCGTCATCGAGAGGCTCGCCATCGGGCGTGTAATACGTGAACCCCTTGCCGCGGCGCTGTCGTGTGATGCCGGGCTTGGAGAGCACGCTTCGACGAAGTCGCATGACAGCCCTACTTTGCTTGCGTTCGCGACGGGCCTCGGGCCGAAATGCCCGCTGTCACAGGCATTTCTCCACCGGAGTCAGGTCGGCACCCATGTTGCGCTCCATCATCTTCAGCGCGGCCTCGCCCAGCTCGGGGAAGATGTGCGCTACGGCGTTCGGCGGAACCACGACTTCGAGATGTCTGATGTAGCCGTCCAGGGCGCTGTAGAGGATGCACTGCTCGGTGACCTGGCCGGCGAGCACAATGCGCTCGGTCTCGTGCCGGCCCAAGAGGTAATCCAGTGGCGTGGCATAGAACGCACTGTGGCGGACCTTCGTCAGGAACGTGCAGTCGGCGTCAGGCACGATCGGCTTGACGAGCTCAGGGCGCTCGCCGTGCAAGGCTGCCCTGGCGAGTTCGTGCCGACCCGCGCTGAAATCACCGTGATTGTCGTTGACGTAGATGAGTTCGACGTCGTCCCGGTCGCGAGCCGTCGAGATCAACTGCGTAATCGGGCCGATGACTTCAGCGACGCTCGCGGCGAGCGCCTCGGCGTCGGGATGGTCGTAGGTGTTCAGCATGTCGATCACCAGTACGGCGGTGGCACTCACCCCGCACGGATACCCGCCACGCGGGCATCAAACTACTGCGGGTGGCCCTGCGCCACCTGGTGCAACGGGGCAGCGCTCGTCGTGGCGATGAAGTCGTCGATGAGGTCGACCACTTCGTTGGGCGCCTCGACGTGCGCGAAGTGCCCGACGTCGGGGAGCACCTCGACACGGCAGTCCGGCCTGGCCTCCAGCGCGGAGTAGGCGTGGTCGACCGGGATGATGGCGTCCTGTTCTCCCCAGATGGCCAGCGTGGGCAGGTCGGCGCGGAGATTCAGCCTGTTCAGCGCGCTCACCGACTGGCCCCGGTAGTCGACTACCGAGCGCAGGGTGCGCAGGAACGCCTCACGGGTCTCTCGGTCCGAGAAGGACGAGTATGCGTTCCAGATCTCTGCGCCGCGCGGCGAACGCAGACCGAGCGAGCTCAGCCACCCCCGCACCGAGTTCCCGGCGCGTAGCACCGGCGACGGGGCGATGACCGGCATGACAAGTTCGGCGCCGGGCGCTGCGAGCAACCGCAAGATCCAGCCGACGTCGGGGCCCAGGCCGCCGCTGCTGATCAGAATCAGGCGGCGGCAGTAGTCGGGGTGCTGATAGAGGAACTGCATCGCGATGCCGCCGCCAAGCGAGTGGCCGACGACCGTCGCCGAGTCGACCCCCAGTTCGTCGAGCAGGTCGCGCAGCCCGACCGCGAAGGCGCCCAACGAGTAGTCGGTGCGCGGCTTCGACGATTGCCCGTGCCCCAACAGGTCGGGAGCGATGACGCGGTACTTCTTGGCCAGCTGGGGCAGGACGGCGCGCCACGTCTGCGAACTTCCGGCCATCCCGTGGATCAGCAGCAGCGCCTCGCCTTCGCCTTCGTCGATGACTGCGAACTGCTCGCCGTGAATGTCGATCATCTTGGATGCGGTCACTAGAACCTGCCTTCCCTATGCACCGAGACTACCGGCGGGTAATTTTTCTGGCCCACATTTGAGGTTGTCCTGACTGCGAACCACGCAACGTGAGTAACGTCACTTTCATGAAGTTGATCTCGCCGACGGACTCGATGTTCCTGCTTGGCGAATCCCGTGAGCATCCAATGCACGTCGCAGGATTACAGCTGTTTCTGCCGCCCAGCGACGCCGGTCCCGACTTCGTCCGCGACCTGTACGAAACGATCGTCAAGAACGACGACGTCCAGCCGACGTTCCGCAAGCATCCGGGCAGAATGCTCGGCGGCATCTCCAACGTCGCCTGGGCGTTCGACGACGACGTCGACATCGACTACCACCTGCGCCGGTCGGCCTTGCCGCGTCCCGGCCGGGTGCGCGACCTGCTCGAACTCGTCTCGCGCCTGCACGGCACCCTGCTCGACCGGCATCGGCCGCTGTGGGAGGCAAGCCTCGTCGAAGGCCTCAGCGACGGCCGCTTCGCGGTGTACACCAAGATCCACCACTCGCTTCTCGACGGAGTCTCCGCCCAACGCCTCACGATCCGGGCGATGTCGCCGGACCCCGACGACCGCGAGACCCGGGTGCCGTGGACGCTCGGGCCGAAGCCGAGGAAGGCGGGACCCTCGCGGTCAGCGCTGCGGTCACTGGCCGACGTGGCGGGATCGATTGCCGCACTGGCCCCCTCGACTCTTTCGCTGGCCAGGGCAGCGCTGATCGAACAGCAGCTGACCCTGCCGTTCCGGGCGCCCAAGACGATGTTCAACGTGCCCATCGGTGGCGCACGGCGCGCGGCCGCGCAGTCCTGGCCACTCGCCCGCATCAAGGGTGTCAAGAACGCCACCGGAACGACCGTCAACGACGTCGTCCTGGCGATGTGCTCGGGTGCGCTGCGCGCCTACCTCAGTGAGCGGGAGGCGCTGCCGGACGCCCCGCTGGTCGCCATGGTCCCGGTCAGCCTGCGCTCCGAGCACGAGCAGGACGCCGGCGGCAACATGGTCGGCACGATTCTGTGCAACCTGGCCACCGACATCGAGGACCCCGCCAAACGGCTCGAGGCCATCAGTGGGTCGATGCGCGCCAACAAGAAGGTGTTCGCCGAACTCCCGCGCACGCAGGCGCTGGCGCTGTCGGCGTTCCTCAGCTTCGGCGTCGCCCTTGCCGTGGTGCCCGGCTTCGTCACGTCAGCGCCGCCGCCGTTCAACATCGTCATCTCCAACGTGCCCGGTGCGCGAGAGCCGATGTACTGGAACGGCGCCCGACTCGACGGCAACTACCCGCTCTCCATCGCACTGGACGGCCAAGCACTCAACATCACGCTGACCAACACCGCAGGCAACCTCGACTTCGGCCTGGTCGGCTGCCGGCGCAGCGTGCCTCACCTGCAGCGGCTGCTCGGGCATCTCGAGGATTCCCTGGCCGACCTGGAACGCGCCTGCGGGATCTGAATTCGCCTGCCGCCGAACGCATTCGTCGGGATTGGGCTGGCGCCAGATGATCTGACTAGTGACACTAGTCAGACTAGTCTATGGCCGCTATTCTGAATGGATGAAGACCATCACCAGTACGGAGGCCAAGGCCACGCTCAACGCCCTCCTCGCCGAGGTCGAGCGCACGGGCACGTCGGTGACGATTACCAACCACGGTCGGCCTGTCGCGATCCTGATGCCCGCGCAGGAAACGCCGCGGCGGTTCGGCCAGCTGCCGAACCTGTCTGTTCCCGATGGGTTTGACGACCCCTTGCCGGACTCGGAAATCGCCGCGTGGGAAGGAGACTCATGACGCGCGGGCGGCGTGCCGCGGCGCCCCATGCCGTCCTCCTCGACACCCACACCTTGCTGTGGTTGGTGTCCACGCCCGAGAAAGTGTCCCAGACCGCGCGTGACGTGCTTTCCGAAGCGAGCTGCACGGTCTGGGTCTCGGCAGCGTCGGCGTGGGAGATAGCGATCAAGGCCCGACTGGGCCGCCTGGACGGTGAGCCGTTGCTGTCGGCGTGGTCGGACGTCATGACCGATATGACCGCGACGGAACTACCCATCGAGGCGACCGATGCGATCCTCGCCGGCCGCCTGCCATGGGAACTCAACGACCCGTTCGACCGTGTGATCGTGGCCCAGGCTGCTCGGCGCAACTTGACCATTGCGACGCGCGACGAACAAATACGTGACGCCGCACTCACCCCTGTCCTCAAAGTGTAAGCAGGACAGGCTCAGTCAACAGGCCTCAGTACTTGCCGAATACCAATGCGACGTTGTGACCGCCGAAGGCGAACGTGTCGCTCAGCGCGTATCGGTAGTCGGCCTTTCTGGCCTCTTCGGTGACGACATCGAGGTCGATCCGCACGTCGAGGTGGCGCAGGTTCAGGGTCGGGGGCACGACGCCGTCACGTAGCGCCAGCACGGTGAGCACCGCCTCGACAGCGCCTGCAGACCCGAAGGTGTTGCCCAGAGCGGCTTTGGGGGCGTAGACGGCGGGGCGGTGGGTGCCGAAGACCTTCTGCAGCGCGGTGGCCTCGACGAGATCACCGTCGCGGGTGCCCGCGGCGCTGGCGTTCACATGATCGATGTCAGCGGGCGTCAGGCCTGCCAGTTCGATCGCCCGGTGGATGGCGGACGCCTCCTGTTCGGCATCGGGGTCCGAGGCCATCACGTCGTAGCCGTCGGAGGTAACGGACCCGCCCAACACGCGGGCGAGGATGCTGGCGCCGCGGGCCTTGGCATGCTCTTCGGTCTCCATGATCAGCAGCGCACCACCCTCACCGAAGACCATGCCGGTTCGGTCCTGGTCGAACGGTCGGCAGGCACCGACGGGGTCGTCATTGTCGGTGGACAGGATGCCGTCGATCTGGCCGTACGCCGCGAGAGGCACCCCCTGGATCGGGAATTCGACGCCGCCACAGATCACGATGTCGGCATCACCGAACACGATCTGCTGCCACGCCTGGGCGATGGCTGCTGCACCGGAGGCGTCACCCACCATCGGCGCCGACACACCTCCCCGCGCCGCCAAATCCAATCCGATCGCCGCGGCAGGCCCATTGGGCATGAACATCTGGACCGCAAGGGGTGAGACCGCCTTCAAGCCCCGTTCGCGCATGGCGACGTAAGCGAGGAGCACCTCTTCGCCGTTTCCGAACCCGGTGCCCACCGTCACGGCGAGACGAGTCGGGTCGATTTCGGGACACCCTGCGTGCAGCCAGGCGCGGCGGCTCAGCACCAGGGCCATCTTCTGCAGGTAGGACAGACGTCGCAGCTCCACCCGAGTCAATTCGCCGTCGAAGTCCTCGTGTATCGGACCCCCGATGCGCGTTGGGAAATCCAACTCCTCCACGAACGGGGCGGTCAGCGTGCGGATGCCGCTGCGGCCGTCGAGCAGAGCCGTCCAGGTGTCTTCGGCGTCAATCGACAGTGCGCTGGTCAGCGCCACTCCCGTGATGACTACGTCGGGAAGTTCGCGTCGCATCGAGACCGCCTAGTCGAATGTGGGTGATCGTGGACCGTTCTACGGTAACCATGGCCGGCGAACCTCCCGCACCTGCCCTTTGCGCGCGGCGTCACCTGGACTGGACCATCAGATGGGGCGCCAGCCGCTGCGACGTGATCCCGGTGCCGGCCGCGAGATCGTCGACGAGCGCATCGGCCCAGACGGCCAGCCCCGCGGCGTCGATGCCGTGCGGCACCACACCGGCGTCGGCGAGACGGCCGGACGCGCGCCGAAGTACGGCTACCGCACCCTTGGGGTTGCCGCGCTGGACGTGGGTGATGCCGACCGCGAGCTGGGCAAGTCCCTGCCAGAGCAACCGCTCATTCTCGGGACCGTTCTTCCATGCGGCCTCGAGCACCTCGTGGGCGTTGAACGCCAGACCCCGGTCCAGCAGATCCTGGGCATAGGCCAGCGTTGCGGCCGGCGTTAGCTCGAGTTCATCCGGGATGCGCGGAATGCCTTCGCTGCCCGGCGGAAGTGGTCGGCCCATGGCGTCGCGCGGCCGGGTGTTTCGAGGCCTGCCGGACTCGTCGCGATCGCGCTCGACCATGTGCCCATCGTGACAGGCCCCGCGCTGGCGCAGGTCACTTCGTCACGAGTCACGTCGGCGCGGCGAGCAGCCGTTGCGGCTCGGCCAGTGCGGCGTTCAACGCCTCGAGGGTCAGGGCATCGGTGCGGCCGAGGTGTATCTCGATCTGGTATTCCGGCTGGCCGTCACGTCCAAAGATCGGCAGCACGACGAATTCCGTTGTGGGTAAGTCTGCTTCCAACGTCGAGGTCACCGATTGCAACGTCACCATCGTCATGAGGTTGCCGAGCTGGCGGGTCACCGCGGAGGTGGGTTCCAGCGACGCGAGCACGGTGGTGAGTCGGTCGTGCAGGGAGGCGTGGGCGTCGTCGAACCGCCAGGCCCCGTAGCCACGCTTCCGGATGTCGGCGAGCACCCGGCGGTGCTGCTCGATGTCGCGCGGCGTTTGTCGCGGCGTGATACGGCGCAGCCAGTCGTCGATGGCGGTGTCGTCGCGCCAGGCCATCGCGACCAGTCCGAATGGTGGATCGATCGGAAACCGCTGCCCGACGGCATGTTCCCCGTCGGTGTGGTGGCCTACCGCATCGACGGTGATCAGGTGCTGGTCGGTGATCTTCGACATCGAGCATCCGGCTCGGAGGCTGTCGTGCAGCGCGGTAAGGGCGTCGCGGCCGCGGTCGAGGAGCGGGAATTGCGATCGCAGTCCGTGCACTAGTCCGAACAGGCCGCTGCCCAGGCCGTAACGGCGGTCGCGGCGCGCGACCCAACCGCCCTGCTCCAGTTCGGCGAGCACCAACGCGCACGTCGAGGTGGTGATGGCGCACTGCTTGGCAAGCTGCGCCGAGCTCAGGCCGTCGGGTGAATCAGCAAGCGCTTGCAGCACATCCATCACCCGCCGGCTCGGCGGTGATGGCCTGCGGGACGCGCCCGTTGACACCGTCACGAAGATCTCCCTACTATCCGTCCAGATAGTACATGAAGAGTTCCTAATATTAGGAGATCAATGAGCATCAAAGTCGCAGTGTGGGGTCCCGGATCCATGGGAGTCATCGCCCTTCGCGCCGTCATCGACCACCCGGAACTGCAACTGACCGACCTCGTGGTGCACAGCGATGCCAAGGCCGGACGCGACGCCGGCGAACTCTGCGGCATCGGCGCGGTCGGCGTCGCCGCAACCAAGGACGCCGCCGCCATGCTCGACGGTGATGCCGAGGTGGTGGTGTACGCCGCTGCCGCGAACCTGCGGCCGCTGGAAGCCGTCGCCGACATGGTGTCGATCCTGCGGGCGGGCAAGAACGTGGTGTCGTGCTCGGTGGTGCCCCTGGTCTATCCAAACGCGGTCGATTCAGCATTCACGGATCCGCTCCGCGACGCGGCCCTTGCCGGCGGGGTCTCCTTCTTCACCACGGGGATCGACTCGGGATTCGCCAACGACGTTCTGCCGCTGGCGTTGTCGGGCGTGTCACGCAACATCGACTCGATCCGGATGACCGAGATGTTCAACTACGGCACCTACCCCGACCGTGCCGCCGTCTACGAGATCCTCGGATTCGGCCAACCGCCCGAATTCGCCGCGTTCGCCGCCACTCCGGGCGTCTTCACCTTCGGCTGGGGTCCCGTACTGCATCAGATCGCCACCGGACTCGGGACGCGCATCGACGACATCGCCGAGACGGTCGAACGCATCCCCGCCGAGGAATCCTTCGATACCCCGACTGGTCACATCGCGGCGGGCACGATCGCCGCGATGCGCTCGACGCTGACCGGATACGTCGACGGCACACCGACATTCGTCCTCGACCACGTCAGCCGCAT
>NZ_JAVRPS010000690.1:0-4866 GCF_032162105.1 Mycobacterium sp. | reverse complement strand
TCCAACGCGCACGGCACGGTGACCGGCGCTGCCGGCGGTGTGCTCCTGCGTCCGTTCGCCCGACTGATCGCCTCCACCGGCGACAGCGTCACCACCTACGGCGAACCCTGGAACATGAACTAACTCCCTGGTTCAAACGAAAACAGCCCCCGGCTTCGGCCGGGGGCTGTTTGCGTGTTGGGCGGGCTGCTACTTGTCGGCGCTCGTCGTCTCGGCAGTGTCGGGGCTGGGTCCGGTGCCGGGGCCGGTGACGTGCTTGCCGCTGCCGCCGTCGGCCAGCAGATCGCGGATCTCGGTCATCAGACTCAACTCGGTGTCCTGAGCCTGCTCCACTTCGCCCTTCTTGCGGAGCCGGTTGTACGGGGCCACGACGAGGAAGTAGACCACCGCCGCGACGAGGATGAAGTTGATGGCCGCCGACAGCAGGATGTTGAGGTCGATGGTCTGGCCGCCGCCGATGCCGATCTTCAGGATGCCGTACTCCGAACCGCTGCCGGCACCGATGCGGTCGATCAGAGGCTGCACGATGCTCTCGGTGAACTTGGTCACGAGCGCGGTGAACGCGGTGCCGATGACGACCGCAATCGACAGGTCGACGATGTTGCCGCGAGAGAGAAACTCCTTGAAGCCCTTCAACACGAGCGGATCCCTTCCATGCGTGACGGGTGGTTGTCCAGAGGTGCAACGTTAGTAAGGCCGACGCTGCGGAGGCCCCAAGACGGTGCTAGCTTCGGGGAATCCGTTCACGCGTAGAGGATCTGGAGTCAACGAGTGCCGATGCGGTTGCTGGTGTCCGCGGTGATGGTGTCGATCGGCCTTGCGGGTCTGGCGGGAGGCACGGCAGGCGCACAGCCGTCGACTCCTGCGCCGACGCCGCCAGGGTCGACGTCCGACGAACTGGCCGACATGGTGATGGATGCGATCGGGCACGGATCCGGTGCACCGACCACCACGCCGGTTCCGCCGCCCCCGCACTGAGACTCAATGCAGGGTGAGCGTGACGGCCTGCGTCAACGACGCACCTGCCACTTCGTTTGCCGTGTGAGCGGGGAGGGCCACCAGCACCACCCTGTCGTCACCCCTGCCGGGTGAGGTGACCTCCTCGGAGACCAGGACCACGACGGCGTCCGTCGCCACCACATGAGGCTGCTCGTCGACGGCGCCGCCGGGTGTCGCGGAATCGGCGGCCAGCACGTCCACCACGTCTCCGGGACGGATCAGGTCGAGTAAGGCGGCATCGGCGAGCCGCAGCGGCACCACCCGTGCGTCCGGGCCTGCGGTGGCCTCGGCGAGTCGCGGGCTGAGCAGTCTGACGTCGGTGATCACCTCCCCGCGGCGGGCAGGTCCGGCCAGGGTCGACCCCACCAGCGTGGCCGGGTCGGCTTGAGAGCCGTCGGGAATGGTTGTCTTCGAACGTGATTCGATTCGAAGGTCGGCCGCAGTGAGTTCCACGCCGGGTGCGAGGTCGTGCGCGAAGACGACGACGTCGGCGCGGCCATCGGCGGGGTCGGGACGCAGCGCGGCCACCCCCGCCAACACGACGAGTGCACCCGCGGTCACCCGGCGGGCCGCCGCGGTCCGCGTCCAGTCCGGTCGAAGCGCCTGCGCGAGCCGGCTCGCCGGCGACGGATTGAGCGATTCCCCCATGCGCCCACGTTAAGTGGGAGGCGCGGCTTTCCAACCCCGGCGACGGCCGGGCCTGTGGATAACTTCGGTTAGGAGCTGGCGGCAGCGGGGGTGGAGCTACTGCTCGAACTCGAGCTCTTGCCGTTCGACGAGCCGGAGCTCGACGAGCTGGAACTGGATGAGGAGTCCGAACCGGACGAAGACGACGAACTAGACGAAGAGGGCGTCGAGGACGATTCGGATGACGAGGAGCCGGCGGACTCGCTGGTCTTGGCCGACCCGTTGGACGAGCTGCCGGCCGCACTCTTCGCGGCCTCGCGGCTGTCGTTGCGGTAGAAGCCGCTGCCCTTGAACACCACGCCCACCGAGCCGAACAGCTTGCGCAGCCGGCCGGCGCACTTGGGGCACGTGGTCAGCGCATCGTCGCTGAACGCCTGCACCGCGTCGAAGCGGTTGTCGCATTCAGTACACGCGTAGGAATAGGTCGGCACGCAAACCTCCGAGATGGTCAAACTTCTTAGCACTCTACCGGCGCAAGTGCTAGAACCGCTATGTGGGCCGCGTCATTCCCGTTCTGGTGGCGATCGTCGCGGTCGGCGTCGCAGTGGCCGGCTGGCTGCACTTCCGCAGCGACTCGATGCTAGCGGTACCGCCCGACGCGCCGTCGTCTCAGGGCTCGGCCCGATACGACCAGGTCAGGGAGAACCTTCGGCGGCTGCCGGTGAAGGGGTGGGACCGGCACACCGACTTCGCCAGGTACCGGTTCGGCGAGGCGTGGAGCGACGACGTCGGCGTCGAGTTCGGCCACAACGGCTGCAACACCCGCGACGACGTGCTGCGCCGCGATCTCGTCGACCTCACCGTGCGTCCAGGAACCTGCCTCGCCCAGCGCGGCACGCTGCACGACCCGTACCGCGGCGAGACGATCGCCTTCGTCCGCGGACGAACGACGTCGGACGCCGTGCAGATCGACCACGTGGTGGCACTGGCCGACGCCTGGTACAAGGGCGCCCGCGACTGGGACGACCAGCGGCGCCGCGACTTCGCCAACGATCCGCGCAACCTGTTGGCCGTGAGCGCAAAGGGCAACTTCGACAAGGCATTTCGCGACGCCGCGGGTTGGCTGCCGCCAAACGTGGGGTTCCGCTGCCAGTTCGTCGGCCGCCAGGTGGAGGTGAAGACCGCCTACGGGCTGTGGGTGTCGGACAAGGAGAAGCGGGCCATGGCCGAGGTGCTCGACGGCTGCTAGCCGTGCGCTCGGAGCGCGACCAGACCCAGGCCTGGCGTGAGCGCGTGGGTCATCGGCACGTCGTGGTCGGCCCCTGGCAACAGGTCGACCAGCTCGTCGTCGCGGACCACCGCGACCAACAGCGCGGCCGGATCGGCCGAGCTCAGCGACCGGTCGTAGAAGCCGGCGCCGCGGCCGAGTCGAACGCCAGCGAGGTCCACCGCCAGTGCCGGAACCAGGACCACCGATGCGGACGCGATCGCGTCGACGCCCAACCACGGCGGCCCGGGCTCGCGCAGTCCGAAGCGGGCGTCGACCAGGCCACCCGCGCGGTACTCGCCCCATTGCAGTGGCAGGGGGAACCCGGCCTCGTCCTCGCGGGCGACGGGAAGCAGAACCCGTACGCCGAGCCCGGCCAGCGCGTCGAGCATCGCCGTCGAACCGGGTTCGGAACCCACCGGCAGATAGGCGCAGACGGTGTCCCCGGCGTGCACCAGCGCGGGCAGATGCCCGCACAGCGCGTCGGCGTCCGCCCGGCGCTGCGCGGGCGAGGTCAGGCGGCGGGCCCGCAGCACCGCCTCGCGCCATTCGGCCTTCGTCGTCGGATCCACGAACCCACCATGACATCCGAACGACGGACCTTCTGTGACTTGCCAACCTCAAGAGGTCGCAAACCGGGGATGACGTTATGGTGTGAACGATGGAGACACGGGCTCAGGTGCGGATTCCGCGTACCGCTGTCGTTCCCGCTGCCGGTCTGGGGACGCGATTCCTGCCTGCCACCAAGACGGTACCCAAGGAGTTGCTGCCGGTCGTCGACACGCCCGGCATCGAGCTGGTCGCTGCCGAGGCCGCGCAGGCCGGCGCCGAACGCCTGATCATCATCACCTCCGAGGGCAAGGACGGCGTGGTCGCGCACTTCGTCGAGGATCTCATCCTCGAGGGCACGTTGGAGGCGCGCGGCAAGCACGTGATGCTGGAGAAGGTGCGGCGCGCGCACGGGTTGATCAAGGTCGAGTCCGTCGTTCAGAAGGAGCCGCTCGGGCTCGGCCATGCCATCGGGTGCGTCGAGGAGAAGCTGCTGCCCGACGAGGATGCGATCGCGGTGCTGCTGCCCGACGACCTGGTCCTGCCGACCGGCGTGCTCGAGGTCATGTCGAAGGTGCGCGTCAAGCGCGGCGGCTCGGTGCTGTGCGCCATCGAGGTGCCGCCCGAGGAGATCAGTGCCTACGGCGTGTTCGACGTCGAGGTGGTGCCGGACGCCGCGAATCCGAACGTGTTGCGCGTCAAGGGCATGGTGGAGAAGCCGAAGGCCGAGGACGCCCCGTCGCCGTACGCCGCCGCCGGTCGGTACGTGTTGGACCGGGCGATCTTCGATGCGCTGCGTCGGGTGAAGCCCGGCGTCGGAGGCGAGATTCAGCTGACCGACGCCATCGCCCTGCTCATCGAGGATGGCCATCCGGTCCACGTCGTGGTCCATCGCGGTCGCCGACACGACCTGGGAAATCCCGGCGGCTACCTCAAGGCTGCGGTTGACTTTGCGTTGGAACGCGACGACTACGGACCGGAGCTACGGCGCTGGCTGGTCGAGCGATTGGGCCTGGGCGAACACTAAGAGCGCGCCGCGGGCCATGGCACTGCAGAAAGGCGCACTGTGCGTTCGGTCGAGGACCAGCAGGCTCGAGTAGCTGCTGCTGCGGTGGCGCCACGCCCGGTGCGGGTGGCCATTGCCGAGGCACAGGGTCTGATGTGCGCCGAGGAAGTCGTCACCGAACGGCCGCTCCCCGGCTTCGACCAGGCCGCCATCGACGGATATGCCGTGCGCAGCGTCGACGTGCTCGGAGTCGATCCGGGTGATGACGTCGACGATGGCGGTGACCGCGAGGTCAGCCTTCCCGTGATGGGCGTGATCGAGGCGGGCACGCGCACTCCCAGTCGCCTGCAACCACGCCAGGCCGCCCGCGTTCAGACGGGCGCCCCGATGCCGACGCTGGCCGACGCGGTGTTGCCGC
>NZ_JAVRPS010000689.1:0-3971 GCF_032162105.1 Mycobacterium sp. | reverse complement strand
GTCGGTGCTCGATGCCCTCGAGGTGACAACCTGCACGCTGGTGGGCTGGTCGTTCGGCGGACAGGTCGCGTTCAAGGCCGCCGCCCTAAGCGGTGAGGACCGGGTCGAACGGCTGGTGCTGGTGGGATCCAACGGAGTCCGCGCTACTCGCAGCGGTCGCTTTCCCTTTGGTCGCGCAGCCGAAGACCTCGAAGCACCGCTCATCGAGGCGGAAATCACCGATCGCATTGCCGCGCGGCGTGCGGCGCTGGGCTCGGCGGCCCACCGGCCCCTCAGTGACGATGCGCTCGACTGGTTGCTGAGGTGCTCGTTGCAGATGCCCTCGTGGTCGGCGGTGGCGTGCTACCGCTCGATGCTCAACACCGACCTCATCGACGACATCGGGTCCGTCACCATGCCGGTATTGCAGATCATCGGGAACGCTGACCCGGTTCACTCCGCCAAGGGTGCCCGCTGGCTTCAGCAACAACTACCCCACGCCCGTCTGGAAGTCCTCGACGACTGCGGGCACTACCCAATGCTCGAAGCCGGGGACCGCTTCGACGATCTGCTCGCGAACTTCGTCGGCGCGGAGGCCGCGCGAAACGACGTTAACGTACGTTACACATCGCGAATTCCGAGCATTCTTCTCAACGTTGTGATCAGTTAATCGCACACGTAAACTGGGTTTGCGTGACGAGTTGCTGGCCTTTGCCTTCTCTCGAGCGGATTGATAACGTAAGTTAACATCCTAGAGGATTCGGTCGGAATCCGCGGCACCCGTCAGGGGCGGCCACAGGCGCAATCAGGAGGACGCAACATGGATCCCGACGGCACACCGATCGATCCGGCCGTGCTGGCCGACGCGCTGTGTGAGGCCAATATCCCGACCCTTCTCATGGTGCTGGTTCAGCTCACCGGCGATCAACGGTGGCTACAACCGCCGTTCACGCCGCGACGTGCCATCGGCCTGGACGACAACGACAGCGGGGGACTCGACGACGACCTGCAGAGCCAGGTCCGCGCCGCCGCACTCGATGCGGTCGTGCTCTACGACGCAGGAGAACTCACGCCGCATCACCTGGCACCCGAACAGGTCGCACGGATGCTCGGTGTCGCGCTGGCCGAGGAGGTGCCGCCCACATATGGCGAGCTCCTGTCGGAGGAGCTCGGATTGGCGACTCGCGACGTGGACTTCTCCGAGGTCGAGGATCCCGGACGCCTGTCGGCCATCGTGATCGGCAGCGGGCTGTCGGGACTGTGTGCGGCGATCAAACTGAAATCCGCCGGTGTCGACTTCACCGTCGTGGAGAAGAACAGCGACATCGGCGGGACGTGGTTCGAGAACACCTATCCCGGCGTAGGCGTGGACACACCCAGCCACCTGTACAGCTTCACCTTTGCCATGAATAGTCGGTGGTCGAAGTACTTCGCCAAAGGCGGTGAAGTCTTTGACTACCTCAACCAGCTGGCCACCACCCAGGACCTGCGCCGTCGTATCAGGTTCGACACCGAGGTCGAGTGCGCTGAGTGGGACGACGTCACGCGCCGCTGGATCGTCCACGTCCGCCACACCAGCGGCAGCACCGAAACGCTGACTGCACACGTCCTCATCTCGGCCGTCGGCATGGTCAACCGCCCTTCGCTGCCGCCGATCGACGGGCTGGACAACTTTGCTGGGCCGATTCTGCACACCGCGCAGTGGCGCAGCGACGTCGCGTTGGACGGTCAGCGCGTCGGGGTCGTGGGAACCGGCGCCAGCGCCATGCAACTGGTGCCCACCATCGCCGACCGAGCCGGGCACACCATCGTGTTCCAGCGGTCCAAACAATGGGCACTCCCCCACCCGAACTATCACCGCGCAGTCTCAGAGCGAGTGCACATCCTGTTCGACCACATCCCGTTCTATCTGGCGTGGTACCGGCTGCGCAGCTTCTGGAACTTCAGCGACCGGCTGCACGCCGGACTGCAGATCGACCCCGAGTGGCCCCACCAGGACCGCTCGATCAACGCCACCAACGACCGGCATCGGGTGTTCTTGACCAAGTACATCACCGAGCAGCTTGGCGACCGTACCGATCTCGTCGACGCCTGTGTCCCGGACTACCCCCCGTATGGCAAGCGGCCGCTGATCGACAACGGCTGGTACAACATGTTGCGGCGCAACGACGTCGAGCTGGTCACCGAGCCGGTGAGCGCCACCACCAACACCAGCATCATCACCGCCGCCGGCGACGAGTACCCGGTCGACGTCATCGTCATGGCCACCGGCTTCAAAGTCCTGCAGATGCTCTACCCGATGGACATCCGTGGACGGTCGGGGAGAACGCTGCGCGGCCAGACCTGGGGCACCGACGATGCGCGCGCTTTCCTGGGCATCACGGTTCCCGACTACCCGAACTTCTTCATCATCAACGGCCCGAACACCAATGCCGGACATGGTGGTAGCGCGATCCACGGCACCGAGTTCCAGGTTCGCTACGTCATGCAAGCACTCGAATACCTTCTGCTGCACGATCTTAGCGACGTCGAGGCGAAACAGGAACGTTACGCCGACTACAACGAAGCGCTCGACGAGGCACTGTCACACACCGTGTGGTCCCACCCGGGCATGACCACCTATTACCGCAACGACGCAGGCCGTATCGTCATTACCAACCCGTGGCCCTACCTCGAGTACTGGAACAAGACGCTGGCGTTCGATCCGGCCGATTTTGAGATCCGGGGCGACAGCGACGGTCTGGTCGCGGCGTCGGAGGCGCATCGAAGAGGTGCGTTCTGATGTACGACGTCGGCGATGTTCTCACCCGGATCGACACCCACCTTCCATGGGTGATGACGTTGACCGCATTTGCCTGGGCGACCGGATTCGTGCAGATCGTCGAGGCCGTGCGGCTCGGTCGCCGTGACCGCATCCCAGCGGTGCCCGCGGTGACGACAGCGTTCCTCTTCGCCCATGACTTCACGTTCGCGTTGCGTTACTCCACATGGTTCGACGTGGTGGATCACTGGTACTTCAAGGTCTTCTGGGTGGGCATGCTCGGCGCAGTGTGTGTCGAGGTCGTACTGATCGTGCAGTTCATCCGCTACGGGCACCGGCAGATCGCTCCCGGGCTGACCCGAACGACATTCGTCTCGGCCTACCTTCTGATGCAAGTGGCCACATTCGTGATTCTGTGGTGGGTTCAATCCGTCCTGGATGATCCGTTGACTCTGGTGACCTTGACCGCCACCTCAATCGTCACGGTGGTGCCGTTGGTGCCGTGGATCATCAGTCGTGGCAACGCATCGGGTCAATCCATGGTCTTCGCCGTGGCCGGGTTGATCGGTCCTGGTTCACTCGGGATGCTGCTGCTGCCGGCGCTGCACCCGGGCTTCGGTACCGCGGTCTACTACGCCGTCATCGCGGTGCAGGTTGTGGTCTCGCTGGCCTACATCGCCTTTTTGACGCGATACCGCCGTGCGCAGGTTCGGTCCGACCGGCACGATCCGCACGCCAGCCGCGGCCCCCGAGAAGAGGTTCATCCATGAGCGCCCCGATGAGGTTGGCGGTCGACGCCACCGACGAGGAACAGATGCTACGCGCGGCGGTGTTCGACATCGCCGCGTCCTTCGGCCCGAGCTACTACCGCAAGGTGTGCGCCAACGGCGAGCCGGCGACCGAGCTGTGGCATGCACTGGGGGAGCGCGGCTTTCTGAGTGTGCATCTGCCCGAGGAGTACGGCGGGGGCGGACTGGGACTGCAGGAACTCACCGCGGTGTTCGAAGAGACCGGTGCTGCGGGCTGCCCACTGCTGCTGATGCTGTTGTCACCGGGCATCACCGGCACGATTCTGACCCGGCACGGCAGTGAGGAGCAGAAGAATCGTTGGCTGCCCGGATGTGCCAGCGGCAAGCTGACTTTCGCCTTTGCGCTGACCGAGCCGGACGCCGGATCCAACTCCCACCGCATCACCACCACCGCCGACGAATCCGGCGGTCACTACGTCGTC
>NZ_JAVRPS010000688.1:0-9352 GCF_032162105.1 Mycobacterium sp. | reverse complement strand
CTGCAGGCGTTCGCGCACGGCCGGCGCGGCGGCCAGTACTGGTTCACCGGCGGCTGGAACGTGCCCGCCGTCGTGGCCTGGAGCGTGGGCGCGGGGTTCGGCCTACTGACCGTGAACACCGAGCTGTACGTCGGGCCACTTGCCGAGATCGCCGGCGGCGTGGACCTCAGCACCGTCGGGTCGGCCGCGCTGGCGGTATTGATTTACCTCGCTTCGTTGCGTTTCATCAAGGCATGACGCCTGACGACGTGGTGACCGACTTCTGCAAGCTGTGGGCGAATCCCGACCCCGACGAGATCCTGAGTCAGTTCACCGATGACGCGGTCTACCACAACATTCCGATGCCCGCCGCGGAGGGCAAGGAGGCCATCAAGGGGTTCCTCGCCGTGATGCTCGACGGATTCGACGGCATCGACTTTCAGGTGCACCGCCAGTTCAGCCAGGGCGACGTCGTGATGAACGAGCGCACAGACGTGATGCGACGCACCGACGGTGGAGAGCTCGCGTTGCCGGTGATGGGCGTGTTCGAGGTGCGCGACGGCCGCATCGCCGCGTGGCGGGACTACTTCGACCTGGCGACCGTCACCGCCGCGTTCGGCTAAGCCAGTAACTTCACCGTGTCGTGCGGCTCGGGCAACAGGATCTCGAACATGGCCCGGCGCGAGGCGACGAGCTCGACGTTCCCGGACACATTCCCGGACATGCGGATTCGGCACGAAGCGAGCGCGGAGTTGTAGCAGTACTTCGTCGCGCCGCCGGTATCGAAATACGTCAACCCGATCACGTCGGAGGGCTCGGCGGTGATCTCGCCCTCCATCGTCACGTCGCCGGCCCGTCCCCCGAACGACCAAGAGAAGGGTCGGTACCTTCCGTGGGTGCGACGAGCGGCCAGGATCGATCGGGCGGCGAATTCGCTTCCGCCGTGCCGCAACACGAACAGCGTCGCGGCCGGCAGCGAGACGGGTCCGACGGCGGCGTGGGCGGTGACGATCTCGAGGGTTGACTCGGGTGCACCATCGAAACCGCACACCTGGCCGAACGCGTAGGCCGGCGTGTGGCGCCGACCCCAGTTGTGGTTGACGCTGCCCGTCCAGTGCTGCAGCCCGAGCCGGGCGCCGTCGAGTTCCACGTGCCCGTCGAACGTCGCGAGCGGGTGCCGGACCAGTGTCTTGGCGGTCGGGAACGGCGCCCGGTAACCGCGCTCGGTGAGCAGCTTCACGGGCGGCTCGTCGCCGGGGCGATGCTCAGGTCCCACGCCGCAGAGCGGCCGTCGCCGGTGACGGTGCCCCTGGCGGAAACGTCGTCGATCGTGGTGTCGCCGATCCAC
This sequence comes from Mycobacterium sp., assembly GCF_032162105.1. Classification (GTDB taxonomy): domain Bacteria; phylum Actinomycetota; class Actinomycetes; order Mycobacteriales; family Mycobacteriaceae; genus Mycobacterium. The sequence continues at coordinate 8,025 of NZ_JAVRPS010000688.1, read as the reverse complement.
GCGGTCCATTCGTCGTACTGGTAATCCGACTGGCTCAGCGGGTGCCCGACCTTGAGCGCCCGATTGCCCGCACCGTCCGGGTCGAAGACCATGACCCACACGTCGGCCACCGGTTCGCCGACCGTCGGCAGGAGCAATGTCTCCCGCAGCCAGAGCGCCACGGCCTGGTCGGGGTGGTTGGCGCGGACGAAACGGCTCTCGTAATAGGGCGGTTTGTCGGGCATCACGGCCTCAGCATCCAATACTTGTGCGGTGACGGTAACCATGATGGCGGTCTACGTGCTCGGCGCCATCGCCGCGATCGAAGCCGTCGCGCTCGTCGTCCTGTGGTCACGGCTGACGCGCGGCCAACGTCAGCTGGCCGAGCTTCGCCGTCGCGTCGACACCCGAGCCAACCTGCTATCCGGCGGCAGGGAGGCCGTCAAGAACATGTGGCAGACCGCAACCATCCTGCGCAAGGACGGATTGGGCGCGGCGGTCCGCTCGTCGATCGAGGACCTGGCCGACTGGGCCGAGGTGCAGCGCCCCGATCTGGCCCGGCTCGCCCCCAGCGGGCGCGTGGCGATCCTGTTCTCCGACATCGAGGAGTCGACGGCGCTCAACGAGCGGATCGGTGACCGGGCGTGGGTCCGGTTGATCGACCGGCACGACAGGATGGTCAGCCGCCACGTGAAGCGGCATGCGGGCCATGTGGTCAAGAGTCAGGGCGACGGGTTCATGATCGCGTTCGCGCAACCCGAGGAGGCGGCGCGCTGCGGCATCGACGTGCAGCGCGAACTCGGCAAGCGGCGCGACGGCATTCGCGTCCGGATCGGCATCCACGTGGGCAAGTCCGTTCGCCGGGGTGAGGACTTGTTCGGCCGCAACGTCGCGATGGCGGCCCGCGTCGCTGCCGCGGCCGACGGCGGCGAGGTCCTGGTCAGTGAGCCGGTCCGTGACGCCATCGGCGATGAGAATGGCATCGCGTTCGACGACGGTCGCGACGTGGAGCTGAAGGGTTTCAGCGGCACCTACCGGCTGTACGCGCTGTCGTTATGACTCGCTATTCGGTGGCTCCGGCCTCGGCCGCCCTCTGGTGCAGCCTGGCCCGGATGTCGTCGGGCGTGTAGGACTTTCGCTTGCGTTGATCACGCGCCACCAGCACTCCACCCGCCACCACGCCGGCGACACCGGCCAGTCCGACCAACTTCCATATGCCTCGCATGGACAGAGTCTGCCTATGCTTCGCCTGTGAAGGAAAGCACGGTGTCTCTGGAGCGCGCTCTCGACGAGACTCGGACCGGCGATATCTGGCTGTTTCGGGGGCACTCCGGGCCCGACCGGGCGATCCAGTCGTTGACGAACAGTCCGGTGAACCACGTCGGGATGACGGTCGCGATCGACGACATGCCCCCGCTGATCTGGCACGCCGAACTTGGCAACAAGCTGACCGACATGTGGACCGGTTCCACGCACCGCGGTGTGCAGCTCAACGACGCCCGCGAGGCCGTCGAGCAGTGGCTCAACAAATACGAACAGCGGTGCTGGCTGCGTCAGCTGACCCCGTACGCCACCCGCGAGCAAGAGGACCGACTGCTGCGCGTCATCGCCCGGCTGGACGGCACGCCGTTCCCCAGTACGGCGCGGGTGACGGCGCGGTGGTTTCGTGGCCGGGTTCCGACGGCGGTTGACTGGGTGAGAGGAATCCCGGTCCTGGACAGGAAGGTTCGTGACGCGGCTCAGCGCAAGAAGGCCGAGCACAGCGGCGTCGGGCTGGAAACCGCCTACTGCGCGGAGACGGTGGCCGTCACCTATGACGAGATGGGTCTACTCGCCACGGACAAGCCGGCCAACTGGTTCGACCCTGGCAAGTTCTGGAGCGGCGACACGCTGCCGCTGGCGGCCGCTTACCGGCTCAGCGACGAAATCGCCGTCGTCCCGTAGCGGAGTGCCCTACGACACACCCGCCCAAGGATGAAAATCACCTGAGATATGCGTTCTTGTGCATGGATCGGCCCGTCGATAATCATCCCCGAGGTCGGCGGGCCGACCACTCCAAACCGCCAGCGCAATGCGCCTCCCCGCCCAGAAGTGCGGGATGCGAGGCGGCCGGGGAACCGTGATATCCCGGTGGCTGGGCGGGCTGGACGTAGGCGCACGTGGTCTCGATCGTGAACAGATGCCATTGCCGCTCTCCCTCGTTGGGAGGCATGCGCCCGCTGAACGTGTACGTGTTGTCGACTTTGGTCGCCACGACCTCACCAGAGTCGGCCACGAAACCCGCGACGTCCAGGTAGCGCAGGCCAGCCCTCTCGACGACGAGTCGAGGCTCCTGACGGAGCACCACCCGCACCGTTTTCCTGCCACCGTCCTGATTCACCAGGATGAGCAGCTTGCCGTCGGGTTGGGTGCTGCAGAGCACCTCCCCGGTGATGGTCTGGGTCTTGCCATCGAAGACCACCGTCGTGACGGAGGTGGCGGAGTCGCGGTCGCACGAGCAGGTCACCAGCGGGGCCATTAGGAGCGCAGCGATACCAACCGGCACGGGGTGGCCCGCGGCGGTACGCATGGACGCAGTATGAGACTCCGTGCGGCGCCTCAGACGTCGAACCGCAACTTCGGCGGTGTCCCGATGCGTGCGTCAGCAAACCAGGTGAGTTCGCCGTGACGAGCCTCACGCAGCGGAGCCCAAACGAGGTGCGTCGTGCCCTACCTGTTTTGGACGACGATCACCCAACGCGCGGCGGCGAATTATTTACGCCAGCGAAAATTTTCTGACGGTCCACGCCGCCCCATGGAGGGGTCGGCTACGCAGCAGCCTTTAGATACGTCACGAGATTGACGTCGCAGTACTCGTCGGTGAACATGCCCCGACAGCCACGAAGGTACTTCATGTAGCGGTCGTAGACCTCTTCGGATTGGATCTCGATCGCTTCGTGCCTGTTGGCCTCCAGAGCGTCGCCCCAGATGCCCAGCGTCCTGATGTAGTGCGGCCGCAGTGACAGCACCTCGGGGACGGTGAACCCGGCCTTCTCGCCGTGGTCCTGCATCATCTTGGCCGTCGGGATCCGGCCGCCCGGGAAGATCTCAGTGAGGATGAACTTGACGAATCGCAGGCCCTCGAACGTGATGGGTGTCCCACGCTCGGCCATCTCGTAGGGGTGGTAGCTGGTGGTGCTTTGGATCGTCATCCGTCCGTCATCGGGCATGATGCTGAAGCAGTTCTTGAAGAAGTCGTCGTAGCGCTCGAAACCGAAGTGCTCGAACGCCTCGATGGACACGATCCGGTCGACCGGACGATGGAACTGCTCCCAGCCCTCCAACAGCACCTCGTGGGTTCGGTTGCTATCGCACGTGTCGAGCAGCCTGGTGGTGTACGCCCTCTGGTTCTTGGACAGCGTCAGACCGATGACGTTGACGTCGTACTTCTCGATCGCCCGCTTCATCGTGGCGCCCCATCCGCAGCCGATGTCGAGCAGCGTCATACCCGGCTCGAGGTCCAGCTTGTCCAGGTTGAGGTCGATCTTGGCGACCTGCGCCTGCTCCAGCGTCAGGTCCGCGGGTTCGAAGTAAGCGCAGCTGTAGGTGCGACTCGGATCCTGGAACAGCCCGAAGAAATCGTCGGACAGGCCGTAGTGGGCCTGGATGTCCTCGAAATGTGGCCGCCACTTCGTCGAGCTGGATGCTTTCTCGGGCATATGTGCCGCGCGCCTTCCTCATGCCGGGGCAAGTGACGTCCATCACGTATGTGGTCTAACTGTGATCGGGACCCTACACGGGCGGCAATCGCCGGACGGCGCGTATCCCACCGTGTCTGATCAGCTAGTGCCCAAGCCTCGGCGCGCGACAAGTTTTTGGTTGCGCAGCTACGCGGACGGAATTGGAGGCCGCCGCACCGCGAGGGCCAAAGAAGGGCAGCCGATCCACATCAGGACAGGATGCTTGCCACCTGCCATGTATTGCCCCATCGGTCCCGAATCATTGCGCGACGCTCGCCGTAAGGCTGATCCTCGGGGACCTCGACCGAAGTGGCCCCGCGCTCGACCGCTTGCCGGTAGGCGGCGTCCACGCCTGCGACGTACAGATACAGGGACGCCGTCTGGGCTTTCGGGTCTCGGTGTCGGCCACCATCAAACGGACTCACCCCACCGCAACGTCGTCGGATGGCCAGGTACTACCTCGGCGGTGGCCTCGACGTCACCAACGGAGAGATGGCGTCGGGCAACACATTGCGTCGCGTGGTCGTGTCCTTCACGAACACGTCGTCACACCTGTGCGCGCTCACCGGGTTCCCCGGAGCGGACCTGGTCACTGCGGCCGGCGGTGTCCTGGTTAGCGTCGAGCGACGGCATGCCTTGGCGGTCCATCGAGTGACGCTCGACCCAGGCGAGGTCGCCAGCGCCGACGTCGAGGCCTACGCGATCGACACCACTACCGGTGACTCGTGCCCACGCATAGGCACGTTGGTCGTCACCCCGCCCAACGACTTCGTGTCGCGCACGTTGACGGCCAACCTACCGATTTGCAGCGCGACCATCAGCCCAGTGGCCTGAACCCCTGCGGCGGCGGCGCCGATCAACGAGACGAAGAAACTCGTCGTGCCCGATCGAGGGCTCGACACGAAATGCATTGAGAATCTTCCAAGAAAACGGCCATACATTCGTGTCGTCAACAACCCAGCGGTTCAAACGGAACCGCGAAAACCGAAGGGAGAAAACAACATGAACACCAACCACCCTCTCAAGAAGATGATCGTCGCCGCGCTGCTCTCCGGCGGCGTCGCGCTGGCCGGATTGGGGATGACCGCGGGCACCGCCCAGGCCGCTCCCGCGAAACCTGGTCCGACGATCGATCATTCGGACTATGCAGGCCCCATCGTCGAGTGCAACCAGTGCCGGCAAACCCTGCCCGGCGGCTTCGACGTCTCCCTCCCCGGCGGCTTCAAGCCCAGCGGCGTCGCCGCTCACTAGCCCGCGTCGGGGACAACCCCTCGGCCCGTCACCGGATCACCGGTGGCGGGCTGACGCGCGCGCGTGGGCAGATCGGTGTGCGGGTAGACGTGGCGGATCCGAAGGCCAGACGAGATGCCCGTTCGGGTGGTAGCCGCGCAGGAGGGCGACGATGCTCGGTACGGGTTCTGCCTCACTCACCGATGAGCGTCACGCCGATACGCGATGTGGATGACGCGGATCACCACCCGTTCGTCGAAGATCTCGTAAATCACGCGAAACTGGCCCCGACGCGCCGAGTACCGCCCCTCCAACCGACCGCGAAGCGGCTTGCCTACTCGTTGAGGATTCTCCGCGAGCGGGCCTCGAATGAACTCCCTGCACGCGACGGCCACGGCCTCGGGCAGCAGATCGGTGAGCGCCCTCTTCGCAGCCGCCGTCAACTCGATTCGATACGTCACTGCGGGAGCCGCCCGGCGGCGCGCATCTCCTCAGTCACCTCGTCGAGTGTGTAGATCTCGCCGTCCTCGGCCTCTGCCTCTGCCTCGGCCGCTCGGACCTCGCGCATCAGCTCTTGATCACCGAGGATCGCCAGAGTTTCCATGATCGAGTCAAAGTCGTCCGCACTGAGAATCACTGCTGCCCGGCGACCTTGCTTAGTAATCTCGATTCGCTCATGGGTGCGGACAGCCTCATCAACCAGCTTGGAGAGGTTGGCCCGAACCTCGGCCAGCGGGAGCGTCGACATGTACAGAATTCTGGCGCGATCGGACGCTCGAGATCACGAGTGCGTGGCGAGTGTGGGTGGCCTGACCCCGTTTGGTTGATCCATGGCGTATGAGAGTCTTGCGGCCCACGTAGTGGGCAGGAAGGCTCGACGAGATCATGGCGACAAGGAAGAGGCACAGCCCGGAGCAGGTTGTGCGGAAGCTGACGACGGCCGACCGGCTGCTCGGCGAGGGCAAGGACCTCGCGGCGGTGTGCCGCGAGCTGGGGGTCTCTGAGGCGACCTATCACCGCTGGCGCAACCAGTTCGGTGGGTTGAAGGCCGATGACGCCAAACGGCTCAAGGACCTGGAGCGGGAGAACTCCACGCTCAAGCGGCTGCTCGCTGATGCTGAGTTGGAGAAGGCTGCGCTCAAGGAGATCGCCCGGGGAAACTTCTAAGCCCGGAACGCCGGCGGGCGGCCGTTCACCACCTACAGCGGGTGCTGGGGGTGAGCGAACGGATCACCGGGCAGCACCGAGCCACCCAACGACACCAGCCTGTCTCGGCCACACCGGATGATCCAGATGCGGCGTTGCAGGACTGGCTGCGCGCCTACGCCAAGGACCATCCACGCCGCGGCTTCCGGCCGGCCTATCACGATGCTCGCGGTGAGGGGTGGGTCGTCAATCATAAGAAGATTCAACGGCTTTGGCGCGATGAGGGGTTGCGGGTTCCGCAGCGGCGGCGCCGCAAACGCCACGGCACCTCGACGGCGACAGACACCGTGACCGCAGATGCACCCAACCGGGTGTGGGCGGTCGACTTCCAGTTCGACGTCACCACCGACGGACGCCCGATCAAGATCGTGTCTATTATCGACGAACATAACCGCGAATGTCTGGGCGGTCTGGTTGAGCGCAGCATTACCGGTGAGGACCTCATTGCCGAACTTGCCCGCCTAGCGGCCGACCGCGGGACCCATCCAGCGGCGCTCCGTTGCGACAACGGACCCGAATTAGCTTGTGCGGCAATGGCCGAATGGGCCTGCAGCCGTGTCGGTCTGCACTTCATTCCACCCGGCCAGCCATGGCGCAACGGTTACGTCGAATCATTCAACTCCCGAATCCGCGACGAATGCCTCAACATCAACAGCTTCTGGTCACTGACTCAGGCCCGCTTCGTGATCAGCGACTGGAAACACGACTACAACCACCACCGCCGCCATTCCGCCCTGGGCTACCTACCGTCAGCTCGCTACGCTGCCACCTGTACCCACCAATGAACGACTCATCCGCTGTATCTGTGTGCAGTATGACGTCGCATTCCCCGCGGGGGGTGTTCCCGCAGGGCGCGTAGCTGAGTTCGTCCGGCTCGGTCCGTTTTCTTGTCGGCGACAGCCACGATGCGCCGCGATGCAGGGTGTGGGCATCGGCCTTACCTCGTAACGCCAGGTTGGAGCTCACGAAGCCAATCGCGCATGAGCCGGGCGAACTCCTGTGGACGCTCCTGATGAAGGAAATGCCCTGTGCCGCTCCAGACAGCGACCTGGTCGTGAGGACCGTGCGGCAGTGTCCGCTCCCACTCGGCGGCATCGGCCGACAAGCTGGCGTAGACGGCCAGCGTCGGGCATTCCCTCCGCCCGAGGTAGGTTTCAGCTACGGAGCGTCGGCCAAGGCTGTCCGGACCCCACATGGCAAGGAACGTCTTCGCAATGACAGACCGTGGCATGCCTTGCAGACGTCGTTCATGCCAAAACCTTTGCCACAACGGTGATTCAGCGACGTAGAACCGGGAGAAGATGCCTTGCGCAGCCTCCAGCGGATCCTGCCTCATCGCTGAGGCCAGCGGCGCCGCCCTTTCATCAGGTACCCCGTACTTGGGGTCGATCAATACCAACGCGGAAACCATGTTCGGGAATTCGACTGCGAGCGTGGAGGCCACGATAGCTCCCATTGAATGCCCGACCACGACCGCGCGATCGATTACAAGATGGCGGAGTACCCGGGCTACGTCCTCGGCCAGAACCTGTGCTCCGTATGGATCCACCGTCTGCGTCGATCGGCCGTGGCCGCGCAGGTCGACGATGACGACTCGGTGATCGACGGCGAGATCGGCGGCCAGCCAACTCCAATCTGCGCCGTCGCAGGCCCACCCATGCAGCAAGAGCACTGTCGGTCCGCTGCCGTGTTCTGAATAGAAGATCTCAACGTTGCCCGCAACCGCCACCACTGGCATCTCAACACGCCCCCTCCCCGATGCGAGTGTTGAGCGTCTCTCGGGATGACGACCACGGGGGTTCGAGCCGTCGGTGAGGGTGCCGATGTGGCGGCCGGGATGGCTGTGGGTTTGAGGTTGGTGGTCTGCACCGTCAGTCTGTCGAGGAACTGA
>NZ_JAVRPS010000687.1:0-8195 GCF_032162105.1 Mycobacterium sp. | reverse complement strand
CGTTCCTCTGGAACCACGGTGTCCGAGTCTGAATATAATCGGTGGCAGCGTCCCGTCCGGAAACCTCGTAGACATCGTGAGCCACGCAGGACCAGTCGAGAATGTCGCCGAACGGTTCGCCCGGTTCGTGGGTGGTTGGCTGGAGGCCTTCGCGGCTACGGGTCAGGATGTCGTCCACGGTTGCACGGGGGGCGCGGCCAGTCTGCTTGGCGATGCCGATCCTCTGTCCGATGATCTTCAATACGTCGTCGAGACTCGACCACCGGTCAGCGGCGGCGAAGCCGGCCAGTCCCGTGGTCGTCGTCGCGAACATCATTCCGAGCGCTACGAGGACAGCGCCGACTCCCCTGCACACGGCGCTGATCGTCTTCTGTCTCATGATGAAACCTCCGCTTCTTGCCGGGCACTGCTCGGATGACCGAAGATGAGCGCAGCATCACGCATCGGACACCAACCGGAACGAGTAGTCGACTACTTGCATTTGGCTGCGAGAACACTGGGAATCGAGACGAGTGGACGGATCTCGGCGCAGTCGGCTCGCAGACTAGAACGACGACGGCCTGGCCCCAGCCAGCGTCATGACCGAGCGGGCGTCGTACGGAGCGTAACCAGCAGAGGAGACACTGATGAGTCGTGTTGCTCTGATCACCGGAGCCAGCCGGGGAATCGGTGCGGCGACCGCGCTCGTCCTCGCGGAGCAGGGGTTTCGGGTGGTCGTCAACTATCGGTCGAGTGCCGACGAGGCAGACGAGGTGGTCCGGGCCGCGTCCGCGGCCGGCGGTGAGGCCGTGGCGATTCGGGCCGACGTCACCGAGGCCGACGACGTGGCCGCGATGGTGGGCGAGACCGAACAGCGCTGGGGCCGGGTCGACGTGCTCGTCCACAACGCATTGATCCCCTTCGATGTCACCTCGTTCGCCGATCTGAGTTGGGAACAGCTCGGCGGGAAACTGGACAGAGAGTTGCGTGCCGCGTTCCTCATCACCAAAGCCGTTGTACCGGGCATGATTTCCCGCAGTTACGGTCGGCTGGTGTACCTCAGCACGGGATTGTCCCGCCGACCCCGCGAAGGGATGATCACGCTGGGCACCGCCAAGGCGGCACTGGACCAGTTCGTCCGATACGTCGCACTCGAGCTGGCGCCGCACGGCATCACCGCAAACCTCGTCGCGCCCGCCACGGTCAACGAGACAAAGGTCACCGAGCAGTTGACGACCGACCAGATAGGTCACCTCGGTGCAACCAACCCCATGGGTCGCCTCGTCCGCCCCGACGAGGTGGCCCGCACGGTGGCCTTCTTGGCAAGTGAGGACTCCGGTTTCACCACTGGTCACTACCTCCCGGTCAACGGCGGCCTTTCCATGGACTGAAACCAGTTCTGCCGCTACGGAAATCTCCAGATTGGGGAAGGGGTCCAGCCATGCACACGATCGACCTGGCCTATGCCGGGCATGGTATCCACGAGGAACTGGTCGCCTACGTTGCCGACCAGGAAGGCTATTACGAAGATGAAGGCGTCCACGTAGCCATCCGCGACGGGGTCCACTGGAAAACGGAGCGTCTGCGCTGCGGCGCGACGATCGGTCTGGGCCGGGCCCTGTTGTCGCGCCTGACCGACGGCATCGGCTGGACAGTGCTCAGCGTCAACACCCATCGTCCGCTGTTCTGGTTTCTCGGCAGCGCCGAGGTGACATCCGTGGCGGATCTTCGTGGGCGCCGCCTGGCGGTCCACGCGGGCCACACGGCCCCCGGTTGTTTCGCCCGAATCGTCCTGCGCAAGCACGGCCTGGATCCTGACCGCGACCTGAAATGCGTGGTGCGCGATCCCGGTGACTACCAGATGGACCTGCGACGCCTTCGAGACGGCTCCATCGACGCCGCCTACGTCGGCAGCACGCTGTCGCCCGAACAGGTCGCCGAGGAAGAGGGGTTTCACCTGCTGGCCTGGGTGGGCGATCACTTCCAGATCCCCACCGTGGGCGTCGCGGTGGACCCCGTCCACACTCCGCTGGACAGCCCCGCATTGCAGGCCCTGGTGCGGGCCAACCAACGGGCGCTGCGGACCCTTGCCGAACAACCCGATCTGGCCGTCGACTACATCGCCTCGTTCCTCAACCGGCTCACCCGCGTTGAAGCCCAACAGCACTACGAACGCTACGTTGGCCCGTACTTCACCTCCGACGGCCAGGTCGACTTGGACATCGCGCAACAAGCGATCGACGCCGTCGCAGCCGAGCTGGGCGTCGGACCGGCAGCCGCGGACGAGATCTATCAGACACGGTGAACCCAAACAGGGGAGCGTTTGACCGTCGCGTAATGTGGTTATGTCGGCTAAGTAGCCCGATGCCGTCCCAACGCTGGAGTCATACTCATGACCTTGATCAAGACCACGCTGTCTGCCATCGCAGTCGCAGGCGGGCTCTCCGCGGCCATCCTGGGCGCCACTCCGGCGAGCGCCGACCCGCCCCCGCCGCCACCCGCGTTGGGCGAGATTCCGCCGCCCAACGCACCGCCGAAGACCGCCGAATCCTGGGACGGCGAGCCCGTCGTGTGGACCTCGATGTGGGGTGGGCGCTGGGGCGTGTGGAAGAACGGCTCCTTCATCACGCTGTCGTCGAACATCAACACCGGTGGTGGCTAGACGGCTGAGCCGTTTGAGTGCAGCTCAACCCACGAGGTCGAGGATCTTGATCGCGAAGACGAGCGTGTCACCCTGCTGGATTCCAGCGCTGGGCTGACCGTCGGGGTAGCCGTCGGCAGAGGCCATTGCGACGGCGACCGTGGACCCGACCTTCTGCCCTGCGATGGCCTTCTGGAAGCCCGGCACGACGCGATTGAGCGGGAATTCAGCCGGGGTGCCCCGTTCGTAGCTGCTGTCGAACACGGTCCCGTCACGTCCATTGACGCCCATGTAGCAGACGGAAACCGTCGCCGTCGGTGCGACGACCGGTCCGTCACCGGCCTGCAGCGTGTGCACCTGGGTCTCCGTCACGCTGAACGGCCCGGCCACGTTGACAAGCGGCGCCGTCGTATCCGTGGATCCGGTGACCGCGACGCTGCCAGTGGTCCCAGGCAGCGTCCAGCCGGGCGTGCCACCGTTTTGCGGCGCTGCCGTTGGGCACGTGTTGGCTGCGGTTGCCGCTTCGGAGGTCGCGACCACGGCGACGGAGGGCGTGCTTGCCGACGGAGTTTCCGTATCGGAGCCGCATGCGGCGAGCGTCATGGCGAACGACGCGGCACAGGCCACCACCGAGACGGAAGAAGACACACGAGAGAAGTTCACGGTCGTCACGGTACAGCCGCGTCACGCCGTCCTTGCCGGTAGCCCTGCGATGTCGGCGATGGATCCACGAGGCACGGCGCCACGACCAAGAGGGGATCCCAAATGGGTGGCAGCGCAAAGCCCTATGTAAGCGCAATGCCCTATGTACTGGTCTGCCCACCGTATTCAGTCCCGCCACCGCTTGGCGCGTACAGCGTTTTTGGACGAGGCGCCGACCATCCGTCACGCTCGACGTCGGCGATTAATCAACGAGCCAGCCCGAAGGACCATCGAGTCGCCGAAAAGGAATCGGAGACAGCGGCGCCGCGGTTGATCGAGGGCGCCACAAGCGCGCCGAACCGCATGCTTCGCGCCCGGGTCTTCGGGCAATCTTGAAGTTGCAGAGGCTGCGGTGCCGTCCGCCTGCTGCCGAATATGTTTTGCCGCAGCATCCTTTACAGATAGTCGTATATGCGGGCCCTGCACCTCGGCGCGCCGGCACCGCGGCCGGCGGCCGGGAAGCGCCAGGCTCAGCGAAGCATGCTGACCGCTGCCCGCCCGGGTTATCCGGCGGGTGCCCCCGGCAGCGGGATCGCCGGAACTTCGGGCGTGGCAAGCTTTCCGGCCAGCCACGGCAGCGCCGCGGCGAAAGCCGCGTCCGCCGAGGAGAAGTCGTGGTTGCCCGATACGGGCACGACCGCGCATTCCATCCCATGGGTGCTGGCCATCCCGCACAACTGGTTGGCGGTCGCGACGTGGTCTTCGGAGTGCCGATCAGTGTCGGACAGGTCGACCGCGCCGGCCGCTCCGGGATCGTTGGCGGCGTGATACACGGTTTCGGTGTCGGCCGAGACCGCAAACCACGCCGACATTCCGGGGTATTGGGGGTGGTTGGACATCACGGTCAGCGGGTCGAAGGACGCCCAGGCGCTGGCGTCGCCGCCGAACAGCCGCGCGATTGTCTGCGGCGTGGTGCCCGTGTTGGGGCCGAGCTGGCCGTCGATGTCGACGAAGGCGCCGAACAATTCTGGATGCATCGTGGCGAGCGTGAGCGCGCAGGTACCACCCGAGGACCAACCCACGATGCCCCAATTGGCCGGATCGGCGCTGGTGCCGAAATGTGAAGCCATATAGGGCACGACATCGTTGGTGAGGTGATCGGCAGCGTTGCCGCGGGTTCCGTTCACGCACTCGGTGTCGTTGCTGAACGCGCCGCTGTCGTCGACGAAGACCAGCACTGGCGCGTTGCCGCCGTGGGCGGCCGCGAAGGCCTCGATGGTGTGCTGCGCCTGACCGGCCTGCACCCAGTCGGCGGGATGGCCGAACTCGCCACCGATCATCATCACCACGGGAAGCTGTGGCGGCGGAGTGCTCTGGTACCAGGCGGGCGGCAGGTATACGAGTTCCTGGCGGTGCTTGAAGCCCGAGGCTTCATCGGGGATGGTCACGGCGACGATGCTGGCGGACGTCGGTGCAGTGCCATTGCGCTGCATGGCGGCCGCGGTGGCCGGGTCGGTTTGGTCGGGTAGCGGTGCGCCGGTGAGGCGTTGCCACGCCGCGGTTACTGTGGGCAGATAGTTCACCCAGCTGTTGAGCGCCAGTGCGGCGCACAGCACGCACAGCGCGACCGAGACCAGGCCGGCGCCGCGGCGCCACCACCGCGCGCCGCGCCAGCCGAGCACCGCCATCGCGGTGGCGAAGCCGCCCAACGCAATCCATATGGACAGCGGCATCGCGATCGGTGCGTCGGCCAGACCCTGATCGGCGACCCACCAGTTGACCGCCGCGGCCACCGCGATCCCGGTGACCAGGGCGACCGGCAGCCACAGCACCCGCCAGCGGCGGGATCGCCACCCGGTGGCGGCCACCAGTAGCCCTGCGGTGATCAGCTGCGCGGCAACGGGTATCCACCCGTGCGTCAGGGACATCGCGGCAGACATCGTGGCGTCGTGGATGTCATGATCGGTCAATTTGCGGGTGGATTGGAGCCGGCCTGGCCCGGGTCCGGCGGTGGGCAGCTGTTTGGTGCGGGACGGTCGGCGAAGCGCTCGCCGATCCAGCTGAACGCCATACTGGGGTCGATGGCGTCATGGCCAGCGCCGGCCACGAGCCGGGTTTCCACGACATCGCCCATACCACAGGCACTTTGGAGCGCCTGGTCGGTCCACGCCCGGGGTACCACGGTGTCTTGCCCACCGTAGACGACGAGCATTGGGGCCTCGGCCGGGGCCTGCGGGAGGCTGGTTTTCCGCAGGTAGCTGGCCAGAGTCGCGGAGGCATCGGAGCTGGCCGGGCGAAGGTCGTCGGCGGTGATCTGATCCGCCAGTTCGGCGCGCTGGCTGGAACCGGACCCGTGGCAGGCCGACAACGCGTTCCAGGCGTCGGTGCCCACGCCGCGCCGGTAGTCGTCGAGGTCGAAGTCCGCCCCGTACTCGCGCTTGAGCGCGGACAGGTAGGTGGCCAGTGTGAGTCGTTGGTCGTCGGTGAGGCTTCCGGCTTCGGCGCCGTCGGCCAGACCGGCGATGTTGGCCATCGGGGTGAGGCTGGCCGAGCCGAGCAGCGTGGTATCCCAGCCGTAGTTGTCGGCTAGTTCGTCGGCCGCCCAGGCGGCCTGGCCGCCCTCGGAGAGGCCAAGGGCGACCCACCGGCCGGAGGTGTTGGGCACCAGCTTGCGGGCCGCACGCACGGCGTCGATCATGTTGTAGCCCACCGTGGTTGAGTCCAGATAGGGGTAATAGGTGGTGGGTTTGGCGCCAGCGCCGAGGCCCTGGTAATCAGGGATGGTCACGACGTAGCCGGCCTGCAATAGCGCCTCCACCGTGGCGGCGGTGTCCAGCAGGGTCGGCGACTGTGACGGCGCGCAGTCGGGGGCGGTGCCGGTGGCGGGATGGCCGAGGGCCACGATCGGCCAGCCGCCTTGCGGTGCGGCATCGTGGGGAACTAGGACCGAGCCGCTGACCAGGGTGCGGTGGTCGTCGATTCCGGAGGTGGAAGCGTAGGTGATGCGCTTGGCCCACCCGGACGCCGTCGCGAGCGCCGGTGCCGTGACGGGTAGGTCTTCGGCGGTGAGGATGGTGCCTGGCGCCTGCGTGACCGCTTCGGCGCTGGAGGCGTCGGCGGGCGGATCGGCCGGGTTGCCCGCCGGTGGGCTCGGGTGGTGACCACAGGCGGTCAGTGCGGCCACGACGACGAAGATCGCCCGCCATGGTGGGCGAGCGACGATCGCTGGCTTGGATTTCATTGTGGGATGGCTGGTTTCAGCAGTTTCCAGCTGCCGGTGCGTTGGCGAACCGGTCGGCCTGCCAGAGGCCCAGCGGCGCGCCGGGGTCGAGGGCGTGGCCCTCGGTGTTCATCCGGATGCGCATGATGGTGTCGCCGAGCGCGCAGGCGCGGCCCATTGCGACCTCGGTCCATTCGGGCGGAACCGTGCGGTCGACGCCGCCGTAGACGGCCAACAACGGAATCTTGGTCGGCTGCTGGGGCAGCGCGTAGGAGGCCAGCCGCACCGCCAGTCGCTGGGCCGCCTCCGCGGAGGACGGCCTGGCGTCGGACGGGCGGATCTTGGCGCCAAGCTCGGCGCGGTGGTCGGATGCCGGCGGGTGGCAGGCAAGGAAAACCGTTGCGTCGTCGTGCAGTTCGCCGTGCAGGTAGTCGTCGGGGCGGATCGACCTATCGACGGCGGCCAGTCCGGTGATCACGCCAGGGTAGATGTAGGTCTGGTCGACGGTCAGCGACGCGGCTTGGGCGCGGGCCACGAGACCGGTCAGATCCAGCGTGGGCACCATCGCAGCCGCGCCGAGCAGGTCGGTGCCCTGACCGTAGGACGCGAAGTATTCCGCGGCCGCCCACGCGGTTTCGCCGCCCTGGGAGGCACCCATTGCGAGCCAGCGAGACGACAGCTGCGGCTGCACGGTGCGTGCCGCACGCACCGCGTCGATTAGGTTGAAGGCGGCCGACTTTGGCTCCAGGTAGGCGTGTGGCTCGTCGAAACCGGCGGGCTTGCCCAACCCGGCGTAGTCGGTGAACGCCACCGCGTACCCCTGCCGCAGTTGGATGGCTACTGCCGTGAGGTCGCCGAACAGGCGCGGGTCGCCGGTCGGCGCGCAGTCGGCGGTCACACCGACCGTGCCGTGGGCGTAGCCAACCACTGGCCAGCCGTCCGGCGGCGGGTTACCCGGCGGGGTGAACACCGCCCCAGACACCACGGTCGGCGCACCGGTGATGCCCGACACCGACCGATACACCATGGTGTGGGCAGTCGAACCGGGCGGCAGTTCGGCCATGTCGAACGGGGTCTGGGCCGAGCTGGTGAGCACGGTGCCGCGTGCGCTCCAGTCGGCCACCGCGATCGAGGGCATGCGGCGGGTGTAGTCGAACTGTTGCTGGGAGGCGCTCGCGTTCGGGTGCGCGCCGCCGCAGGCGGTCAGCAGCGCACACGCCGCCACCGCGCAAGCGCGTGCCGCCCAGCCCGACATCGAAGCCTCCCGGTTCCCGAATATCCACCAGCATGGCACGTGCGCGGGTAATTGGCTTTCGAGGATTCCCGGCAGCAAAGAATGGCGGCTCCGGTATCCAATCGGTGCGGTTTTCAAACCGCGAAAGGGCAGATGTGGTGATGTTAACAACCGGCTAGGGCAGGGGTGCGCGCCACTAACGAAGCGGCTATGTTCCTTTCAACAGCTGCGGGGGAGCTGGCTGGCGAGGGCGGTGCGTGCCCCGGGCCAGGTGAGACACAATTGCAGGTACCAAAGGGTTTTGGACATTTCGGGCCGGTGTTGCAATGGAGCCTCCGCAGCCGCGAATGTCTCAGCGTAAGTCCCGCACGACAAGTCGTGGCACGATGTTTCCCTTTGTCCTGGCCGTCGTAATGCGCCGTGCCGACATTTCTGTCGGTGCGCCGCGAAAAAGGTTGTTGAGGTCTGTGAAAAGGCCG
>NZ_JAVRPS010000686.1:0-5891 GCF_032162105.1 Mycobacterium sp. | reverse complement strand
AGGTCGACGTAGGACTTTCCGTCGGCGTCGGTCACCACCGCGCCGACGCCACTGACCAGTGCGACCGGCGGCGTGCCGTAGTTGTCCATCATCACCGCCCGCCAACGCTCCTGCAGGGCTTCGGTGTTGGTCACTTCTTCACCACCTTCGTGCCGGAACCATCATCGGTGAACAACTCGACGAGGACGCAGTGTTCGACGCGGCCGTCGATGACGTGTGCGCTGGGCACGCCGCCGGCCACCGCGCGCAGGCAGGCCTCGATCTTGGGCACCATGCCCGACTCGAGTGTCGGCAGCAGCTGGGTGAGTGTGGCGGCGTCGATCTCGCTGACCAGCGAACCCCGGTCCGGCCAGCGGGTGTAGAGGCCTTCGACGTCGGTGAGCATCAACAGCTTGTCGGCCGCCAGCGCCTCGGCCAGGGCCGCGGCCGCGGTGTCGGCGTTGATGTTGTGCACCACCCCGGCGGCGTCGGGCGCGATCGTCGAAACCACCGGAATACGGCCTGCGGCAATGAGATCGAGCACCGCGGCGGTGTTCACCCGTTCGACGTCGCCGACCAGGCCGATGTCGGTCGCGACGCCATCGACGGCGACAGTGCGCCGGATCGCGGTGAACAGCTGCGCGTCCTCTCCCGTGATGCCGACGGCGTACGGGCCGTGCGCGTTGATCAGGCCGACGAGTTCCCTGCCGACCTGACCGAACAGCACCATCCGGGCGACGTCGAGGACCTCGGGTGTGGTGACCCGGAATCCGCCCTTGAAATCACCTGCGATGCCGAGCCTCTTGAGCATGGCGCTGACCTGCGGGCCGCCGCCGTGCACGACGACGGGGTGGATCCCGCAGTTGCGCAGGAACACCATGTCGGCGGCGAACGCGGCCTTGAGCACATCGTCGGTCATCGCGTTGCCGCCGTACTTGACCACGACGATCTTGCCGTGCAGCGCCTTGAGCCACGGCAGCGCCTCGGCGAGGACCTGGGCGGCGGTCACATGCTCTTCGCGCAAGCGCTCATCGGTCACGAGGAGTACGCCGAGTTCTCTTCGACGTAGGCGTGCGAAAGGTCCGTGGTGCGGATGGTCGCCTCGCCGGAACCAACGCCGAGGTCGACGACGACGGACACTTCGTCACCAGACAGGTCGACGTCGCGCGCACCCGGCACGCCCACTCCGTCGATGCAGACCGGAGATCCGTTGAACGCCACGCTGATCCGGTCCGGCTCCATCTCGACGGGCGCCATACCCACCGCGGCCAGCACCCGGCCCCAGTTGGCGTCCGAACCGAACAGGGCGGTCTTGACCAGGCTGTCACGGGCGATGACGCGTGCGGCGACGACGGCGTCGTCCTCGCTGGCGGCGCCGGTCACGGTGACCGCGATCCGCTTGGTGACCCCTTCGGCGTCGGCCTGCAGTTGCGCGCACAGGTCGTTGCACACCGCGAGCAAGGCAGCGTCCAGCTCGTCCTGGCTGGGTGCGACCGCGCTGGCCCCCGACGCCAGCAGGAGCACGGTGTCGTTGGTGGAGCAGCTGCCGTCGATGTCGAGTCGGTCGAAGGTGCGTGCGGTGGCGTTGCGCAGGGCGTGGTCGAGCGCGTCGGCGTCGGCGACCGCGTCGGTGGTGATGACGCACAGCATGGTGGCCAGCGAGGGGGCCAGCATGCCAGCGCCCTTCGTCATGCCGCCCACGGTCCAGTTCTCGCCGTGGTGCAATGCGACCTGCTTGGGCACCGTGTCGGTGGTCATGATGGCCTGCGCGGCCTCCGCTCCACCGGTCAGCCCGCCGGCCATCTCGTGGACGATGTCCGTGACGCCGGCCAGCACCTTGTCCATCGGCAGCCGGTCGCCGATCAGTCCCGTCGAGCAGACGGCGACCTCGATGGCACCGGTCTCGCTTCCCCAGTCCGACAGCGCGGCGGCGACGGCCTCGGCGGTCTGGTGGGTGTCCTGGAACCCGCCGGGCCCGGTGCAGGCGTTGGCTCCCCCGGAGTTGAGGATGACCGCGCGCAGGTGCCGGGTGGTCATCACCTGTTGGGTCCACAGCACCGGCGCGGCCTTGACCTTGTTGCGGGTGAAAACGGCGGCGGCGGCGTAGTCGGGACCTTCGTTGAAGACGAGGGCGAGGTCGGGTGCGCCGGATGCCTTGATGCCTGCCGAGATTCCGGTGGCGCGGAAGCCCGCGGGTGCGGTGACCCCCTGCGTGCGTACCAATTTCGCGGTATCGGTTCCTTGTGTCACGGCGCCACCCCCACGATCGAAAGTCCTTCCGTTTCAGCCCAGCCCAGCGCGAGGTTCATCGACTGGACCGCCGCGCCACCGGTGCCCTTGACCAAGTTGTCGATGGCGCACACCGCCACCAGCACGCCGGCGTCGGCGTCGACCGCGACCGCGATCTGCGCGGCATTGCTGCCGATCACCGCACCCGTCGTGGGCAGTTGCCCCTCCGGCAGCAGGTACACGAACGGCTCGTCGCCGTAGAACTTCTCGTAGGCGGCGCGGATCTCGGACAGCGACGCTTCCGTTCTGGCGGTGCAGGTCGCCAGAATCCCGCGCGAGGTGGGGATCAACACCGGGGTGAACGACACGGTGACGTCCTTGTCGGTGACCGTGCGCAGGCCCTGCACGATCTCGGGCGTGTGCCGATGCGCTCCGCCGATGTTGTAGGCCCGTGCCGATCCGATCACCTCGGAGCCGAGCAGGTCGACCTTGGCGGCACGTCCCGCGCCCGACGTGCCGCTCACGGCGACGACGGTGACGGCGGGCTCGACCAGGTCCTCGGCCACCGCGGGCAGCAGGGCAAGCACAGCGGCCGTCGGGTAGCAGCCCGGCACGGCGATGCGCTTGGTTGCCCGTAGCGTCTCGCGGCCGCCGGGTAGCTCAGGCAGGCCGTAGGGCCAGCTGCCTGCATGCGCCGAGCCGTAGAACCGCTCCCACGCGCCCGGATCGGTGAGCCGGAAGTCGGCCCCACAGTCGACGATGAGCGTGTCGGGTCCGAGTTGATCGGCCAGTGCGGCGGAGTGACCGTGCGGCAGGGCCAGGAACACGACGTCGTGACCGGCCAGCACCTCCGGGTCGGTTGCCTCCAGCACGCGATTGGCCAGCGGTAACAGGTGCGGGTGGTGCTCGGTGAGGGCGGTACCCGCACTTGCCGCAGCGGTCAGCGCACCGATGGTCAGACGCCCGTCGGCATACGCAGGGTGGCCGAGCAATATCCTGAGGATCTCGCCGCCGGCGTACCCGCTGGCACCGGCGACCGCCACTGAAGTCACGTCGACGATTCTGCATGGTTATGCAACCAGGTGCAAATTCATTATTTGCGCTGCGTGGCCCCCACCCGGTCGGCCGCCACAGCGACTGCGGCGTCGCGCGCCGCGCTCGCCTCGTCCTCGGTGAGCGTCCGGTCGGGCGCCCTGAACCGCAGCGCCAGCGTCAGGGACTTGCGGCCCTCGCCGATCTGCGGGCCGACGTACACGTCGAACAGGCGGACGTCCTCGAGCAGTTCGCCTGCACCGTCGCGGACGGCGTCGACGACGGCCTGCGCGGCGACGTCGTCGGCCACGATCAGGCTGACGTCCTGGAACACCGCAGGGAACGGGGACACCGCGGGCAAGGGCAGCCGTTCGACCAGCGGCACCGCATCGAGGTCGAGTTCCACCGCACACGTGCCCTTCGGCAGGCCGGTCCGCTCGATCACCGCAGGGTGCAACGGGCCGGCGTGCCCGACGACGATGCCGGTCTCGGAATCACCGAGGTGCACCTCGGCGCAGCGACCCGGATGCCACGGCAAAAGCTGGGTGGCGCGCAGGGTGAACTCGACGTTGCAGGCCCGGCCGATGATGCGGACCGCCTCGAACGCGTCGGACGCCTCGACCGGCCGCCCCGGTCCCCACGGGCCTGCGGGTTCGCGCAGGCCGGTCAGCACCGCGGCGACGTGCACCGGTTGCCGCGGCAAGGAGTCGTCGATGGCGACGATCTCGTCGTCGGTGGGCCGCCGGTCGACCGGGATCGGCTGGAGCGGTCGCGTCCGCGGCGTCGCCTCGGCGACCTGCTCGATGGCGAACAGCGCCACGTCGGGCGTTCCCCGCGAGACGTTGCGCGCCACCGCCTCCAACATGCCCGGCAGCAGTGTCGTCGCCAGATGCGGCCGGTCGGACTCCAACGGATTGAGCACGGACATGGTGGCCCGACGCGGATCGTCGGCGGCCAGGCCCCACTGGTCGAACACGCCCGCAGGTAAGAACGGCGTCGGCAGGATCTCGACATAACCGTTGAGTGCCAAAGATTTTCCGATGGCACGGCGACGCTTCTGGATCGGGCTGAGGCCGCGCCCCGCAGGCGCCTGCGGCAACACGGAGGGGATGATCTCGAGGCCCTCCAGCCGCAGCACTTCCTCGACGAGGTCGGCGGGCTGGCGCAAGTCGGGCCGCCAGCTCGGCGGCGTTGCCGTCACCCGATCGCCGTCGACGACCACCTCGGCGCCGACCTGGGTCAGTCGCTTCTGCGTGGTACCAGTCGGATACTCGACACCCGCAGTTCGGTCTGGCAAGTCGATCGGCATGCTGACCGGCGGCAGCGACCAGTCGTCCCGTGGCGGGTCGCCGCGCCAGTCGGTCAACGTGCGCTCGACGGTTCCGCCCGCGATCTCGGCCAGCAGCGCGGCGGAACGATCAAGCGCCGCAGCCGAGATCGCCGGATCGACGGTGCGTTCGTAGCGACGGCCCGCCTCGCTAACCAGGCGCAGGCGACGCTGCGTGCGCGACACCGCCGCGGGATCCCACACCGCCGCCTCGAGCAGCACATCGGTGGTGCTGGCCCGGACTTCGGTGGTGCCCGCGCCCATCACGCCGCCGATGGCCGCCGTCGCAACGTCGTCGACGATCAGGACGTCACCCGGATCGAGGCGGCGCTCGACGTCGTCGAGAGTGACCACCGTCTCCCCCGGCTTCGCGAACCGGACGTCGAAGCCGCCGGTGATGAGGCTGCGGTCGTGGGCGTGCAACGGATGACCGATCTCGAGCATCACGTAGTTGGTGACGTCGACCGCCGGTGAGATGGAACGGATTCCGCTGAGCAGCAGCCTGCGCTGCATCCACCACGGCGACACTGCGGTCGGGTCGATGCCCGTCACGGGACGCAGGCCGAACCGCAGGACGCCGGTCCCGGGCTGGACGGTCAACGGCCAGGCCTCGCCATCGGCGGGCAGTGGCGCGACGTCGGCGGGATCGACGAAGTCGAGGTCGTAGGCGCAGGCGATCTCGCGCGCCATCCCCCGGATCGACAGGCAGTACCCGCGATCCGGGGTGATCGCCAAGTGGAACACCACGTCGTCGAGACCGAGCAGCTCGACCGCATCGGCGCCTGGTTCCGCAGTGCCCGGCGGCAGCACGATGATGCCGGACTGGTCGACGCCGAGGTTGAGTTCGGCCGCCGAGCAGATCATCCCGTCCGAGACGTGGCCGTAGGTCTTGCGGGTGGCGATGGCGAAGTCGCCGGGCAACGTCGTGCCGGGCAGTGCGACCACGACGAGGTCACCCTCGTTGAAGTTCGTTGCCCCGCAGACGATGTCGCGCGGGGCGCCATCGACGTTGCGGGAGCCGACGTCGACCTTGCAGGCCCGGATCGGCTTCTTGAACTCGGTGAGCTCCTCGATCTGAACGACCTTGCCGACCGTCAGCGGACCGGTCACCGGGCCGACCGGGATGATCTCCTCGACCTCGTGCCCGATGCTGATCAGCGTCCGTTCGAGTTCGTCAGCGGACACGTCCCAACCCGGTGCACCGGCTCGGACGACGTCACGGAGCCAGCTGTAGGGAACGCGCATCAGGCTCCGACCCCGAACGGCAGGGAGAAGCGCACGTCGCCCTCGACCATGTCGCGCATGTCGGGAATGCCGTTGCGGA
>NZ_JAVRPS010000685.1:0-13611 GCF_032162105.1 Mycobacterium sp. | reverse complement strand
ACCACCACGGTGCCGTCGAAGTCGTCGGGCAGTGCGGTCAGGCCGCACCCGACGGCATGGCCGGTGCCCAGCTGCTCGTCCTGAACCGCGATGTCGATCCGGCGACCCAGTTGGTCGGCGAGTGCCTCGACGGCGGCCGACACCGGTTCGCGATCCTGACCGACCACCACGACGAGATGCTGCGGGGCGACCTTGGCGGCCGCGTGCAACGCGTGCGAGAGCATGCTGCGGCCGGCCAGGGTGTGCAGCACCTTCGGGGTGTCCGACCGCATCCGGGTACCGGCCCCAGCGGCCAGGACGATGACGGCGGCCTCGCCTCTTGTCGTCATGAACCTCTCCCGTGCCGAGGCTGTCCGCTCGCTCGGCAAGCCTCACTGCTGAGGCTGTCTGCTCGCTCGGCAAGCCTCACTCGCCGCTCCGTCGCCAGGACTCGAACCTGAACTATCTGAACCAAAATCAGAGGTGCTGCCGATTACACCACGACGGACTGTCGGTGTGACTTTAGTCGACGTCCTACGGGCAGAGAGCAGGTGCGGAGCCACTCGGGGCATAGGCTCAGGCAGTGGCCGCACCGGAGAAGGAGGCGCGCGCACCCCGCGCGCGCATGACTGGCACCGAGCGGCGTCAGCAACTCGTCGAGATCGCCAAGTCGCTGTTCGCCGAGCGTGGCTACGACGCCACGTCCATCGAGGAGATCGCCCAGCGCGCGAACGTCTCCAAGCCCGTCGTGTACGAACACTTCGGCGGCAAGGAGGGGCTGTACGCGGTCGTGGTGGACCGCGAGATGTCGGCACTTCTCGACGGCATCACGTCATCGCTGACCAACAACCGCTCCAGGGTCCGCGTCGAGCGGGTGGCGCTGGCGCTGCTCACCTACGTCGAAGAGCGCACCGACGGCTTCCGGATCCTGATCCGCGACTCGCCGGCCAGCATCGCGTCGGGCACCTACTCCAGCCTGCTCAACGATGCCGTGTCGCAGGTGGCGTCGATCCTGGCCGGCGACTTCTCCCGCCGCGGCCTCGACCCCGAGCTCGCGCCGCTGTACGCCCAGGCGCTGGTGGGTTCGGTGTCCATGACGGCGCAGTGGTGGCTGGACACCAGGGAACCCAAGAAGGAAGTCGTGGCCGCGCACCTGGTCAACCTGATGTGGAACGGTCTGACCCACCTCGAGGCGGACCCCCGGCTGCAGGAGTAGCTCAGCCCAGGTCGCGGGCGAGCATGTCCTCCGTCGTCTCCCGCCTGACCAGCTCGCGGACCCGCCCGTCGCGGACCGCGACCACGGGTGGCCGCCCGACCATGTTGAACGTCGACGCCATGCTGTGGTGGTACGCACCGGTGCAGGCCACCGCCAGCAGGTCACCGGGATGCAGGTCGGCAGGCAGCTCGACGTCGTGGGCGACGATGTCGCCGGCCTCGCAGTTCCTGCCGACGACGGTGACGGTCTGCGACGGACCGAGCGGATGGCGGTTGGCGACCGTCACCGTGTAGCGCGCCCCGTAGAGCGCCACCCGCGGGTTGTCGCCCATTCCGCCGTCCACCGCCACGAACGTGCGGCCGCCCGGTCGATGCTTCACGGCCACGACGCGGTAGCAGGTCACCCCGGCGCGGGCGCACATCGCGCGGCCCGGCTCGACCGCCACCTTCGGCCTCGGGAAGCGCTCGGCGGCGCAGGCCGCGTCGAGCGCGTCGTCGATGACCCTGGCCAGCTTGCCGAGGTCGAGTTCGCCGTCACCGGCGACGTACGGCACGCCGTGGCCGCCGCCGATGTTCAGCTCGGTCAGCACCACGCCGTACCGGGCCCGAACGTCCGCCATCAGCGACACCATCTTGTGGATCGCCTCGCCGTACGGGGCGGGGTCGGTGACCTGCGAGCCGAGGTGGCAGTGCAGTCCCGCCAATCGCAGCAGCGGCTGATCGAGCACGCGGCGCACGGCAAGGGCGGCCTGCCCGTCGGCGATCGTGAAGCCGAACTTCTGGTCGACGATTCCGGTGGTCACCGCGGCGTGGCCGTGGATGTCGATACCCGGTGCGACCCGGATCAGGACCTCCTGCGGCCGACGCAACTGGCTTGCCAGCAGCGCGATTTCGGTGCCGCAGTCGATGACGATGCGCCCAACGCCTGCGTCGGCGGCCGCGCGCAGTTCACCGGTGGTCTTGGCGTTGCCGTGCACGACGATGCTTCGCGGATGCACGCCGCCGGCCAAGCCGGTGGCCAGTTCGCCTGGCGAACACACGTCGAGGCCCAATCCCTCGTCGGCCACCCACCGGGCGACCTGCTTGGTCAGAAGCGCCTTGCCCGCGTAGGTGATCCGCACCCCGGGCAGCGCCGCACGGTAGCGGCGGGCCCGGTACCGGAAGTCGGCGTCGTCGAGCACGTACGCCGGCGTGCCGAACTGATCGGCCACCTCGCAGAGCGCGACGCCGCCGACGCACAGCCTGCCGTCGACGTCCACCCGCGTGGTGAGCGGCCAGAGGTCGGGATCGACGCGCATCGCAGCGGCATGGTGAAGGGACGGCATTACATCGAGAAGAGTCACGTTTCAACCGTGCGCGCGGGATACCCCCATCAGGACGATCTTGACGGTCTCCTCGTGCCAGGCGCCGGAATTTTGACGAGGTCCGTCCTCATAGAATGGATGGATCATGACCGTAGCGGGGCACACGTCTGTCCAAACCCCGATTGCGGGGCTCGTCGAGCTGGCACTGACCGCTCCCACGTTCACCGACCTCATCGACCGAGCCGCCGGGCGGCCGGCCGAACTCGCCATGGTCGGCCCCGCAGGCGCGCGGGTGTTCGTCGCCAGCGCGCTGGCCCGCACCGCGCCGCTGCTCGTCGTCACCGCCACCGGGCGGGAGGCCGACGACCTCACCGTCGAACTGCGCGGTGTACTCGGCGACGCGGTCGTGCTGTTCCCGTCATGGGAGACGCTGCCGCACGAACGGTTGTCGCCGGGCGTGGAAACCGTTGGCGCCCGCATGATGGTGTTGCGTAGGCTCGCCCATCCCGACGACGCCCGGCTCGGCCCGCCGCTGCGGGTGGTGGTCACCGCGGCACGCTCGCTGCTGCAGCCGATGGCGCCCGACCTGGCCGAGATCGAGCCGGTGACGTTGACGGTCGGCGCAGAGGCAAACTTCGAGGACGTCATCGCACGCCTGGTCACGCTGGCCTATACCCGTGTCGACATGGTCGGCAAGCGGGGGGAGTTCGCGGTCCGCGGCGGCATTCTCGACGTGTTCCCGCCCACCGCTGAGCATGCGGTGCGCATCGAGTTCTGGGGCGACGAGGTCTCCGAGATGCGGATGTTCGCGGTCGCCGATCAGCGCACCATCCCCGAGATCGCCGTCGAGACCCTGGTCGCGGTGCCGTGCCGCGAACTGTTGCTCACCGATGACGTGCGGGAGAGGGCCGCCGCGTTGGCGGCCGAGCTGCCGACCGTGGAGAACCGGGTCGGCGACACCCTCGCCGAGATGCTGACCAAGCTCGCCGAGGGCATCCCGGTCGACGGCATGGAGGCGCTGCTGCCGGTGCTGCGGCCGACCGAGCTCGCGCTGCTGCACGACCAACTGCCCGCGGGCACGCCGGTGCTGGTGTGCGACCCGGAAAAGGTGCGCACCCGCGCCGCCGATCTGATCAAGACCGGCCGAGAGTTCCTCGAGGCGTCGTGGTCGGTGGCCGCGGTCGGCGGGGACGCGCCCATCGACATCGAGCATCTGGGCGGCTCGGGGTTCCGCGACCTCGACGAGGCCCGCTCCGGCGCCACCGAGAGCGGCCATCCGTGGTGGACGCTGAGCCAGCTCGGCAACCAGTCGGCCCTCGAGGTGGACGTCCGCCCGTCCCCGTCGGCGCGGGGTCAGCAGCACGACCTCGACGAGCTGTTCGCGATGTTGCGGGCCCACGTCGCGACGGGCGGGGTCGCCGCCGTCGTCACCCCCGGCGCAGGTACCGCGCACCGCATCGTCGAGCAGTTGGGTGAAGCAGACACTCCCGCAATGCTTTTGGAGTCCGGAGCGCCGCCGAAGCCGGGAGTGGTCGGGGTGCTCAAGGGCCCGCTGCGGGACGGCATTGTGATACCGAGCGCTGCCCTCGTAATCATCACCGAGACCGATCTGACCGGCAACCGCGCCGCGGCCACCGAGGGCAAGCGGCTGGCCGCCAAGCGTCGCAACGTCGTCGACCCGCTCGCGCTGACGGCGGGCGACCTGGTCGTGCACGACCAGCACGGCATCGGCCGGTTCGTCGAGATGACCGAACGCATCGTCGGCGGCGCGCGGCGGGAGTACCTGGTGCTCGAGTACGCATCGGCGAAGCGTGGTGGCGGATCCGACAAGCTCTTCGTGCCGATGGATTCGCTGGATCAGCTGTCACGCTACGTCGGCGGCACCGAACCCACGCTGAGCAGGCTCGGCGGAAGCGACTGGACCAACACCAAGACGAAGGCGCGGCGAGCCGTCAGGGAGATCGCCAGCGAGTTGGTGGCGCTGTATGCCAAGCGGCAGGCGGCGCCGGGGTACGCGTTCGGGCCGGACACCCCGTGGCAGGCCGAGATGGAGGACGCGTTCGGGTTCACCGAGACCATGGATCAGCTGACCGCCATCAACGACGTCAAGTCGGACATGGAGAAGCCGGTGCCGATGGACCGGGTGATCTGCGGTGACGTCGGCTACGGCAAGACCGAGATCGCGGTCCGCGCGGCGTTCAAGGCGGTGCAGGACGGCAAGCAGGTCGCCATCCTGGTGCCCACGACGCTGCTCGCCGACCAGCACTTGCAGACGTTCACGGAGCGGATGAGCGGGTTCCCGGTGACCGTGAAGGGACTGTCGCGGTTCACCGACAGCACCGAGTCACGCGCCGTGCTCGAGGGTATGAAGGACGGCTCGGTCGACATCGTGATCGGCACCCACCGTCTGCTGCAGACCGGGGTGACCTGGAAGGACCTCGGGCTGGTCGTGGTCGACGAGGAGCAGCGGTTCGGCGTCGAGCACAAGGAGCACATCAAGTCGATGCGCACCCACGTCGACGTGCTGACCATGAGCGCCACCCCGATCCCGCGCACCCTGGAGATGAGCCTGGCGAGCATCCGCGAGATGTCGACGATCCTCACCCCGCCCGAGGAGCGCTTCCCGGTGCTCACCTACGTCGGGCCGCAGGACGACAAGCAGGTGGGGGCGGCGCTGCGCCGCGAGTTGTTGCGCGACGGCCAGGCCTTCTACATCCACAATCGGGTCCGCTCCATCGACGCCGCAGCGGCCCGGGTCCGGGCGCTGGTGCCGGAGGCCCGCGTCGTCGTCGCGCACGGGCAGATGCCCGAGGAGGCGTTGGAACGCACCGTCGAGGGGTTCTGGAACCGCGAATACGACATCCTGGTGTGCACCACGATCGTCGAGACCGGCCTGGACATCTCCAATGCGAACACGCTGATCGTGGAGCGCGCCGACACGTTCGGCCTGTCGCAGCTACATCAGCTGCGCGGCCGGGTTGGTCGCAGTCGCGAGCGCGGCTACGCGTACATGCTGTATCCGCCCGAGGCGCCGCTGACCGAGACCGCCTACGACCGGCTGGCCACCATCGCGCAGAACAACGAGCTCGGCGCGGGCATGGCCGTGGCGATGAAGGACCTCGAGATCCGCGGCGCAGGAAACGTGCTCGGCGCCGAACAGTCCGGCCACGTCGCGGGTGTGGGCTTCGACCTCTACGTGCGGCTGGTCGGCGAAGCCGTCGAGGCCTACCGTGCCGTGGTCGACGGCGAAACCGTTGCGGCCGTGGAGGAGCCGAAGGACGTGCGCATCGACCTGCCAGTGGACGCGCATCTGCCACCGGACTACATCGGCAGTGACCGGCTGCGGCTGGAGGGTTACCGCAGGCTTGCTGCGGCACCCGACGACGCAGGCATCGCCGCGGTGGTCGAGGAACTGGTGGACCGGTACGGCCCGCTGCCCGAACCGGCCCAGCGTCTCGTCGCGCTGGCCCGGTTGCGATTGCTGTGCCGCGAGTACCACGTCACCGAGGTGAGCGCGGTCTCGGAGTCGAACGTGCGCATCTCGCCGTTGCCGCTCATGGATTCCCAGCAACTTCGGCTCAAGCGGATGTACCCGAGCGCCACCTTCCGTGCCACCACGTCTACCGTGGTGATGCCCATTCCGCGGACGGGCACCGGTATCGGCGCGCCCCGGATCCGCGACCTCGAACTGGTGCGCGTAGTGGCCGGTTTGCTTCTGGCGCTGGATGGCAGACCGGAAACGGATGTTGATATAACGAACCTCACCGGAGGTGCGGCGATGGGCGCCCGCGCGAAGAGCAGAGGAATAACATGAGCGCTCGCGCGAAGAGCACGGGAACCGCATGAGCGCTCGCGCGAAGAGCAGAGGGAATCGATGAACGAGCGGCGCCAAGCGCAATGACCGTCGTCCTGGTCGACCCGCGCCGTCCTTCGCTCGTTCCCGTGGACGCCGTCGCGCTGCTCGCGGGAGATGTGCAGTACACCGAGGAAATGCCGGTCAAGGTGCCCTGGTCGTTGCCTGCCGCGCGGCCTGCGTACGAGGGTGAGGACGCGCCCGTGCTGCTGTCCTCGGACCCCGACCATCCGAAGGTCAGGGCGCGTCTTGAGGCGGGCGAGAGGGTGATTTCGGCGCCAGGCCCGGCGCGCGGTGATCGGCTCGTCGACGCGGTCGCGCTGATGGACCGGCTCCGGACGTCCGGCCCGTGGGAGAGCGAGCAGACCCACGACTCGCTGCGCCGGTACCTGCTGGAAGAGACCTACGAGCTGTTCGACGCGGTGCGCAGCGGCAACGCGAACGAACTGCGCGAGGAGTTGGGCGACGTCCTGCTGCAGGTGCTCTTCCACGCCCGCATCGCCGAGGACGCGACGCCGTACCCGTTCACGATTGACGACGTCGCCGACGCGTTGGTGCGCAAGCTGAGCAACCGCGTTCCGGCCGTGCTTGCCGGAGAGCCGATTTCGCTCGACGAGCAGCTCGCCCAGTGGGAGGAGCGCAAGGCTATGGAAAAGTCGGTGAAGTCGCGCATGTCATCCATGGATGACGTGCCGACCGGCCAGCCGGCGCTGGCGTTGACCCAGAAGGTTTTCAAACGCGCCACCGCGGCGGGTCTACCTCCGGATCTGATTCCGGAGGGAATGGTGTCGATCGGGTTGGCGCTCGGCGACGACGCCGAGAACTCCCTGCGCTCAGCGACGTTGGAGTTCATGGACACCGTCCGCAAGGTGGAGCACGCCGTCGCCGCCAGCCGACGCCCCGACGACGTGCCCGAGGTACTCGACATCGCTCAGCTCGGGGTCGTCACCGAGGAGGAGTGGCGCGCGCACTGGCCCACGGTCGAGCCGGAGCGCGAGCTTGACGAGCCCGAGCCCGAGCCCGAGGTGGACGAGGTCGAGACCGTCGAAGCCGAGGGTGACGCGCCGGTCGAGCCCGAAGAGACTGAAGAGGCTCCCGAAGAGACTGACGAGTCCGCAGAGCCTGAAGGGTCCGAAGAGCCGGTTGAGTCAGACGAGGCCGTCGACGAGCCGGAGCCGCCCGATCAGGATAAGAGCGTCGAGCCCCAGTAGGCCGACGAATCGCCCTCACGCAGTCCCGGCGGGCAGGCGAAAACCGCTGTACCCGTATGGAAGATGTACTCGTTGAGCGCGTCGCCGGACATCTGGGCCAGCACCGGGATGAAGTTCGTCGTTGGGCTCCGCACGAACGCGATGAAGAACAGCCCGGCATCGAGGTGCCCGAAACCGTCGGAACCGTCGGTGAAGTTGTACCCGCGGCGCAGCATCTTGACCCCGCCCACATGATCAGGTGCCACCAACCGGACGTGGGCGTCGACGTCGACCAGCGGCGTGCCCTTGGCGTCCTTGATGTCGAAGTCCACCTTCGCGAACTCGTTGTCGTAACCGTTGGGTGCGCCGCTGCCCTTCTGCCTGCCGATCACCCGCTCCTGCTCGAGCAGCGTCGTCCGGTCCCACGCCTCGATGCGATTGCGGATGCGCCGCGTCACCAGGTAGGTGCCGCCAGCCAGCCAGTCGGGTCCGTCACCCTTGGCAACCCAGACGTTCTTGTCCAGCGCCTCGGTGTCCTCGGCCTTGAGGTTGTTCGTTCCGTCCTTGAAGCCGAGCATGTTTCGCGGAGTGGACTGTTCGCGCGTCGTCGAGGACGTGCGGCCGAACCCGAGTTGCGAATACCGCACTGCGACCGTGCCGAATCCGACGCGCGCCAGGTTGCGGACGGCGTGCACGGCCACCTGCGGGTCATGCGCGCATGCCTGCACGCAGATGTCCCCACCGCACTTGGCGGGGTCGAGGATCTCGTTGGTGAACTTCGGCAGATCGGCGAGCCCTGCCGGGCGCTGGGCGGCGATCCCGAACCTGTCCTTGCCGTCCTTGGTGAAGAACGACGGCCCGAACCCGATGGTCAGCGTCAACGCGGACGGAGGCAAGCCCAGCGCCTCGCCCGTATCTTCCGGCGGCGCATAGGGATTGCCCCCGACAGCGCCCTCCGGCACCGCATCGTGGCCCTGCGTCATCCGCTCGGCCATCGCGGTCCACTGCTTGAGCAGGTCGACGACTTCGTCGCGGTCGTCCGTCGTGACGTCGAACGCACAGAAGTGCATCCGGTCCTGCTGCGAGGTGATGATGCCGGCCTGGCGCTCACCGCGGAACGGAACGGCTTGGTCCAGGCCGCCAAAGTCGTTGCTGGCCGCTGACGCCCGGCCGGCGAGCGCGCCTGCGCCCGCCGCGCCGACCACCGCGGCCGTCACCCCCGCGGCGCCGAACAGCTTGCGCCTGGACATACCTGGACGCGACGGATCCGGTTCTGCCGCGGGGGTTTCCGTGCTACTGGGATTGCTACTGGGGGGCAATGACACCTTGCACCTGGCTGACTTCCTTGGACAGTGCGTCGACCGCCCGTGACAGCTCCTGGCGCTGCGGCTCGGTCACCTTGTCGTAGGAGACGAATCCGTCGCCCTCGCGGTACTTCTCGAGCAGCGCTTCGACCTCGGCGAACCTCTGGTCCACCTTCTTGCCGAGTTCGGCGTTTCGCTCGTCGAGGATGGGCCGCACCGATGCGACGGCGGTCTGGCTGCCCTCGACGTTGGCCTTGAAGTCCCACAGGTCGGTGTGGCTGAAGATGTCCTCCTCGCCGCTGATCTTCTTGGCCGAGACCTCGTCGAGCAGCCCCTGCGCACCGCCGGCGATCCGAGTGGAGTCGATGGTGTAACCCGGTGCCTTGACGCCGTCGTCGAGTTCCTTGACATCGGCGACCAGCTGATCAGCCATCGCGTTGGTGTCCGGCTGCAGGCCGGTGACCCACAGGTCCTTCTCGAGGCGGTGGAAGCCAGTCCACTTCTGCCCGGGCTCCACGTCGGCCTCCCGCAGGTCGATGCGTGGATCGAGGTCATTGGGGAAGGATTCCGCGACCGGCTCGATGCGCTCGTAGTAGGTGCGGGCGATCGGGAACTGCGCCTTGGCCGCAGGGATATCGCCCTTCTTGATCGCGGCGACGAACACGTCGACGGCAGGGATCAGCGCTTCGGTCTGGCTGTTCACGTACCGCTTGTAGTTATCGGCGGCTTCCTTGAACTTGCCCTCGGTGTCGATCTGCACGGTGTCGCCGGTGACCTTGAAGTCGCCGCGGAGGCCGTCGCCGATCATGCCGGGCTTGCATGCCGTCTTGTAGGTGCCGGGCTCACTGAGTTGCACGACGAGCTTGCGCTCGAGGCCTGGGGAGATGTTCTCCACCTCGCCCATCACCCTCTCGCCATCGCCGTAGACGTAGAACTCGGTGACCTTGGTGCCGTTGTTGGTGATCACGAACGTGCTCGCACCCGGGCTGGCCTCGGTGCCCGACAGCGCGCACTCGGTGTCGGAGGCGTTCACCGTGATCTGGGCGGGTCCGGCCTTGCCGCCGTCGGTGGCCACCGCCTCCTTGGCGGTGCAGCTGGTCAGCGAGACGCCGGTCAGCAGCGCCGCGACCGCGGCGACGCCCGCCTTGGCCCATGGCCGAGCAGACGCAAAATGCCCCGCCGCGTGGCGTGTCGGGGTGAATTTGCGTCTGTTCGCGACGGAAATCGTGCTCACGTAGTCGACCTTTCGGATGCGGTAGCAGACTCCGATTCGGAAGTCGGATCGGAGTGGGAGGGAGCGGTGTCGGGTGGTGGCCCACCGCTCGGTTTGGCCGGCTTGTGCGTCGGGCGCAGGAACAGCGCCAGCACGATGACGAGGTAGGCCAGCCATGCGGCCAACTGCAGGACCGTCGGCGTCGGCGTGACGTTGAAGATGCCCTGAATGACCTCGCCGTACCAGGACGACCAGTTGAACCAGGAGCTGATGTCGAAGGCCCTGTTGGGCAGGCCGGGCAGCCAGCCCACCGTCTGCAGGGCACCGATCCCGTACGACAGGATGCCCGCGGCGACGATGATCAGGAACACGCCGGTGTAGGAGAAGAACTTTGCCAGGTTGATCCGCAGCGCGCCCACGTACATGCCGTAAGCGAAGGCGACCGCGATCAGCACGCCGACGATGAGGCCGGCAAGGGGCCAGGCGGTTTCGGCTTCGGCGTAGCCGACCATGAACAGCGCCGTCTCGACGCCTTCGCGTCCGACCGCAAGGAAGGCCAGCGACAGCACGGCGAGGCCGCCCGTCTCGAGCGCCCGTGCCATCTCGCCGCGCAGCTCACCGGAGAGCGTGGCGGCGGCCTTCTTCATCCAGAGCACCATCGTCGTGACGATCGCGACGGCGACCAGGGACGCGATGCCCGCGATGGCCTCGGCGGCCAGACCGGAGATGGTGTTCTCGCCGAACTGGATGATCAGGAATACCGCGATCGTCATCGCGATGGCGGCCGCGACACCCAGCCAGACCCACTTCAGGGCGTCCCGCCGGTCCGACTTGACCAGGAAGGCAACCAGAATGGTGACGACGATGGCGGTTTCGAGGCCCTCGCGCAGGCCGATCAAACCGCTACCGAACAGTTGCGAGGAAACGCTTACACCGGCTGCGAGAACCGACACCGACATGTCTCCGACGGCAGTCATCGTTTCGCTGATCCTTTCGAGTACCAAGCATTGGCTATCCAATGCTAGGTATGGCTGACCTTAGCAGCGCCTGCGGGGGATTTGCACCGCTCCCCGGCGCTACGCGGGAGCACTCCCCGCGCGTGGGACGATGGCCCTAATTCGAGTCGGTCGAGGGAGTCCGGTGTCGCCAGTGCGTTGGCTGCGGGCCGTCGCAGTCATTTGCGCTACGGCCCTGCTCATGGCATCCAGCTGCTCCTGGCAGCTCGGCATCCCGATACCCGAGGGGGTGCCCCCGCCTGCGGGTGACCCGGTGCCCCAGATCGACACGCACGCCAAGGGCCGACCCGCCGATCAACTCCACGACTGGGCGATGCAGCGCGCGCCGGCCCTCGACATCCCGGTCACCGCGCTGGAGGCCTACGCCTATGCGGCGCGGGTAGCCCAGGTGGAGAACCCGAGCTGCCATCTGGCGTGGACCACGCTGGCCGGCATCGGGATGGTGGAGAGCCATCACGGCACCTACCGCGGCGCGGTGGTCGCGCCGAACGGGGACGTCAGACCGCCCATTCGCGGGGTCCGGCTGGACGGGTCGCTGGGCAACCTGCAGATCGCCGACACCGACGGCGGCAAGCTCGACGGCGATCCCACGCTGGACCGGGCGATGGGGCCCATGCAGTTCATCCCCGAGACGTGGCGGCTGTACGGCGTCGACGCCAACAACGACGGAGTGATCAGCCCCGACAACATCGACGACGCGGCGCTGTCGGCGGCAGGCTACCTGTGCTGGCGCGGCAAGGACCTCGCCAAACCGCGCGGTTGGATGGACGCGCTGCGCGCCTACAACCTCTCCGACCAGTACGCCCGCACGGTCCGCGACTGGGCCACGGCCTACGCCGACGGGCACCCGCTGTAGGTCTTCGGAGTCGGGATCGGCGTCGGGTTGGCGGCCCCATTAGGCTAAGTGCGCCATCACCGAATCAGGTACCAACCGACCACGTTCAAGGAGATGTCCAGTGCCCATCATCGAGCAGGTCGGCGCACGCGAGATCCTCGACTCCCGCGGCAATCCCACGGTCGAGGTCGAGTTGGCCCTGATCGACGGCACGTTCGCCAGGGCCGCGGTGCCCTCCGGCGCGTCGACCGGCGAGCACGAGGCCGTCGAGCTGCGCGACGGCGGTGATCGCTACGGCGGCAAGGGTGTGGAGAAGGCCGTGGAGGCCGTCCTCGACGAGATCGCGCCCGCCGTCATCGGGCTCAACGCCGACGACCAGCGTCTGGTCGATCAGGCGCTGCTGGACCTCGACGGCACGCCGGACAAGTCGCGGCTGGGCGCCAACGCGATCCTCGGCGTCTCGCTGGCCGTGGCGAAGGCCGCCGCCGACTCCGCCGGGCTGCCGCTGTTCCGCTACATCGGTGGGCCGAACGCGCACGTCCTGCCGGTCCCGATGATGAACATCGTCAACGGCGGCGCCCACGCCGACACCGGTGTCGACGTCCAGGAATTCATGGTCGCACCGATCGGAGCGCCGTCGTTCAAGGAGGCGCTGCGCTGGGGGGCTGAGGTCTACCACTCGCTGAAGTCGGTGCTGAAGAAGCAGGGCCTTTCCACCGGCCTGGGTGACGAAGGCGGCTTCGCCCCCGACATCGCAGGCACCAAGGCCGCGCTCGACCTGATCAGCTCGGCCATCGAGGGGGCCGGGTTCAAGCTCGGTGCCGACATCGCACTGGCACTCGACGTCGCCGCCACCGAGTTCTACACCGACGGCACCGGTTACGCGTTCGAGAAGGAGACCAGGACCGCCGCGGAGATGACGGCGTTCTACGCCGAGCTGCTCGACGCCTATCCGCTGGTGTCGATCGAAGACCCGCTCTCCGAGGACGACTGGGACGGCTGGGTGGCGCTGACGACGGCCATCGGCGACCGCGTCCAGATCGTCGGCGACGACCTCTTCGTCACCAACCCGGAGCGCCTCGAGGAGGGCATCGAGCGGGGTGCGGCCAACGCGCTGCTGGTCAAGGTGAACCAGATCGGCACCCTCACCGAGACGCTGGACGCCGTCGCCCTGGCCCACAACAGTGGCTACCGGACCATGATGAGCCACCGCTCCGGCGAGACCGAGGACACCACCATCGCCGACCTCGCCGTCGCCGTGGGCAGCGGGCAGATCAAGACCGGCGCACCTGCGCGCAGCGAGCGGGTCGCGAAGTACAACCAGTTGCTGCGCATCGAGGAGGCCCTCGGCGACGCCGCGCGCTACGCCGGCGACCTGGCCTTCCCGCGGTTCTCGCCTGCGAGCCAGTAACTTTTCCTTCATGCCCGACGCGAAGCGGCCAGACCCGAAGCGGCGCACTCCCGCGTCGCGGCCGGGCAAGCCGGGGGAGTCGGGTCGTGGCAGGCCACGGGGTGCCTCGCCGGTGCAACGGGAACCCCGCGCCGCATCGCCGCGGGCCGCCGCATCGGAACAGCCCGAGGCGACGGAGAAGACCGAGAAGCCTGCCGCCGTCGAACCCATCAGGCAGGCGATCGCCGAGGCCGCCGAGCAGCAGTCCGAACAGCGGTTGGGTTCGGCTGCCCGGCGGGCGGCGATCCTGGC
>NZ_JAVRPS010000684.1:0-5274 GCF_032162105.1 Mycobacterium sp. | reverse complement strand
CGGGTGTCCTTCGAGGTCGCGGGCAAGTGGATGAGCGGCGACGTGATCAACGTCAGCGCGTCGAGTTCGTCGGTGTCCAAGGGGGAGTCGCTGCGGGACACCGCGCTGACCCTACGGGCGGCCGGTGCCGACGCATTGATCATCCGGCATCCGGCATCCGGTGCGGCGCAACAACTTGCGGAGTGGACTGCCGAAGCCGACGGGGGAGGACCCAGCGTGATCAACGCCGGCGACGGCACCCACGAGCATCCGACGCAGGCGCTGCTCGACGCGCTGACCATCCGGCAGCGGCTGGGCAGCATCGAGGGCAAACGGGTCGTCATCGTCGGCGACATCCTGCACAGTCGGGTGGCCCGCTCCAACGTCCTGCTGTTGTCCACGCTCGGGGCCGAGGTGGTGCTGGTCGCCCCGCCGACGCTGCTGCCTGTCGGAGTGTCCGGGTGGCCGGTCACGGTGTCGCAAGACCTCGACGCCGAACTGCCCGCAGCCGACGCGGTGTTGATGCTGCGGGTGCAGGCCGAGCGGATGAACGGCGGCTTCTTCCCGTCCACCCGCGAGTACTCGGTGCTGTACGGGCTCTCGGACAAGCGTCTGGCGCAGCTGCCCGGCGACGCGGTGGTGCTGCACCCCGGTCCGATGCTGCGCGGCATGGAGATCTCGTCGTCGGTGGCCGACTCGTCGCAATCGGCGGTGCTGCAACAGGTTTCCAACGGCGTGCACGTGCGGATGGCGGTGCTCTTCCACTTGCTCGTCGGTGCCGAACGAGAGGCGATCAGCGCATGATCTTGATCCGCGACGTACGGCTCTACGGTGACGGCGAGGCCGTCGACGTCTTGGTCTCCGACGGTCAGATCGAAGCCATCGGACCCGGTCTGGCCATCCCCGACATGGCCGATGTGGTCGACGCAGGAGGGCAGATCCTGCTCCCCGGGTTCGTCGACCTGCACACCCACCTTCGCGAGCCCGGCCGGGAGTACGCCGAGGACATCGAAACGGGTTCGGCGGCAGCAGCACTCGGCGGATACACCGCGGTGTTCGCGATGGCCAACACCAACCCGGTCGCCGACAGCGCCGTGGTCACCGACCACGTCTGGCATCGCGGCCAGCAGGTCGGGCTGGTCGACGTCCACCCGGTCGGCGCCGTCACCATGGGTCTGGCCGGGACGCAGCTCACCGAAATGGGCCTGATGGCCGCCGGGGTCGGACGGGTGCGGATGTTCTCCGACGACGGCCTCTGCGTGCAGGACCCGTTGGTGATGCGCCGCGCGCTGGAGTACGCCACCGGAATCGGTGTGTTGATCGCCCAGCACGCCGAGGAGCCGCGGCTGACCGTCGGCGCTGTCGCGCACGAGGGGCCCAACGCCGCGCGGCTCGGCCTGTCGGGCTGGCCGCGCGCCGCGGAGGAGTCGATCGTCGCCCGCGACGCGTTGCTCGCCCGAGACGCGGGCGCGCGGGTGCACATCTGTCACGCGTCGACCGCAGGCACCGTCGAGCTCATCAGATGGGCCAAGGAGCAAGGCATCTCGATCACCGCGGAGGTCACCCCGCACCACCTGCTGCTCGACGATTCGCGACTGGCCAGCTACGACGGCCGCAACCGGGTCAACCCGCCGCTGCGAGAGGCAGGCGATGCACGGGCACTGCGCCAAGCGCTGGCCGACGGCGTCATCGACTGCGTCGCCACCGACCATGCCCCGCACGCCGAACACGAGAAGATGTGCGAGTTCGCCGCGGCCCGCCCCGGAATGCTCGGGCTGCAGACGGCACTGTCGGTGGTCGTCGAGACCATGGTGCGGCCAGGACTGTTGACGTGGCGCGATGTCGCGCGCGTGATGAGCGAGGCGCCGGCCCGCATCGTCGGACTGCCCGATCAGGGCCGCCCGCTGGAGGTCGGTGAGCCGGCGAACCTGACCGTCGTCGACCCCGACGCCACCTGGACGGTCACCGGAGCCGAACTCGCCAGCCGTTCGGACAACACCCCGTTCGAGTCCATGACGCTGCCCGCCGCGGTGACGCTGACGATGCTGCGCGGCAAGGTCACCGCGCGCGACGGAAAGAGTCCGGCGTGAATACCCCCACGCTCGTCGCGTCGCTGATCATGGCGGCGCTGCTGGCACTGCTGATCGCTTTCATCATCCGCCAGATGATGCGCGGATGGCTGCACCGCGCCCAGCGGCAGGCCGAGCTGATCGGCGCGCTGCCGCCACTGCCCGAGACCGTCGGGCCCGCGATCATCCCCGCGACGAAGGGGCTCTACGTCGGAAGCACCATCGCGCCCTCCTGGCAGAACCGCATCGCCGTGGGCGACCTCGGGTTCCGGAGCAAGGCGACGCTGACCCGCTATCCCGAGGGAATCATGTTGCAGCGCACCGGCGCCGGCCCCATCTGGATTCCGGACGAGGCCATCACCGCGATCCGTACCGAACGGGGCATCGCGGGCAAGGCGCTGACGCACGACGGGATCTTGGCGATCAGGTGGCGGCTGCCGTCGGGTACCGAGATCGACACGGGGTTCCGCGGCGACGACCGCCGCGACCTGGCCAACTGGGTGGAGGAGGAGGCTGCGTGAGCAATCGGGCGGTGCTCGTCTTGGAGGACGGGCGGGTGTTCACGGGTATCCCGTTCGGTGCGGTCGGTCAGACCTTGGGTGAGGCGGTGTTCTCGACCGGGATGTCGGGCTACCAGGAGACATTGACCGATCCGAGCTATCACCGGCAGATCGTCGTCGCGACCGCGCCGCAGATCGGCAACACCGGCTGGAATCACGAGGACGCCGAGAGTCGCGGCGACAAGATCTGGGTGGCCGGGTATGCGGTGCGTGACCCCTCGCCGCGTGCGTCGAACTGGCGAGCAACCGGCACGCTCGACGACGAACTGGTCCGCCAGGGCGTCGTTGGCATCGCGGGCATCGACACCCGCGCCGTCGTCCGTCACCTGCGCACCGCCGGGTCGATGAAGGCCGGGGTGTTCAGCGGGGATGCCCTTGCGCCCGACGACGAACTGCTCGAGCGCGTCAACGGCCAGCCCTCGATGCTCGGCGCCGACCTCGCCGGGGAAGTGAGTACCGACGGCGCCTATGTCGTGGAACCCGAAGGCATGCAACGGTTCACCGTGGCGGCACTGGACCTCGGCATCAAGACCAACACACCACGCAACTTCGCCAGGCGCGGCATCCGCAGCCACGTGCTGCCGTCGTCGGTGACCTTCGCCCAGATCGCCGACCTGAACCCGGACGGGGTGTTCCTGTCGAACGGACCCGGCGACCCAGCGACCGCCGACCACGTCGTCGGGGTGACGCGGGAGGTGCTCGCCGCCGGAATCCCGTTGTTCGGCATCTGCTTCGGCAACCAGATCCTCGGCCGGGCGCTGGGACGGTCCACCTACAAGATGGTGTTCGGCCACCGCGGCATCAACATTCCGGTGATGGACCACACCACCGGACGCGTCGCCGTGACCGCGCAGAATCACGGGTTCGCGCTCGAGGGCGAGGCCGGCGAGGAGTTCGACACTCCGTTCGGTCGGGCAACGGTCAGCCACACGTGCGCCAACGACGGCGTTGTCGAAGGCATCAAACTGCTTGACGGCCAGGCGTTCTCGGTGCAGTACCACCCTGAGGCGGCGGCCGGACCGCATGACGCCAACTACCTGTTCGACCAATTCGTCGACCTGATGTCCGAGGTCAAGGCAGGGGAGGGCAGGCGCTGATGCCACGCCGCACAGACCTCAACCACGTCCTGGTCATCGGCTCCGGGCCGATCGTGATCGGGCAGGCCTGCGAGTTCGACTACTCCGGCACCCAGGCCTGCCGCGTGTTGCGTGCCGAGGGGTTGCAGGTCAGCCTGGTCAACTCGAACCCGGCGACCATCATGACCGACCCCGAGTACGCCGACAACACCTACGTCGAGCCCATCACCCCGGCGTTCGTCGAGAAGGTGCTGGCCCAACAAGCCGAGCGCGGCAACAAGATCGACGCAGTGCTCGCCACCCTCGGTGGTCAGACCGCACTCAACACGGCGGTCGCCCTCTACGAGAACGGCGCGCTGGAGCGTTACGGCGTGGAACTCATCGGTGCGGACTTCGAAGCCATCCAGCGCGGCGAGGATCGGCAACGGTTCAAGGACATCGTCGCCAAGGTCGGTGGCGAGTCGGCGAAGTCGCGGGTGTGCTTCACCATGGACGAGGTCCGCGAGACCGTCGTGGAACTGGGATTGCCCGTCGTCGTTCGCCCCTCCTTCACGATGGGCGGCCTCGGTTCGGGCATGGCGTACTCGGCCGAGGACGTCGACCGGATGGCCGGCGACGGACTGGCCGCCTCGCCGAGCGCGAACGTGCTGATCGAGGAATCGATCTACGGCTGGAAGGAATTCGAGCTCGAGCTGATGCGCGACGGCCACGACAACGTGGTGGTGGTGTGTTCGATCGAGAACTTCGACCCGATGGGCGTCCACACCGGCGACTCGGTCACCGTCGCACCCGCCATGACGCTGACCGATCGCGAGTACCAGACCATGCGTGATCTGGGCATCGCGATCCTGCGCGAGGTCGGTGTCGACACCGGTGGCTGCAACATCCAGTTCGCCGTCGATCCGGCCGACGGCCGCCTCATCGTCATCGAGATGAACCCTCGGGTGTCCCGGTCGAGCGCCCTGGCGTCCAAGGCCACCGGCTTCCCGATCGCCAAGATCGCGGCGAAGCTGGCCATCGGTTACACGCTCGACGAGATCGTCAACGACATCACCAAGGAGACACCGGCCTGCTTCGAGCCGACGCTGGACTACGTCGTGGTCAAGGCGCCGCGGTTCGCGTTCGAGAAGTTCCCTGGCGCCGACCCGACGCTGACGACCACGATGAAGTCGGTCGGCGAGGCGATGTCGTTGGGCCGCAACTTCATCGAAGCGCTCGGCAAGGTGATGCGCTCACTGGAGACCGACCGCGCTGGGTTCTGGACGGGCCAGGACCCCGACCTCAGCCTCGACGAGGTTCTCGAGGGGCTGCGGACGCCGGTCGACGGCCGTCTCTACGACATCGAACTGGCGTTGCGGCTCGGTGGCACCGTCGAGGTGGTCGCCGAGGCGTCCGGCGTCGACCCGTGGTTCGTCGAGCAGATCGCCACGCTGGTCGCGCTGCGGGCCGAACTTCTCGGTGCGCCGGTGCTCGACCATCAGCTGCTGCGCCGGGCCAAGCACAGCGGCCTGTCCGACGGTCAAATCGCCGCCCTGAGGCCGGAACTGGCCGGCGAGAACGGTGTCCGCACACTGCGTCAGCGGCTCGGCA
>NZ_JAVRPS010000683.1:0-25808 GCF_032162105.1 Mycobacterium sp. | reverse complement strand
CCCGGCGCCGGCGGAGCTTCTGTAAGACCCCGCCCACGCGGGGCCCGAAGCGGCGAGGCCAAAACCCAAACCCCGCAAGGGGACGCCACATGAGCGTGCAACCAAAACACACTCAACGGCAACGGCTGCACTTCTGCGTCGGCGCTGGCCCGCACGGAGGCCCGGATCGCCCTGGGCACGCTGCTGGCGAACACCGGCTGGTTCGACCTGGCCGAAGCGCAGTGGCTGCCGAGCACCATGGTCCGCCGCCATCGACGGCTGCGGTTGACGCTGGCTTGACCGCGTCAGTCGGGCAACCGCAGCTCGGGCTTCTCCACCTCTTCGATGTTGACGTCCTTGAACGTGATCACCCGCACCTGCTTGACGAAGCGAGCCGGCCGGTACATGTCCCATACCCAGGCGTCGGCCAGGCGCAGTTCGAAGTAGACCTCGCCGTCGGAGTTGCGCGGCACCAGCTCGACGCTGTTGGCGAGGTAGAAGCGCCGCTCGGTCTCGACCACGTAGCTGAACTGCCCCACGATGTCCTTGTATTCGCGGTACAGCGAGAGCTCCATCTCGGTTTCATACTTCTCGAGATCTTCGGCACTCATCGGTTCAGCGGTCCTTTTGTCGGTGTGGCGTACATCATTCCTCAACCCAGTTCGCCATGCTGCGCTGCCTCCCCACCGAACCCGTCGTCGGGCATCCCATCCGGTGCCACGACCAACCTTCGCACGTTGATGAATGAGTACCGGTGCTGGCTGCACGGGCCCAGCGCGGCCAGCGCGGCCGTGTGCGCGGGGGTGCTGTAGCCCTTGTGCTCGGCGAAGCCGTAGCCAGGGTGGTCGGCCTCCATCGCGACCATCAGCCGGTCGCGACTCACCTTGGCCAGCACGCTGGCTGCGGCGATGCAGGCCGCGGCGGCGTCCCCGCCGACGACCGGCAGCGACGGCATCGGCAGGCCTGGGACCCGGAACCCGTCGCTCAGCACGTATCCCGGTCGCAGCGGCAGACCGGCGACGGCCCGCCGCATGCCCTCGATGTTGGCCACGTGGACACCGCGGCGGTCCACCTCGGTCGAGGGGATGAACACCACGTGATAGGCCAGCGCATAGCGGCGGATCAGGGGGAACAGCCGTTCCCGCTCCCGCTCCTGGAGCTTCTTGGAGTCGTCAAGGGCGGCCAGGCTCTCGAGCCGGTTGGGCCCCAGCACGCATGCCGCGACCACCAGCGGGCCCGCGCACGCCCCGCGGCCGACCTCGTCGACTCCGGCCACCGGGCCGAGGCCGCCACGGTAGAGAGCCGACTCGAGCGTGCGCAGCCCGCCGGACTTCCGGATCACCGCGCGGGGCGGCCAGGTCGCCGGCAAGGCAGGTCTCCTACTGCGAGGTCTGTGGATTCACGCTGGCGACGCCGCCCCAGCGGGACGGCGGCCATGCGATGAACCGCGCCTTGCCGATCACGTTGTCCACCGGCACGGTGCCCTCCATGGGGTCACCGGTGCACAGCAGGCCGCGCTGCGCGTCGGCGGGCAGGTTGGCGCAGTGGGCCCGCGAGTCGGCCGAATGGGTGCGGTTGTCGCCCATCACCCAGATCCGGCCGTCGGGGACCTTCACCGGCCCGAACTCGTTGCCCAGACACGGGTAGACGGCGGGGTCGGCCATCATCGTCGTCGGGTCGAGGTAGGGCTCATTCAGCTTCTTGCCGTCGACGGTCAGTCCGGTGGCGGCGCGGCATTCGACGGTTTGGCCACCGGTCGCGAT
Organism: Mycobacterium sp.; assembly: GCF_032162105.1. Classification (GTDB taxonomy): domain Bacteria; phylum Actinomycetota; class Actinomycetes; order Mycobacteriales; family Mycobacteriaceae; genus Mycobacterium. The sequence continues at coordinate 24,066 of NZ_JAVRPS010000683.1, read as the reverse complement.
CACACGCTTGACCAGATCGTTCTCGTCGGGCGGAACGAAACCGACGAACGACAACACGTTCTGCACCCAACGGATGGCCGGGTTGTCGGAGCGGATCGACTTGTAGCCGATGTTCCACGACGGCGGGCCCTTGAACACCACCACGTCGCCGGGTTCGGGCTCGGAGAACCGGTAGGTGAGCTTGTCCACCATGATCCGGTCGCCGACGCAGCCGGTGCAGCCGTGCAACGTCGGTTCCATCGACTCGGACGGAATCAGGTACGGCCGGGCGACGAACGTCAGCATGACGTAGTAGAGGACGACCGCGATGGTCAGCAGAATGGCGGCTTCGCGCACCGCACCGCGCTTGCGTTCCGGCGGATCCGAGTTCGCGTCGTCGTCGACGTCGTCGACGCCTTCGGTATCGGCAGCGTCGGTGGCGTCGGTGGCGTCGGTCGCGTCGGTGGGTCCGGTCACGCCATCAGAGTAGCCAGGGCGATGTCGACCGCCGCGCCGCAAGAGCCCCAACGGTCACACCCGTCCCCGGTGCGACGTCAGCGCTTCTCCTTGATCTTGGCCTTCTTGCCGCGCAGCTCGCGCAGGTAGTACAGCTTCGCGCGACGCACGTCACCGCGGGTGACGACGTCGATGTGGTCGATGTTGGGCGAATGCACGGGGAACGTGCGCTCCACGCCAACGCCGTAGCTCTCCTTGCGCACCGTGAACGTCTCGCGCACGCCGCCACCCTGACGGCGCAGCACGACACCCTTGAAGACCTGGATGCGCTCCTTGGAGCCCTCGATGACCTTCACGTGCACGTTGATGGTGTCGCCGGGGGCGAAGGCAGGGATGTCGTCGCGCAGCGACGTCTGATCGACGAAGTCCAGCGTGTTCATCGGTGACACTTCCTTGCTGTTCGCGGCTGCGGGCAGTCCGTCATGATTGCGACGTGGCGGCCGAGCCGAGGTCTCGTACTTTGGGTTCATCTCGCAGCAGACGGAGGCGCCCATTTCCTTGGGCGGCCCCCCACGTGCGCGGACAACTGCTCAATTGTGCCAGACGGCGCCCGAGCGGCGAAATCGCGTCGCGTCGGCCACACCCCGACCTCGTCAACATCACATGCAACACCCCGGCCACCTGAGGGCGCGGAGCGAGGCCTGAGCGGATAGGCTCGCCCCAACCGCGGTTGGGGGACAACGACCAAACCCACGGTTAATTCTCAACGTCTCGTCACACCCCTTTTCACGAGGAGGGCCATGCACCGGCGGCCGTCGACGCTGCTGATGGTCAGCGCTGTCGCCGTGGCCGTCGTGACGGTCGTGGCCGGCTGCGAGGCCAAGGTGTACGGCACTCCGCCGCCGCGGCCGGGCGGCCCGCAGCTCACCATCGTCGCCCCGCAGGGCAGCATGGCGCCGCTGCCCGAGGCCCCGCCCGACGAACCGGTGGCCGCCTTCACCGGACTCGACGTACGCGAGCGCCAGGCCACCGCCGAGGCGGCCAAGGCCGGTGCCGACATCACCGCTGCGGTCCTCGACCGCAACACCGGCCAACTCATTACGAACGGCAACGGCACCACCATCGCCATCGCGTCGGTGGTCAAGCTCTTCATCGCCGACGACCTGCTGCTACAGGTGTCCAACGGACAGACGCAGCTCTCCCCCGCCGACCGCCAGGCGTTCGACCAGATGCTGCGGCAATCCGACGACAGCGCGGCGGAGAACTTCTGGAACCGCGGCGGCGGCAGCGCGATCGTCACCCGCGTCGCCGCCCGCTACGGGCTGGGTTCGACGCGTCCGCCGAACAACGGGCGGTGGTTCAACACGATCAGTACGGCGACGGACCTGGTGCGCTACTACGACATGATGATGACGGGTGCGGGCGGGTTGCCGCCGGAACAAGCCAGTGTCATCCTGTCCAACCTGGCGGCGTCGACCCCGATGGCGATCGACGGAATGATGCCTGGGGGCGTCTACCCGCAGCGCTTCGGCATTCCCGACGGATTGTTCGCCGAACCCGTTGCGGTCAAGCAGGGCTGGATGTGCTGCATCGGCGCCGACTGGATGCACCTCTCGACCGGCGTCATTGGCCCGGATCGCCGCTACATCATGGTGATCGGGTCCATGCAGGCCGCCGACGCCGACACCGCACGCAGCACCATCACCCAGGCCGTCAAGACGATGTTCCCGACCGGGCAGATCTAGCGGTCCGGCTCGGACGGAACGGATCGCCTCCGTCGCAGCGTCGTATCAGTCTCGGGCGGATGATCCGATTGCCTGGCGCACCGCGTCTGCGAAGGCTGCGGGCGCTTCGATGGGCAGCATGTGCGCGGCACCGGGTACTCGGATGGTGCGAGTAACCGGAATCTGACCGACCAACTTCGCATGGATATGGTCGAAGAATGGATTGCTGTCCTCGCCGAGTATGTAACCGATCGGAACTCCGCCGTCACGGATCTTTCGCGTCGAAATGGGCTCCATGAGCGCGTTGAACGGATGCGGTGCGAACGCGCCAAGGATTGCGCTGGTGTTCGCGTAGAAGCGTTGCTTGTCGGTGTCGGGCAGGTCCTTCCAACCATTCCCGCCGTGCCGGTCGGCGAATGCCCACTCATAGAACACGTCCACCGCGCGGCGCGGATTCCGTTGCAGTCGAGCGACATTCATCCGAACGAAGGTGCGGGCCAAGGGCGTCGTCAGATATCTCAGCGCGTGGAATTGCGGCTCGAACACCACCGCACCATTGAGCAGGTCGGGCCGTTCCGCGGCCAGGGCCAGTGCCAAGCCTGCACCGCTGCTCCAGCCGACCACCGTCGCCCTGCCCCCGGCGGCGACCTGCTCGATGACGGCAGCAGCGTCTCGGATGTGGATCCGCGCGTCGGCTACCGGCCGGTGGGTCGAGCGACCGAAGCTGCGCAGGTCGTAGGCGATCACTCGGTGATCTGCGACGAGAAGATCCATGATGGGCTCCCAGACCTCGATCTGCATGCCCATGCCATGCAGGAACACGAGCGCATGACCCTCGCCGCGATCCTCATAGGCCAAATCGACACCGTCGAGCACTAGTCGCTTCATAACATCACCCCCGATCTGATTCGGAACGAATAGGACTGACTATGACCGACCGGTTCGACAATGCATCGGGTTTTCGCGCTGAGGACCTTATCGCGGCCGCTTCGCCCTGCCCGCTCGACAAGGTGCTTCCCCCGTCAGTCCAGCAGATCCGGGCGCCGCTCGCGGGTGCGCTGCAGCGACTGCTCGTGTCGCCAGGCAGTCACCTTCGCGTGATCGCCGGACAGCAGCACCGCGGGCACGTCGAGGCCGCGCCAGCTGACCGGCCTGGTGTAGCTCGGCCCCTCCAACAACCCATCGGAATGCGAATCATCCTGGTGTGAAGCGGGATTGCCAAGAACGTCGGGCAGCAGGCGGACCACCGCCTCGATCATGACGAGGGCCGCGGACTCGCCACCGGGCAGCACGTAGTCCCCGATCGACACCTCCTCGACCCGGATGCGGCGGGCGGCGTCGTCGGCGACCCGCTGGTCGATGCCCTCGTAGCGGCCGCACGCGAACACCAGGTGCGACTCGGCGCCCCAGCGCTGGGCGTCGACCTGTGTGAACAGTCGGCCCGCGGGCGTCGGCACGACGAGAAGCGTTTCATCCGAACAGATCTCGTCCAGCGCCTCGCCCCATATCGGGGCGGTCATCACCATGCCAGGGCCGCCGCCGTACGGTGAGTCGTCGACCGAGCGGTGCACGTCCCGGGTCCAGCGGCGCAGATCGTGCACGCCGAGCTCGATGATGCCCGCGCCGATCGCCCTGCCGGGCAACGACTGTCGCAATGGTTCGAGGTAGTCGGGGAAGATCGTGACGACGTCAATGCGCACGGCTAGATCGCGTCCAGGTCCAGCAGGCCGTCGGGCGGCTCGATCTCGATCCCGTCGGTGAGCGACACCGACGTCACGATCGCACTCACGAACGGCACCAGCACCTCGGCGTCGTCATCGGTCTTGACCGACAACAACTCCCCCGCCGCGGTGTGCAGCACCTCGGCGACCACGCCGACGTCGGCACCCGCGGCGGTGCGCACCCGCAGCCCCTCCAACTGGTGGTCGTAGAACTCGTCGGGGTCGTCGATCGGCGGCAGGTCGGCGGCGTCGACCACGAACAGGGTGCCCCGCAGCGCGTCGGCGCCGTTTCGGTCGGCGACCCCGGCCAGGCGAATCAGCAGCCGGCCGGCATGCTCACGGACGGTCTCGACGACGTAGTCGCGCATCGGGCCGCCGCCGCGGCCCGGCTTGCCGCGCAGCGTCTTACCTGGTGTGAACCGCTCGGCGGGATCGTCGGTGCGGACGTCGACGACGACCTCGCCGGTGATGCCGTGCGCCTTGGCGATCCGCCCGACAACGAGGTCCATGTCGCTACTGGTCGGTGTCCACCACGTCGACGCGGATGCCACGGCCGCCGATGCCGGCCACCAGGGTGCGCAGCGCGGTGGCGGTGCGGCCGCCGCGGCCGATGACCTTGCCCAGATCCTCGGGGTGAACGTGCACCTCGACGGTGCGCCCGCGGCGGTTGGTCACCATGTCGACGCGAACGTCGTCGGGGTTGTCGACGATCCCGCGCACCAAATGCTCGACGGCGTCGACGACGACAGTGCTCATTCTGCGGCGGGGGCGGACTCGGCAGGCGCCTCGGCGGCCGCAGCAGGCGCGGCCTCGGCAGGCGCCTCAGCGGTGTCGGCAGGCGCGGTCTCGGCTTCCTCGGCCTTCTTGGCCGGAGCCTTCTTCTTCTTGGCCGTGGTCGCCTCGCCGGTGGGCGCGTCGTCAGCCGCGGCCAGTGCCGCGTTGAACAGGTCCAGCTTGCTCGGCTTGGGCTCCTTGAACTTCAGCGTGCCCTCGGTTCCGGGCAGGCCCTTGAACTTCTGCCAATCGCCGGTGATCTTCAGCAGGGCGAGGACCGGATCGGTGGGCTGGGCACCGACGCCGAGCCAGTACTGCGCGCGCTCCGAGTCGATCTCGATGATGCTCGGGTCTTCCTTCGGGTGGTACCGGCCGATGACCTCGATGGAGCGGCCATCGCGGCGGTTGCGCGCGTCGGCGACGGAGATGCGGTACTGGGGATTGCGGATCTTGCCGAAACGGGCGAGTTTGATCTTGACAGCCATGGTCGAGCGACTTCTCCTGTGATTGCCACGCGTGCAATTCAAGCGACACCGGCGGGATGCCGGGTCCGGTTTTGCCTTGCGTGTGTGACCGCCGCGCAGCCGTAGTCGCGGGGCAGACAGCCGCCCATTGTGCCAGAACAGGCCCTATCGGTGAAAATCCGACTCTCGGGAGGGCCACGCACCGGATGGAACGGTGACTGTCATGCTGGACCCATGGCATCACTGCGCGATCGGTTGTTGTCCACCGTGGCCGGGCAGCTCGGCCGCCCACACGGGCTCCTGAGTCCGCTCGTCGCACGCGTGCTGAATCGGGGAAATGAGCGGGCGATCGCCGCCGCCGTGGACTCCGCGGAGATTGCGCGCGGTTCGGTCGCAGCGGACATCGGTTTCGGCGGCGGAATCGGCCTGCGACTGCTGCTGGATCGCGTCGGCGACCAAGGCGTCGTACATGGCATCGAGATCGCCGACGACATGCTGCGCCGCGCCAGGTCGCGATTCGGCCGCGACGTCCAGTCCGGCCGGTTGCTTCTTTCGTCCGGCTCGATGACCGCGCTTCCGTTGGGCGACGGCTCGGTCGACGCGCTCATCACCGTCAACACCGTGTACTTCATCTCCGAACTCGACGCGGCCTGCGCGGAACTCGCGCGGGTACTGCGTCCTGGCGGACGTGCGGTGATCGGGATCGGCGATCCGGACGTGATGGCACGGTTGCCGTTTGCACCGCACGGTTTCACCATTCGCCCCGTCGGCGAAATCGCTGCGGCCCTTCAGAATTCGGGCCTGCAGGTCGAGCAGCGCCGGATCGGCGAGAAGCCGATGCCGCGCTACCTGTTCGTCGGCAGCCAGGACTGACCTGCTCAGACGATCTTGTCGAAGCAGTTCTCCTCTTGTGACTCGAGGCGAAAGTGTCACGCTCTCGAGGGGGTGACGCCGATGGCGGTTGCGTCCTCGCAGTATCAATGCTCAGGACAAGGCTCCTCTCGGTCAAAGAACCGAACCGATGGCCATGAGCCGTCATTTCGAGCGGGACCTCATAAAGTGCTTATGAGAAGCTGTGAAGAAAGGTGGGACAGGTACCCGCGAATATGGGACCTCCACTTGGCCACGGGGATTTCTGTGCTCAGCCGGAACCTCCGAATATCACACAGCGAAGGTATGAGTTAGCTGTGTATTCCAGGGCAGCTCGCGGCAATCTATCTCTATTTGCTATAAATTCCCAAGAACGGTTGTCTTAGCACTAGATCCAACATTATTTAAGCAGCACGCCAGTTGCTGAGTAATTGTCAGCAATAGAACAGGGCGTCAATTGGCGTCCGCGGGCCAGGGTGGCACTCGCCCGGCATCATGCACCTGTTCATCGGACCCGCTAGTTTCATCTGACCCGGCCGCCGGGCAGATCTGCTCAATTTTCTATCGACGTTGCCGAATTGTTTCTGATCACTGAGAGGTGAGGTTGTCAATGGGCAGTTCGCAGCACAACCCGGCGTCCGCGCTAGCGGAGAAGTCGGCGTTGATCACAGGGATCACGGGTCAAGACGGGATGTATCTTGCCGAGTTGCTGTTGTCAAAGGGCTATCGGGTGTTTGGTCTGGTGCGTGGCCAGAACAACCCGAAGGCGGTTGCGCTGCACCGCGATCTGCCGGCAGTCACTCAAATCAGCGGCGACCTGGTGGACTTCTCCAGCTTGGCCCGAGCGATGTCGATCGCTCAGCCCGACGAGGTCTACAACCTCGGTGCAGTGTCGTTCGTCGCCTACTCATGGGTGAATCCCTGGATGACCACCGAGGTTACCGCCGGTGGCGTCCTCAAGATGCTGGAAGCAATCCGTCAGTATCAGGACCTATCCGGCAGATCCGTCCGCTTCTATCAGGCCTCGAGTGCGGAAATGTTCGGCAAGGTCCAAGAAGTCCCGCAGCGGGAGTCCACACTGCTGTGGCCGCGATCGCCCTACGGCGTGGCGAAGGCCTACGGCCATCACGTGACCGTCAACTACCGCGAGTCGTTCGGACTGCATGCCAGCTCGGGGATCTTGTTCAACCACGAATCGCCACGCCGCGGTATGGAATTCGTGACCCGCAAGATCACACATGCCGTCGCTGGGATCGCGTTGGGGGTCCAAGACGTTGTCTGGCTCGGCAACGTGCACGCGACACGGGATTGGGGGTTTGCCGGGGACTACGTCGAGGCAATGCACCGGATGCTGCAGCAAGACGACCCAGACGACTACATCATCGCTACTGGCGAAACGCATTCAGTCGGTGAGCTTCTTGACGCTGCGTTCGGGGCCGTCGGCATCGACAACTGGAAACCCTACGTACGCTTCGACGACGCTCTGATACGGCCGGCCGAGGTCGACCAGCTCACCGGTGACGCCGGAAAGGCCCGCACCGTGCTGGGCTGGGAACCGACGGTCCTGTTCGCCGAGTTGATCGACATGATGGTGCGTCACGACCTCGACCAGATCCGTTCTGCACCCGGGATGACGGCCAGTGTGCGTGGAGGCGTGCCCCGATGATGCGTCACTTCGCGACGTGCCTCACCTGCCCAGGTGAATTCGGGTGCTGCCTGGAGGCTGATGCATGACCCGGGTGACGTTCCTGTTATCGAAAGATCCCGTCACCGAGCGCGGTGGTGACCTCGACACGTCGCGGATCGTGATGCGTCTGGCCGCCCAGGCATTCGACGTCTCAGCGATTTGCCTCTCGTCTGCCGCACCGGGTTCGGAGATAGTGGATTTGGTGCCCGGCGGTCTCCCCCTCACCCGGGTCCAGAAATCCCCTGTGGTCCCCCGTCGGCTGCTTTCGGACTCCATTCGCTCGCGGCGCAGCATCGTGCATGTGCGGTTCGACCTCGACTCACTGCTGCCCGCAATCGAGGCCAGCGACGCCGACATCTTCGTCGCCGAGCACAGCTACATGGCCGAAACATTCATGCGCACTGGCCATTTCGGTATGAAGGGCCTGATCGTCAATACCATCAACACCGAATCCCAGGTGTGGCGCGCGACCCATGGGCTACTTGTGCGCCTCGAATGGCGACGTATCTTGCGCGACGAGCTACGGATCGCCCGCGCTGCACACGCCGTTGGCGTCTATGACGTCGACGAGGCGGACTTCTACCACCAACACGGAGTGCACGGCGCACGCTGGCTGGACCTGACAGCGCCTCCCTCCCACCGGCTTGATCTCTCGGCAACACCGCCCCGGCTGGTTCACCTGGGCACCCGAGACTGGCCGCCCAACCAGGAAGGGTTCCTCAGAGCGCTGGAACTCTGGCCGCAGATCTCGGCGGGAATCCCCGGTGCGGAACTCTGCGTGGTCGGAGCGAAGAAGCCCGGCGCCACCGACCCGACTTACCCGCCCGGCGTCCGCGATCTCGGCTTCGTCGAAGACTTGGACGCCGTCCTCGGAACCTGCCGGGCATTGATGGCACCGATCAGGACCGGAGGCGGTCTGCGGGCCAAACTCCTCGACGCGGCGAGTCGCGGACTACCAGTCGTGGCAACGACTCCAGCCATCGGATCCCTCGGCCCACTACTCGGGCTGCGAGCCCATGACACCGACGAAAGCTTTGTGGGCGAGTGCCGCCGGCTGCTTCTGGACCGCGACGCCGCGTGCTCAGCCGGTTCGCAGCTATACGAGCGGAACCGGCAACACTGGGCACGAGGCCGCCCGAGACACAGTGTCGAGAAGCTACTCGAAGCAGGTGCCCCCACCCGCCCCCGCGCATGAACCGAGGCGTTCACACGATCTTGTCGAAGCACTTCTCCTCGACGCGACGGGTCATGCGCCAGCCCTCGGCCGTGCGGACGAACTCGTCGACGTACCAGAGCCCGCAGAACATCACCTGCTGCTTTTCGCCGCCGAGCACCATCGGGTTGAAGCACAGCGTGCGGGAGGTGGCGGTGTCGCCGTCGGGAGAACGGGAGACGCGCACGTCGAAGTTTCCGAGCAGATGCGAGTACGCCGGAAAGTTCGGCAGTATCTCGGCGAGCCACGCCTTCACCTCGGCGAACGGGCCGTCGATCCCGCCCATCGCCCGGTAGTCGATGTAGGCGTCCGGGGTGAAGACCTGGTCGAGGTCGTCGAACCGGCGGGCGTCGATCGCCGTCGAATAGGCCACCAGCAATTGTTGGATCTCGAGACGGTCGGAGATCTCTTCCAGGCTCAGCACGAGTCGATTGAACACCCACCGATCAGACCGGCAACTCCCGGCCGGACGTCAGCTCTGTGGGCCGTCCGACGGCGGCCACTCCTCGCCGGGTGAGACGTGGCCCGGCTCGGTGAAGTCACCGCGGGTCAGCGGCACCCACTGCTCGATCTGCGCAGGCTGCTCGGACGGGAAGTCGGCGAGCAGACCTGACGGTTCGGCGTCCCACGCCTCGAAGGTGAGCGACGTCTGAAGCCAGCTCTGCAGCAGCAGGTAGGTCGCCTCCAGCGAGTCCAGGTGGGTCCGCTCCCACCCGTGGCTGCCGTCGAGCCCGAATGCCACCAACGCCGCGCGGGTATTCGCGCCGGCCTCGATCGCGGCTGCCGCGTCGGAACGGTAGTAGCGGAAGATGTCGCGCGCGTGGGAGATGCCCAGTTCCTTGGCCAGGCGGCAGAGGTTGCGGGTGAGGTGGTAGTCGAACGGGCCGTGCAGGTCGGCCATCGGGATCGTGACGCCGTCCTCGATCGAGTGCTGACCGGGCGCGCACACGGCGTTGTCCACCGAGACCAGCTCGGCCACGTCGGGTGGAAGCCCGTGACTGGCGCCGTGCCCGACCTCCTCGGTGATGGTGACCATGATCGTCGTGCGGTGCGGCAGCACGATCTTCTGTTCGGCGACGTTCTTCGCCAGGGCCAGCGCGACCGCCACCCCTGCCTTGCCGTCGAGGTGGCGGGCCACCACGAACCCGTCCGCGGTGAGCTCCGGGCTGGCGATCAGCGCGACGAAGTCGCCCACCTGAAGCCCGAGGGCTTCCAGGTCGGCCCGCGACGACACCTTGCAATCCACCCGGACCTCGACGTGATCCCAGTCGGTCGGCTGAGTGTCGATGTCGTCGCCGAAGGCGTGTCCGCTGGCCTTGAGCGGCATGACCGTTCCGGTGAAGAACTCGTCGATGTCGTCGGGGAAGATCCGTACCCGCGCCCCTGCGGCGAACCGTGCCGAGAAGGTGCCGACCGGCACCAGCGCGAGCCGACCGTTGTCCTTCAGATCCCGCACCATGCACCCGATGGTGTCGGCATGCACCACCAGTGCGCGGTCGGTGGTGGCCGACGCGCCAGGCAGTTCCGCCGTGAGCGCACCGCGGCGCGTCAGCGTGAACGGCACGCCGAGGTCGTCCAGGATGCCGCCGATCAACTGCATCACCGCGTCGGTGCGCCCCGAAGGACTCGGGGTCTGCAGCAGCGCCAGCAGAGTGTCGACCATCCAGCTGCGGTCCGCCTCGGGCATCCGCGGTGTGGCGGAGCTGGGATCAGTCAAGGTCGCCTTCCAAGGGTTCGATTCAGTCGACACGAGCCTATCTAGTCTCAGGTCTGCTCGACGGGGTCGGGCTGCCAGGCCCACGGCGTCGCGGCGGTGCGCGGGAAGAGCAGGTCCACGAATGCCTGTGCCGTGGGTCGTGGTTCGTGATTCGCCAGGCCGGGTCGCTCGTTGGCCTCGATGAAGGCGTACTCCTCCCCGGCGACCGACGGCACGATCAGGTCGATGCCTGTGACCGGTATGCCGATCGCGTACGCGGCGTCCACGGCCACCTTCGCGAGTAGCGGGTTCAGGTCGTCGGTCACGTCGCGGATGGTTCCGCCGGTGTGCAGGTTCGCCGTGCGGCGGACGACGAGGTGCTCGTTGGCGGGCAGTACGTCGTCCAGGCTCCAGCCCGCCTCGCGCACCGTGTCGGTGGTGACGTCGTCGAGTGGGATGACGGATTCCCCGTGCGTGGCGGCCGCTCGCCGACGGCTCTGCGCCTCGACGAGCTGGCGGACGGTGTGGGTGCCGCTGCCGACCACCTCCGCCGGACGGCGCAGGGCAGCGGCGATGACCTTTCCGCCGATGACCACGATGCGCAGGTCCTCACCTTCGCACCGCTCTTCGAGCAGCACGTCGGGACAGTGCTGCGCGGCGAACGCGATGGCGCGGTCGAGGTCGTCGGGCTTGGTCACCCCGACCGTGATGCCTGCGCCCTGCTCGCCCCGCGCCGGTTTCACCACGACCGAACCGACCTTCTCGAGGAACTCGTGATCCTCGGCGGTCGAGGTCGCGGTCATGCCCTGCGGCACCCGGATCCCGACGTCGGCCACGACTTTGCGGGCGACGCGCTTGTCGTCGCATCGGCTCATCGCGATGGCGTTGGTCAGCTCGGACAGCGATTCCCGGGTGACCACACTGGTGCCGCCGTGGGTGAGCTGGAGATAACCGCCCTTGGCATCGAGCACCTGGACGGCGATGCCGCGCATGATGGCCTCGTCGGCGATGATGCGGGCATATGGATTCAGCTGGGCGAGCTCTTCCTCGGCCATCACGGGTGCGAAGAGCCGCTCGTTGATGGCGTTCTTGCGCTTGATGCCGAGCACGGGGACGCGGGTGAACCCCATCCGCTCGTAGAGCGCGATGGCGCCCTCATTGTCGTGCAACACCGAGAGATCCATCTGCGAGCGTCCCCGCCGGATGAACACCTCGATCAGCGACCGCACCAGCAGTCCGCCCACCCCGGGCCGCGACAGCGTCGGGTCGACCGCAAGACACCACAGGCTTGACCCGTTCTCCTCGTCACCGAAGAGCTGGGCGTGGTCGATTCCCGTGACGGTGCCGACCAGCTTGCCGGTCTCGTCGTCCGTGGCGACCAGGTACACCATGTGCGGCTCGGAGTGACTGTTGTTCCACATCAGCTCGACGTCGGCGGGCACCATGCGGCACTGCACGTAGATCTGGTTGATGCCCGCGCAGTCCTCGATGGAGTTCACCCGTCGCACCGATACCCCCGGCACCGACGGCGGCTGGTATTCACCGAACTCGGCGAAGTTCAAGCGGTAGGTGAAGCTCGGGTCGATGAAGAACTCCTGCGGATGCAGGGCGACGAAGACGTGCGGCGCGTCGAGGTACATCCCGATGTCGCGGCGGCCGCTGGCCTCTGCGCGCAGGGCTGTGCCGAACTGCTCGGGGTCGTCGAAGGTCTGGCCGAACACCAGCCGGCCCCAGCCGAGGTCCTGGACGACGCCGACGGCGGGCTCGTCATGCCCGGCCTGCGCGGTCATGACGTCGTGACCCCGTCGATGTTGCGGGCGAGCCACAGCTCGAGCAGGCCGATCTGCCAGAGCGGGTTCCCGCGCAGAGGTGTGAGGTTGCCGTTGGGCTCCGCGAGCAGCCCGTCGACCGCCTCGGGCGCGAACAGACCGCGATCACGCGCCGCGGCACTGTGCAGCGCGTCCCGGACCAGGTCGAGGTACGGCCCGGCCAGGTGCTTGAGGGCCGGCACCGGGAAGTAGCCCTTGGGCCGGTCGATGACCTCGTGCGGGATCACGCGGCGCGCCGCCTCTTTCAACACGCCCTTGCCGTCCTGCGCCGTCTTCAACTCCGGCGGGCAGGTGGCGGCGAGTTCGACCAACTCGTGGTCGAGGAATGGCACGCGGCCCTCCAGGCCCCAAGCCATGGTCATGTTGTCGACGCGCTTGACCGGGTCGTCGACCAGCATGACGGTGGTGTCCAGCCGCAGCGCCCGATCGGTCGCGGTGGCGGCGCCCGGGTGCGAGAAGTGCTCGAACACGAACTCTTCGGACACGTCGGTGTCGAGCCGCCATCGCGGTTGCAGCAGCCGGTTCACCGATTGGTGGTCGCGGTCGAAGAACGCCTGCCGGTAGCGGGACAAGGCGTCGTCGACGTTGTTGTCTCTGGCGTGCGCCATCGGCGGATACCAGTGGTATCCGGCGAAGATCTCGTCGGCGCCCTGCCCCGACTGCACGACCTTGACGTGCTTGCTGACCTCTTCGGACAGGAGGTAGAACGCCACGCAGTCGTGGCTCATCATGGGCTCGCTCATCGCCCCGATCGCGCCCGAGAGAGAGGGCAGCATGCGGGCGGTGTCGATGCGGATCTGGTGGTGATCGGTGTCGTAGTGGCGGGCGATGACGTCGGAGTACTTGAACTCGTCCCCCTCCTCACCCCCGGCGGCTTCGAAGCCGATCGAGAACGTCGCCAGGCCGTGCTGGCCGGCCTCGGCGAGCAGCCCGACGATCAGGCTGGAGTCCAGGCCGCCCGACAGCAGGCAGCCCACCGGCACGTCGGCGACGAGGCGGCGCTCGACCGCGGTGCGGAGCGAGGCGAGGATGGCCTCCTCCCACTCGGATTCCGACCAGTTCGCCCGCTCCGCCGACCGCTCGAACACCGGCTCCCAATAGGTTTCCTGGGTCCGCTTGCCGTCCGGCTCGATGCGCATGATGGTCCCGGGCGGGAGCTTGCGGACGCCCCGCAGGATCGTGTGCGGCGCAGGCACGACGGAGTGGAAGGTGAGGTAGTGGTGCAGGGCGACCGGGTCGATCTCGGTGTCCACGCCGCCTGCTGCCACCAGGGCGGGTAGCGACGAGGCGAACCGCAGGCTGCTAGTGCCGTGCCCTTCGGAGGTCTCGCACCAGTACAGCGGCTTGACGCCGAGCCGGTCCCTGGCGAGCACCACCCGTCCGGTGTCGAGTTCGGTCACGGCGAAGGCGAACATCCCGTAGAGGTGGTCGACCACGCGCTCGCCCCATTCGCGGTAGCCCTTGAGGACCACCTCGGTGTCGCTGTGGGAGAAGAAGCGATACCCCTTGGCCAGCAGTTGGCGGCGCAGCTCGGGGTAGTTGTAGATGCATCCGTTGAACGCGACGGTGAGCCCGAGGTCCGGGTCGTGCATGGGCTGGTGCCCGTGGCTGGACAGGTCGATGATCGCCAGCCGCCGGTGGCCGAGGGCTACGCCTTCCCGCGCCCAGACACCGCTGCTGTCCGGGCCGCGGGACTCCATGGCGATCGTCATCGCCTCGATGGCCGCAAGGCTGGCCGGGCGCCCTTGAGCGATCTCACCGGCGATGCCACACATGGCGTTCGGCCCCCTGACGGTCTTGGCGCACAACGTTACGGCGACGACGTGATCACTGTCGCCGTACGGCCGGCCACGACGTCGCTCGCGCCGGGTGTGTTGCCCGAAACCCACCATGTTCAAACACGACGTGGCACGGACCACCGCTCCTGGCACGAGGTTGGGGTCGGTAGGGTCAGCGGACATGGTCAGGCTCGTCGCCGCTCTCGCGGTATGCCTCGCGGCACTACTCCCCGGCACGTTCGCTCCCGTCGCATCGGCCGACATCGACGTCCAGCCCGTCGGCACGGCGCAGATTCCGGACGGTCCCGCGCCCGCGTGGATCGTCGCCGACATGGACACCGGTCAGATCCTCGCGGGGCGCGACGAGTACGCGAGGCACGCACCCGCGAGCACGATCAAGACGCTGCTGGCCCTGGTCGTCCTCGACGAACTGCCGCTGGACGCCACGGTGGTCGCCGACGACGCCGACGCCAAGGTGGAGTGCAACTGCGCCGGGGTAAAGGCAGGCCACACGTACACCACCAGAGAACTCCTCGACGGCCTGCTCCTTGTCTCGGGCAACGACGCCGCCAACACCCTGGCGCACATGCTGGGCGGCAGGGACGTGGCCGTGGCGAAGATGAACGCCAAGGCCGCATCACTCGGCGCAATGGACACCATGGCCGGGTCGCCCTCGGGGCTGAACGGACCCGGAATCGACGGGTACACCACGCCGCACGATCTGGCCGTCATCTTCCGTGCGGCACTGGCCAATCCGGTGTTCGCCGGCATCACGTCGTCCCCGGCGGCACCCTTCCCCGGAGACGCCGGACCGGTGAACCTGGTCAACCAGGACGAGATGCTGGCCCGCTATCCGGGCATGCTCGGCGGCAAGACGGGATTCACCGACGTCGCCCGCAAGACGTTCGTCGGCGCCGCGCAACGGGACGGTCGGCGACTTGTGGTCGCGATGATGTACGGCCTGATCAAGGAGGGTGGCCCGACGTACTGGGATCAGGCCACCGCCCTGCTGGACTGGGGTTTCGCCCAGGACCGGTCGGTGAGCATCGGCGCGCTGTAGGGCCGATACCCGACGGAGACCTGATCGCGCGCCTGGCGTGTCCGCAGCGCCATACGCTCGTGCTCCGTGCGAAGACTTCTCGCGGCGATGGCGCTCGTCGTCACCGCGGCGTTGACCGCACCAGTCGCATTGGCTCAGCCCGACGTCGAACCCGTCGGCGCGGTCGTCGCTCCGCCCGACGGTCCCGCGCAGGCCTGGCTGCTGGCCGACCTCGACAGCGGGGCGGTCCTCGCCGCCAAGGACCCCTACGGCTCGTACGCTCCCGCGAGCACGATCAAGGTGCTGCTGGCGATGGTGGTGCTCGACAACCTCAACCCGAACTCGTTCGCGCGGGCCAACCAGTCCCACACCGAGGTCGAGTGCTCGTGCGTTGGGCTGACGCCGGGTCAGGCCTACACCACCACCCAGCTGCTCGCGGCGCTGCTGATGGTGTCCGGCAATGACGCCGCCAATATGCTCGCCGACATGCTCGGCGGGCAACGCGCCACGGTGGCGGCGATGAACGCCAAGGCACAGCAACTCGGTGCGCGCAGCACCCGCGCGGCGTCGCCGTCCGGGCTCGACGGACCCGGCTGGGAAACCGTCACCTCGCCGCACGACCTCGCCGTGCTCTTCCGCCAGGCACTGAAGTACCCGCTGATCGCGCGGATTCTGCAGACGCAGTCGGCCGCGTTCCCCGGCAAGACGATCACCGCGCAGAACGAACTGCTGGCGCGTTACCCCGGCGATCTCGGCGGCAAGACCGGCTACACGAACCTCGCCCGCAAGACCTATGTCGGTGCGGCGCAACGCAACGGCAGACGACTCGTCGTCGTGCAGATGTACGGCACCGGCGATCTCTACGGTCAGGCGACCGCGTTGTTCGACTGGGGCTTCAGCCACTAAACCGCAGGCACCTCGGCGAACGCGCGGACCGGGAACGTCCCGAATCCCTCGACCGCAGGCGGAGCCGCAGTGAACCGGGCACCCTGCGGCGGCAGGGCGGCCAGGTTCGCGAGGTGCTCCACGACGTGCACCCCCGCGCCAAGCAGCAGCGTGTGCGCCGGACGTTCGCCACCCGACTCGGTGTCGTCGACGTTGACCGAGTCGATGCCCACCAGCACCGCGCCCGCATCGATGAGGTACTGGGTTCCCTCGGCGGTCAAAAACGGTGCGCCGAACCCATATTCGGCCGTTCCGAAGTGCTGGTCCCATCCGGTGTGCAGCAGCACGGCGGCGCCGCGCACGTCACGGTCGGCCAGGGTCTCCGCGCGGATGCCGCGCCGCGTCGGATCCCACGCGTCGGTCAGGTGGAACACCTCGGCGCGCAGCCCGACCAGCGTCGACAGGTCGAGTCCGGCCAGGTCGAGACCGTCGGCGTAGCGGTGAAAGGGTGAATCCAGATACGTCCCGGTGTTGCCGATCATCGTGATGAGGTCCATGGCGAACTCGGTGCCAGGGGCGTATCGCGAGCGGGAGTCCTCGCGGGTCAGGTGCGGTGTGATGACGGGCGGGGGAAGCCCAGGGTAGGTCACCAGACCCGCGCGGATCGAGTGGCTGAGGTCGACGACTTGCGTTGTCGCGCCGCGGTTTCCGGATGCCGAATCGACCCCGCGGCTGCCGCGGTGGGGTTCCTCGACGATCCGCAGCTCGCGGAGTTCGACGACGTCGACCAGGGCAAGCCCGAGATGCTGCACCAGCAGCCGGCCGAGCGACGCCTCGTCGAGGTCCGCTGACGGCACGTCGAGCCGGAATCCCCTGCCGGTGAGGTCCCCACCGTTGGCGAAGCGAATCGTGAAGTCGAAGTGGGCGCGATGGTCCGGCATGCCCGAGAGCGTACGGCGGGCGACGCGCCGACGAGATCGTGGCCTGCTGCGGCGGGATGGACGCGGCCGCCTCTCACGCGTACGTCAACGAGCTGATCAAGACCCCACCGATACGTGCGGGACGTGTACTGAGGCGTGACATCCTGGGGCGATGGATCGCCTCTCGATCATCGATTCCGAATCACGCCGGTTCGCCGATGTGCTATCCGCCGTCGACCCCGACAGCCGCTGCACCACCTGTCCGGACTGGACCGCCGCCGACCTGTTGTGGCACCTCACCGAGGTTCACTTCTTCTGGGCCGGAATCCTCGGGCGAGACGTCCGGTCCGAGGCCGACCTCCCGGCGGTCGAACAGGCCAAACCAGCGCGTCCAGAAGCCTTGGCGGACCTGCTTTCTCTGCGTGCGCAGGCGACGGCCGCCTTGCTGGAGACCCTCGCGACCCGGGCCGACGCCGAGCCCTGCTGGTCGTGGTGGCCGCCTGATCAAACCGTCGGCTTCACCCGGCGCATGCAGACCTATGAAGCGACGATGCACCGCGTCGACGCGGAGTTGACGGCGGGCTTGCCGATCAGTCCGATCGCCAAGGACGTGGCCGCTGGCGCCATCGACCACGCGGTGGACGTGATGTGGGGCTGGAAACCCGACGATGCGACCTACCGGGCCCAGTGTGTCGTGGAGTTCGTGGCCAGCGACACCGGCCAGCGGTGGCTCGCCGAGGTCGGGAGTTGGGCCGCGCCCGGCAACGATGGCGACGGCCCAATGGCGACGCGCGCCACCGGGGGCGAGCCGACGGCGACCGCGACTGCACCCGTCGTGGATCTTGCGCAGTGGGCGTGGACGCGCGGTGCGGGGGCACGGGTTTCGGGACAACCAGAGTCCGTCGCTACGTTGAATGCCGTCGTCGCACAAGGCATGCCGTGAGGCGAGCTCAGCGGTAGACCTTGCCGCGCAGGATCACCAGGTCGGGGTTGTTGAGCACGTCGGCGCCGCCGCGGGGATCCTCGGTGTAGCAGATGAGGTCGGCCGACGCGCCGTGCTCGAGTGCGGGCCTGCCCAACCACCTGCGGGCGTCCCAGCAGGCCGCCCCGAGCGCGTCGGTGGGGCTCATCCCGATCGTCTTGAGCGCGTCGACCTCGTCGGCGATCCGGCCGTGAGCGATCATGCCGCCCGCGTCGGTCCCGGCATAGATCGGAACGCCGGACTCCCACGCCGCGGCCGTCCTTTCGGGGCATGACGCGTACAGGTCGCGCATGTGGGCGGCGTAGGTCGGATACTTGGCCGCGGCGTCGGCGATGCCGGGGAAGTTCTCGGTGTTGATCAGCGTGGGCACCAGTGCGGTGCCGAATTCGAGCATCAGCGCGATGGTGTCGTCGGTGATGCCCGTGCCGTGCTCGAGGCAGTCGATTCCGGCGGTGATGAGCCCCGGCAGCGCGTCCTCGCCGAACACGTGGGCGGTCACCCGGGCCCCCTCGGCGTGGGCGGCGGCGATGGCGTCCTTGAGAACCTCGTCCGACCACAGCGGCGCCAGATCTCCGACGCTGCGGTCGATCCAGTCCCCGACCAGCTTGACCCAGCCGTCGCCGCGGCGCGCCTGCTCGGCAACGGCGGCGGGTAGCTCGGACTCGTCCTCGAGGTCGATCGGCAGGCCCGGGCTGTAGCGCTTGGGCCTGGCGAGGTGGCGGCCGGCACGGATGATGCGGGGCAGGTCGTCGCGGTCGTCGAGGCTGCGGGTGTCGATCGGCGAGCCGGCGTCGCGCAGCAGCAGGGCGCCCACGTCGCGCTCGGTCTCCGCCTGCGTGATCGCTTCGTCGAGCTCGATGGCTCCGTCGGCGCCGAGGCCGACGTGGCAATGCGCGTCGACCAGACCGGGCAGGATCCAGCCGCCAGCCCCATCAGCACCGAACACCGTCTCCGCGTCGGCCACGGGTTCGGCGCTCAGAACACCGTCGACCATCCACCATTCGACGGGCTCGCCGTCGGGCAACCCGCGGCCGCGGACGTGCAGCGTCATCTGCTCTTCGTGCAAGCGCTCATCGCCCGCAACGTTAGTTCTTGCCGGGGAACTTCAGCTTGGACAGATCGATGTCGGCCAGCCCCGGCGGCAGCTCGTCGAGACCCTTCGGCATGTTCGAGAGGTCGGGGAACCCGGCAGGCAGGCCGGGCGCTCCGGCGCCGAGCGGATTGCGCACCTTCGGTGGCGTCGGACCGCGCCCGCTCTTCTTGCCCTTCTTGCCCTTGCCCTTGGCGTTGCGACTTCCACCCTTGCGGCCGAACGGCATTCCCATCTGACCGGCCATCTGCGACATCATCTTGCGGGCCTCGAAGAACCGGTCGACGAGTTGGTTGACCTCGGAGACCGCCACCCCGGATCCGTTGGCGATGCGCAGCCGGCGGGACGCATTGATGATCTTCGGGTCGGTGCGCTCGGCGGGTGTCATGCCGCGGATGATGGCCTGCACGCGGTCGAGTTGGCTGTCGTCCACGGCGGCCAGCGCGTCCTTCATCTGGCCTGCGCCGGGCAGCATGCCAAGCAGGTTGCCGATGGGTCCCATCTTGCGGATCGCCAGCATCTGCTCGAGGAAGTCCTCGAGGGTGAGCTCGCCGGAGCCGATCTTGGCGGCGGCGGCCTCGGCCTGGTCGGCGTCGAAGACCTGCTCGGCCTGCTCGATCAGGCTGAGCACATCGCCCATGCCCAGAATCCGGCTTGCCATCCGGTCGGGGTGGAAGACGTCGAAGTCTTCGAGCTTCTCGCCGGTGGACGCGAACATGATCGGCACGCCGGTGACCTCGCGCACCGACAGCGCGGCCCCACCGCGGGCGTCGCCGTCCAGCTTGGTCAACACCACGCCGGTGAAGCCCACGCCCTCGCGGAAGGCTTCTGCGGTGGTGACGGCGTCCTGGCCGATCATGGCGTCGAGGACGAACAACACCTCGTCGGGATCGACGGCCGCACGGATCGCGGCGGCCTGGCTCATCAGCACTTCGTCGATGCCGAGCCGGCCCGCGGTGTCGACGATGACCACGTCGTAGTGCTTGGACTTGGCCTCGGCGAGGCCCGCGGCGGCCACGGCGACGGGGTCGCCGGCCGTCATCTGCTCGATGCCTCCACCGTCGGGCGACACGCCGGGATGCGGCGCGAACACCGCGACGCCGGCACGCTCACCGACGATCTGCAGCTGGTTGACCGCGCCAGGCCGCTGCAGGTCGCACGCCACCAGCAACGGCGTATGGTCCTGCCCCCGAAGCCATTTGGCGAGCTTTCCGGCCAGCGTCGTCTTACCGGAGCCTTGCAGGCCCGCCAGCATGATGACCGTGGGCGGGGTCTTGGCGAACGCCAGCTGCCGGGTCTGTCCGCCGAGGATGCCGACGAGTTCCTCGTTGACGATCTTGACGACCTGCTGCGCCGGGTTGAGCGCGCCGGAGACCTCAGCGCCCCTGGCACGGTCCTTGATGCGGGCGACGAACTCGCGCACCACGGGAAGCGAGACGTCCGCCTCCAGCAGGGCGAGCCGGATCTCGCGGGTGGTCGCATCGATGTCGGCGTCGGTTAGCCGCCCCTTGCCACGGAGCCCCGTGAGGGCTCCGGTCAACCGGTCGGATAGGGATTCAAACACCCGACCAGCCTAACCGGGGTGGCGCTGCGCCGACGCCGCGGGCGAGTCGCTTGCGGGGCCGACGGATACCACCTCGTATACGATTCTGGATACAAAGGCAGGAGTGACGGCATGAGCGATCTCGCGGACCGGGTGTTCGTCTTGCTCCGCGACGACCTCATGTCCGGAAAGCTGCCGCCGGCCGAGCGGCTCGCGGAGATTTCTCTGGCGGAGCGTTATGGGGTGTCCCGGACGCCGGTTCGCGAAGCGCTGGCCCGGTTGCTCGCCGACGGCCTCGTCGAGCGGCGGGAGCGGGGGCTGTACCCCTACCGGCCGAGCCTGAAGGATCTGGACGGCCTCTACGAACTTCGCACCACCGTGGAGTTGCGCGGCATCGTGCGCATCGAGGAGGACGGTGACCGGTCGCACGACCACGACGTCCTCGGCCCGGAATTGGACCGCTGGCAGGCCTTCGCCGCCTCCTCCCCCAGCCCCGACGCCGGCTTCGTTGCCGAGGACGAGCGGTTCCACGTCCAACTGCTCGCGTCGGCGGGCAACCAGGCCCTGGTGGCCGCGCTCGAACTGGTCAATGTGCGGATTCGCCCGGTGCGGATGTTCGACTACCTCACCGAGGACCGCATGCAGGCCACGATCGCCGAGCACATCCAGGTCGCCGAGCGGGTTCTCGACGGCGACCTGGTCGCGGGCCGCCAAGCCCTTCTGGCGCACATCGAGGGATCGCGCGATGTCGCGATCGACCGGGCCAGCCGTGCCCTGTCGATGGCCGGCATCGTGATGGCATTGCGGGCCTGACGCGCGCATAGGTGAATCTCGCGTCAGCTGGCTTCGGACACCGACTTGGGCGGCGGCGGCGCGGGTAGCACCGCGTACATCTCCCGCTCGAGTTCCTCACGGGCCGCCGTGTAGTCGGCCGTGCCCGCACCGGCACTCAGCGCGGGCACCACGATGCCGAACACGTCGTCGACCGACGATCCCCGCGTGGTGACCCTGGCCCAGACGATGTCGAGGCCGTCGCGTTCGATGACCGCCGACAGTCGCGCCAACAACCCGGTGCGGTCGGCGCTGCGGATCTGCACGACGTACTCCCCCGGCGAGGTGCCGTCGAACCAGAGGATCCGTGGAGGTGCGGCCGCCTCGTTGACGGGCACCGCGGCGAGGATCTCACCGGCCCTGGCGGTGTTCGTGGCGGCCGCTTCCAGATCGCGGCGTTCGAGGGTTCCGATCACGTCGAGATCGCCGTCGAGCGCGAGGATGAACTGCTGGCGCACCAGTTCGGCGGCGGGCGGTGTGCCGAAGTGCGGCGAAACGACGAACGTGTTGATCGCCACACCGTCGTGGCTGTTGACCGACGCGGAGTGCACCCGCAGCGAGTTCAACGCGAGCACGCCCGCGGCCTTGGACAGCAGACCGCGGCGGTCCGGGGCGATCATCGTGACGTTGTAGACGTGCGCGTCGGCCGGCGTCAGGTCGACGTGCACGCCGCCATCGGCTGCCAGCTCCAGATAGTGCGGCTCGATGGGATCTGGTTGCGGCAGCGGCTCGCCCGCCATCACCAGCCGGCAGCGCCGCACCAGGTCGCCGATCAGGGAGGCCTTCCAGTCGCCCCACACACCGGGGCCGGTGGCCAGGGCGTCGGCCTCGGCCAGCGCGTGCAACAACTCCAGCAGCACCGTATCGCCACCGAGTGCGTCGACCACCGCGGCAATGGTCTTGGGATCCTGCAGATCTCGCCGGGTCGCGGTGTCCGGCAGCAGGAGGTGGTAGCGCACGATCTTGGACAGCACCTCGACGTCGGACGGCCACATTCCCAACCGGGTGCCGATCTGGGTCGCCAGGTCCGCGCCGATGACACTGTGGTCGCCGCCGCGACCCTTGCCGATGTCGTGCACCAGCGCGCCCAATACCAGCAGATCGGGCCGCGACACCCGGGTAGTGAAAGCGCTTGCCCGCGAAACGGTCTCGACGAGGTGACGGTCCACCGTCCAGATGTGCACGACGTCGCGAGGCGGTAGGTCGCGTACCGCGCCCCATTCGGGAAAGAGCCTGCCCCACAGGCCGGTCCGATCCAGCGCCTCGACAGTGGCCACCGTTGCGGGCCCGGCTGCCATCATCACGAGCAGATCCTTCAGCGCCTGGCGGGGCCACGGCGTGCGCAGCTCCGGCGCCGCCTCGGACAATCGACTGAGCGTGGACGCCGCCATCGGCAGCCCGGTGGTGGCCGAGGCCGCGGCGACGCGCAGGATCAGGCCCGGATCGCGTTCGGGCCGCGCATCCCTGGCCAGGATGACCTCTCCCCCGAACTCGATCACCCCCTCGTCCAACGGTCTGCGGACGGGACGCCGCAGCGCGGCGAAACCGCGACGGGGCAACGCGTTGGCCGCGGTACGCACGCCTGCGTCGACGTAGTAACTGATCGTGCGGGCGGCATCGCTGAGCATGCGGGCCAGGTCGAACCGGTCACCGATGCGCAGCGCGGCGCCGATCTCGTCGGCGTACTGGGCCTGCAGCATCTCCCGGCCCCGGTGTGAGGATCGGTGCAGTTCGGTGCGCACGTTGAGCAGCGCGAGGTGGGCGTCGCCGAGGGTGCCCGTCGGCGATGCCAGCGACCGGCTGGGGTATACGTCGGCGAGTTGGGCGATCGCAAGCGCATTGAGCAACTGAACGTCGCGGAGCCCGCCGCGTCCGTTCTTCAGGTCAGGCTCGGCACGGTGGGCGATCTGCCCGCTGCGCTGCCACCGCGCCTGGGTGTGTTCGACGAGCTCTTCGAAGCGCGATGCGATTCCGGTGCGCCACTGCCTGCGCGCCCCGCCGACCAGCAGCGCTGACAGGTCGGAGTCACCCGCGATGTGGCGGGCGTCGAGCATGGCCAGGCCCGCCGAGATGTCCTCGCCGGCGACCTGCAGCGCCTCGGGTACCGTCCTGACACTGTGATCGAGGTGAATGTTGGCGTCCCACAACGGGTACCAGAGCAGCTCGGCGACGCCCGCGACGATGTCGGGTGGCATGTTGTCGTGCACCAGCGTCAGATCGAGATCGGAGTACGGCAGCAGTTCCCCCCGGCCCAGACCACCGGTGGCGACGATGGCGAAGCCACTGGTCGCCGTGATGCCGATCTCGGCGGCCTTTGTGGTGAGCCAGAATTCGTTCAGATCGAGCAGGGCATCACGCAGCGCGGCGGAATCGAGCTGCTTGGATCCGCCGTTGAGCAGTTGTTGGGCCGCCTTCGCCAGGTCGTTGGCCGGGCGGGACGGACCCGCCGCCGGTGCCTCCCATCGAGAGGCCCCGGCGGCGGGATCTGGTGTCTGCTTTGTCATCTCGGCCTTCCCCGGCGCAGCGATTGATTCACACTCGGTGCTCGTCCGGGAGACAGAGCCTCAGATGGATCGGTTCACGGG
>NZ_JAVRPS010000682.1:0-15339 GCF_032162105.1 Mycobacterium sp. | reverse complement strand
CCCGGGTTACCACGCCCACCTTCGGCTTTCAGCGCAGCGCATGCAGATTCCCGACGCAGGCCGCGGATTGCGACTCTTGGATGCGGGCTGTGGCACCGGAGCCTCCACCGCGGCGCTGCTGGCCGCCGCACCGCAGGCTGAGATCATTGGTGTGGACGGATCGGCAGGCATGCTGGCACAGGCCGCCGCCAAGAATTGGCCGTCCTCGGTTCGCTTCGTGCACAGCCGCATCGAGGACCTCGCCGCGGCAGGCGTCAAGGGCCCGTTCGACGGTATCCTCGCCGCCTACCTGATCCGGAACCTGGCCGATCCCGACGCTCAACTGAGTGCCTTTCGTGGTCTGCTACGGCCGGGCGCAACGCTGGCGGTGCACGAGTACTCGGTGCGCGACTCACGTCTCGCCACCGCCGTGTGGAACGTCGTCTGTACGACGATCATCATTCCGGCGGGCCGTCTACGCAGTGGCGATTCGGACCTGTACCGGTATCTGCGACGCAGCGTGAATCGGTTCGACGGCGCCGCCTCCTTCCGGGAGCGCCTGCACGACAATGGTTTCACCGCCGCACGCAGTCACACGATGACCGGCTGGCAGCGCAACGTCGTGCACACGTTCCTTGCCGAGGCGCCACGATGACCGATCGACGCATCGCGGTGCACGACGCACCACCCGGGTTGCCGAATGCGGCATCGTTGCCGCGAAGGCCGCACGTCGTCGTGGTCGGTGCGGGTATCGCGGGTTTGGCCGCCGCCGCCGGCTTGGCGGAACGCGGCGTCACCGTCGACGTCGTCGAACGCGAGCCGTATCTCGGTGGCCGTGTCGGCGGCTGGCCCGAGATGCTCGACGACGGCACCCCCGTGCCGATGAATCGCGGGTTCCACGCGTTCTTCCGGCAGTACTACAACCTGCGAAAACTGTTGCGGTGCATCGATCCCGAGCTGGCGATGCTGACCCCGGTCGAGGACTATCCCCTTGTCGACGCGCACGGCCGCCGAGACACGTTCCGCGGCCTGCCGAAGACGCCACCATGGAATGCGCTGGCCTTCGCACTACGCAGCCCCACGTTTCACATTCGTGATCTGGCTCGAATCAACGCCCGCGCCGCTGCCCCGCTGGCCGCGGTGTCGGTGCCGGACATCTTCCAGTGGCTGGACCACGTGGACGCCGATTCCTTTCTTCGCGACATCAACTTCCCCGACGCGGCGCGACATCTCGCCTTCGAAGTCTTCTCGCGCAGCTTCTTCGCCGAGCCGACCGACCTGTCAGCCGCCGAGCTGGCGACGATGTTCCACATCTACTTCCTCGGCTCGAGCGAGGGACTGGTCTTCGACGTAGCCAACGCCAACTTCGACGTCGCTCTGTGGAATCCGCTACGGGCCCATCTGGAGACACTGGGCGTGCGCTTCCACACCGGCGTCACCGTGAGCCGGGTGCGCAATGCGGCCAACTTCACCGTCGACACCCGTTCGGGGCTGAGCTTCGAGGCAGACGGTGTCGTGCTGGCCACCGACGTCGCCGGTCTACGGCACATCGTCGAAGGTTCACCCACCCTCGACGACGAATTGGGCCGCCGCGTCG
The DNA here is from genome assembly GCF_032162105.1 of Mycobacterium sp. Classification (GTDB taxonomy): domain Bacteria; phylum Actinomycetota; class Actinomycetes; order Mycobacteriales; family Mycobacteriaceae; genus Mycobacterium. The sequence goes on along the minus strand of NZ_JAVRPS010000682.1, from coordinate 13,763 downwards.
AGGCCCTGCGCACCGCCGCACCCTTCGTCGTGCACCGGCTGTGGCTGGACCTCCCGGTCAACGCCGATCGCGCCGCGTTCCTGGGCACCGGCGGACGGCCGCCGCTGGACAACATCAGCGTGCTTGAACGGTACGAAGGTCAGGCAGCGGACTGGGCCCGACGAACCGGCGGCTCCGTAGTCGAGCTGCACGCGTACGCGGTGGCCGATCGCCATGACGACCTGCACGACCGACTCATCGCCCGGATGCAGGAGCTCTACCCCGAGACTGAACGGGCGCGGATCGTCGGCGAGCGGGTGTTGTGCCGCAACGACTGTCCACGATTCGCACCGGGCGACTTCGCCGGCCGCCCAGGGGTGGATACCCCGCACGTCGGCCTGGCCCTGGCAGGCGACGGCATCCGGATCGATCTCCCGGTGGCGCTGATGGAACGCGCGGCGACCACGGGGTGGACCGCCGCCAATCGGTTGCTCAGCGGCTTCGGGATCAGGGGTCACGCCTTGGAAACCGTTCCGACACAGGGCCGCTCGGCGCTCCTGCGTCGGCTCGCCAACCGGGCAAGGCAGCTGCGGCGATGAGCCTGCTCGACGAGTTCAGGAAGAGATTGTCGGAGACCTCTCCCCTTCGACTTCTTCCGCCAACAGACTGGGCGGCCCAGCAACCGACGTACCACGACGCCAACCCCGCCGTGATCCGCTCTGCCCTGGCGCGCTCGCAGGCTCGGCCGAGCGGCAACTGGTATCCGTTCGCAGCTGCCAGCGGCATCCGCAGCCGACCACTGGCCTTCACCGTCGCGGGCGTCGAACTCGTCGCCTGGCGTGGTGCCGATGGAACGCTGCACGTCGGCCCGTCAGCGTGTCCGCACCTCGGCGCCGACCTCTCGACGGGGCGCATCGACTGCGGCGCGCTGATCTGCCCGTGGCACGGGCTGCGACTGACCGGCGGCAGCCGGATGGGCTGGAATCCGTTTCCTGCCCATGACGACGGCGTCATCGCCTGGGTACGGCTGAACGCCGTTGGAGGTGAGGAGCCCACCGAGGAGCCTGCGCTCGCCCAACGTCCCGACGGGGCGCGCGTGCACGCGGTGACACGGCTCGTCGGCGTATGCGAGCCAAGGGACGTCCTCGCCAACCGGCTGGACCCGTGGCACGGGTCGTGGTTCCACCCCTATTCGTTCACGCGGCTCGACGTGCTCAGTGCACCACCCCCCGACGACAACCTTCCGGAGGAGCTGGATCGCTTTCTCGTCGCAGTGACGTTCCGGATCGGCCGACTGGGTGTGCCCGTGGTGGCCGAGTTCACCAGCCCCGAGCGCAGGACGATCCTGATGCGGATCGTCGAAGGCGAAGGCTCGGGCAGCGTGGTGGAGACGCACGTCGTGCCGCTAGGCGCCGGAGATGACGGGCGGCCCAGAACGGCGGTGATCGAGGCCGTAATCGCACACTCCGATCGACCCGGTTTTGCGCACTCCTTGCGTGCCGCACCCATGATCACGCCATTCATGCGGCACGCGGCCACCCGGTTGTGGCGTGACGACCTGATCTACGCCGAGCGACTGTTCGCGTTGCGCAGTCGCGACGCGAACCGGGGCTGACGGTCCGCCCCACGAGGTCACGCGCCGAGCGGCCTGGTCCACGCTAAGAGTCCCTCCGCATCGAGCAGCGGAATCTGCTCTGCTGCCCACGGACTGATCGACCAGGCCATTTCAGCGGCCGAACGCAACTCGAACCATGTCACCCATTGGGAGTCCATGATCTCGTCCGCGGAAGCCTGAATCGCGGCGTCGGTGCGGGCGCAGAAGACGGGACAGACCTCGTTCTCGACCGTGCCGTCGGCCGCGACGGCGCGGTAACGAAAACGTGGCAGGACACAGACTGGGCGCTCGACCGTGACGCCCAACTCCTGGCGAGCACGGCGCCGGACTGCCTCGGCGACCGGCTCACCAGGCGCGGGATGCCCACAGAAGGAGTTGGTCCACACCCCGGGCCAGGTCTGCTTGCCCAGAGCGCGGCGGGTCAGCAGCACACGCCCTGCCCCATCGAAGAGATAGCACGAAAAGCCCAGGTGCAGCGGCGTCGACTCGTGATGCACCGCCGCTTTCGCCGCACTACCGACCTCTTGCCCATCGTCGTCCAGCAACACGACACGCTCGTCGCCAGTCGCCACCGTCATAGAACACATTCCTTACACGTACCCGTCGGCGCGTAAACCACGCAGGCGATTGGCGCCGGAGGCGCGGTAACGAATCGTGCATTCGGCGGTTCGTGACGGGATGTTTAGCGCGCAGCGGCGGGGGCATTTCGCTAGAACGTCGACCAGCGTGGTGCCCCACGGACTGGTCAGTGGACCAACGCCAGGGTGGTACGCAATGAACGTCGAGTCGAAACCGCAAGCCGACCCCTCGATCGGTGAGTTGGTGAGCCAGCTTTCATCGCAGACGTCGCGGTTGGTTCGAGATGAAATGAAGTTAGCGCAGACCGAGTTTCGAGAAGCGGCCAAGCACGCGGGCCTCGGTGCCGGTCTGCTGAGCGTGGCGGGGCTGCTGGCCGTCCTCGGGCTCGCAACCTTCGTCACCTCGGCTGTCGCTGCCCTCGCACTGGTGTTGCCGCTCTGGGCGGCGGCCCTCGTCATCGGAGTCCTACTGTTCGCCGCTGCGGGTATCGCGGGTCTGGTCAGCAAGAAGCAGCTACAGCAGACCGACCCGGTTCCGCAGCAGACGGTGGCCAGCGTTAAGCAGGACATCAACGAGGTGAAGGAAGCCCGCCATGACCAACTCTGATCCGGGCAAGCCAGAACCCGGCCCCGACGCCAGCGTCGACGACATACGAGCGGACATCGGAGCCACCCGAAACGAGCTCGGTCGGACCGTGGAAGCCCTGTCGGCGAAGCTCGACGTCAAGCAGCAGGCCAAGCAGAAGGTCGATGACACCAAGGAACTCATCGCCGACAAGGCTCAGTCCGTGCGAGCGAAGGGTTCGCAGGTCGGCTCGCAGATCGTCGACGTCGCTACCGACGACAAAGGTTCCGTTCGTCCCGTGGTACCGGCAGCGGCGGTCGCGTTGATCGTTGTCTTCGTGGGCGTCGTCATATGGAGGCGCCGCCGCAGATGATCACATCCCAGTCCACAGCACGTTGAGGCAGGCGAAATGGCCGTGAATGGACCCAGCACGACGGCGAAGATTCTGTACCGCCCGGTTGGGCTGTTGAGCTCAGTTCTCGGCGGTTTGGTTGCCGGCGCGATATTCAAGCAGGTGTGGCGGCGGGCCGCACCAGGCGAAAAGTCAGACCCGCCAACGGCGTTGGAGACCAGCTACTCGTTCAGGGAGATTCTGGTGGCCGCCGCGGTCCAAGGTGCGATCTTCTCGGTCGTGAAGACGGTGATCGACCGCCAGGGCGCACGACTGTTCGAGAAATGGTCTGGCGAATGGCCAGGAAGCTGACAGCTCACCGCGTTCTTCGGGCATCCGTGTGAGCAGCGATGAGACAACGAACGAGGACGAGACAACGGACAAGCTCCCGATCCGGCCGACCCCCGTAAGCCAGATTCTCCGACCGATCTCACCAAACCGTCGGTCTTCTTCGTTCTGAGAAGACGGCACGGGAGTTCGGCGGGGATCAATGCACCGATCTCGCTGCGGCGCTGACGTATTACGCCGTACTTTCGATCTTTCCTGCGCTGGTGGTGGTCGTCTCGCTCCTCGGTGTCTTCGGCGAAGGCAAACCACCGACGCGCTGTTGCAACTCGTCGGCGACCTCGGACCTAGCTCTACCGTCGACACTCTGCGTACCCCGATCGGTGCAAGCGGCTGCGGGCCCTCGGTGCCGACGCGCTCGGCGTTCCGACCCACCTGGGTGAGCCAACAGCCATCGATGCGCTCGTCGCACAGCACCGTCGAGCGGTTTGGCTGAATTGTTGGGCCCAATTATTGAGGCGGCCGTGCGGCTTTGTCCACGGGTAGTTGCCCGCCAACATCGCTGCCAACCTTGCAGCGCAAGACGACCGATCATGACCAACGTGTCAGTTCACATTCATCAGAGCAATCGGACCGAGCACACGGGCTCCCGTGTCCACGCCAAGTCTGGCGTGGGTCGAACGTGGACTCACGCCTTCATGGCACCCCAACGAAGGTTAGCCAGAATCGCAATGTTGCAACGTTTGAGCTCGGCCCGTCACGACCCTGCGATGACGGGCGGAGCCGTTTCGCTGCACCGTCAGAACCTCAGTTGCCTGCGGGGCCCATCAGGCGGGCGTCTTGAGACGGCTTTGTCGCGCGGTCACCGTTGCTCTCGTTCTCGGTCTCCGCGTTGCCGAGGGGCACGACCGGCTCAATGTTGCCGGTTGTGTCATCGTCCGGATCGGTCAATGGATGCACGGAGTCATCGTCGATTGAACCGTTGGGCCGGTCGACGGGACCGCCGCCGGACTGTGGTTGTGCAGTTGATTGTTCGCTCGGATTAGTGGACATGTGAAACTCCCTTGAGCCGCCGCACACTGCGGCGAGGCTCAGCCGCCGCCTACCCGCGAGCTTGTTCACGAAACCAAACATCGAACGTCGGTCCCGACGTCGCCGCGCAATTGCTCGTCAGCGCCGGCACCAGCCCCTGACCGGCTACGCAACGAGGCCGCCTTCGCCGCGCTGTGCGGGGCGGCCCCCGTGCTCCCGTTCCGGCGTCCTCGGGCGAACCACCCGCCACCGACGTGCCACCGGGTCGCGGCCGACGCATAAAGAAGGCCTGGTTTTACGGCCTTCCGAGGGGGTAGCCGCCAGACAGCGTCGCCGCAACGAAGCGGCGGCAAGAGGGAGCAATTATGAGCAACGATCCAGCTGACAAGTCAGCCCAGCAATCGGAGGGAACCGCAGTCGTATCGTCCGGACGAGCACACGAACTCGAAGACGGTCCGGTGGATAGGCCGTCGGGAGCCATCGACGATGGCATCGTGTCGTCAACCGCCGACCCCGCAGAGGGCAGAGAATACGGCGGCGGAAAGACCGTGCTGCCGGGCGATGCGGAACCGGTGCTGCCGCCCTATGACGGCCGCAAGGAAAGCAACGCCGGCGGCACGCCGGGACGCGGTGAGAACGAGGTCTCCAAGAACACCGGCGTGACCAGCGGCGAGGACACGTCGACCAAGTCGGCCCCCGACTCTGGCGGCGACAAAGGAGCGCCGACTCCGGCCCACACGCCAGGAACGGAGCGCGGCGAAGACAAGCTCTGACAGCCCGCCACCGCCGCGTCGGCGACGCGATCTGGCGACCGGCCTAGCCAACCGATGCGGCTCATAGGACTCGACCAGACACCATCGCTGCACCCGACGGTGAACATTGTCGTGACCGACCCCCCGGACCTTCAGGTGATTCGGTCTGGCTTCGTGGTGCCGACCGTGCCGACCCGAGAATGGTGTCATCGAACAGCTTTCGCGATCACGACGGTCAGAAGTCGGGTCGCGCATTTCTCTGGTGTACCTACGTCATAGAGGACTACCGCGCCGCGGTTTAGCCCGTTTCGCCGCGGGGCATCACGTCGCCGTGACATGGAATCGCGGCGCCGGGCAAAGTCAGCGCCAACGTGCGGGGTCGGACCCCGGTCCGGCCCGGTCCCGCGAAATTCTGGCCTGGGTCGGTGCAGTCCTCGGCAGTGCGATCGCCGCCGTTGTCCTTGCCCGCCAACGGAAATCGTCATCACCTGTCCAACCTGGCGGAGCGGCAGTCAGACCGTCCGCGACGCATTACCAGCGCTCCTCCGCCCCAGCCGCCGCGGCGCCGCCCGTCGACGACGCGTACCGTCCAGATCCCGACGACCCACGCAAACCCGAATCGCCTGCTGACCTCACCCGGCCGTCCGTGCTCTACGTCCTGCGCCAGACGGTGCGGGAGTTCGGCCGGGACCAGTGCACTGATCTGGCTGCCGCACTTACCTATTACGCCGTCCTGTCAGTGTTCCCCGCGCTGGTCGTGGTCGTATCGTTGCTCGGGGTGTTTGGGCAAGGCCGACAGACGTCCGACGCGATCCTGCGGATCGTCGGCGACATCGCTCCCGTCTCGACCGTCGACACCCTCCGTGGGCCGATCGAGCAGCTGGTCGAAGCGCCGTCGGCCGGCCTCGCCCTCGTGATGGGCATTCTGGGCGCGCTGTGGTCGGCGTCGGGATACGTAGGGGCATTCAGTCGCGCCATGAACCGCATCTACGAAGTCAAAGAGGGACGTCCGGTCTGGAAACTGCGGCCCCAACAACTTTTACTCACGGCGGCCGGGCTGGTCGTCGCCGCGCTCGTCGCGTTCATGCTGGCCGTCAGCGGACCAGTCGCCACGGTGCTCGGACACCACCTCGGCATTGGCGACACGGCGCAAACGGTGTGGAACATCGCGCGATGGCCAGTACTGCCTGCGCTGGTCGCTCTGGGCGTGGCCCTGTTGTACTACGCCGGACCCAACGTCCAACAACCGAGGTTTCGCTGGATCAGCGTCGGAGCGTTCGTCGCGATCACTGTGTGGGTGATCGCTTCGCTGGGCTTCGGTGTCTACGTCGCCAACTTCAGCAGTTACAACAAGACCTACGGCGCCCTGGCTGGCGTCGTCGTGTTCCTACTGTGGTTGTGGATTACCAACCTGGCGCTCCTGTTCGGCGCTGAAGTCGACGCCGAACTGGAACGCGGGCGGGAGCTGCAGGCCGGAATCGCGGCCGAAGACGACCTGAAACTTCCGCTGCGGGACACCACAGTGGCCGACAAGGACGACGCCAAGGACGAAAGAGACATCTTGCGTGGCCGGGAATTACGCCAAACACGCGGACGCGAGTGACCGTTCGGCTAGCCTCGTGCGCAAAGAGCGGTGAGTCCGGGCACGCGCTGTTGGCTCAACACACGGGTTGTCCCGGGTCACCTTGCGACGAATGTGTCAACGCAACCTCGTCGCACCCGCCGCCACGCTGAACATGCCCGAAGCCACGGTTCAGGAAACCATGTTGGGTGGACCGTCGAATCTCTCGTTCGCAGCCCGCAGATCGACAAGCCGCCGAACCTATGAAGGTTGAGCGCTTTGCATCCGCTCCGAGGTGGCCTCGATACTGCCGATCGGCAGCGCCAAGGATGGCGAGGCGCAGACGCTCGTTTCGGTGGAAGTGTCCGTGAACCGTGCATCATTTCACAGGTTTTCAGTTCCCTCGCCCGGGTATCTGGCTGAGGCAGATTCCTCCAGCTATCGCGGGGACTTGCCGGGTGGGTCATCGACGGCGACGAACCGTGTGCCGAACCCACCAGGCCAGAACCCGACGGTCGCCCAGGCGTCGAAGGAGTTGGTGTGTTGCGGGTTGCCTCGGTGCCGTCGTCGCACGTCTACGTGCGACACCTCGCCCATCCGGACGCCTTGGACGTGGTGTCAAGGCTGCCCGACCCCGTCCCGGTCGACGGCCGCACCGTCCCTGGCGGATGGTGGCCGCCGCTGATGCTCGAATCGGGCTGGGTCACCGACCACCACCATCGCTTCGATCTGTTCCACGTGCACTTCGGCTTCGACGCCGTCGCCCCCGACGTCCTCGGCGAGGTCATGCACGAACTGAAGGTGCACGACAAGCCCCTCGTCTACACCGTGCACGACCTACGCAATCCGCATCACCCCGAACGAGACGCCCACGATGAGCAACAAGATGTCCTCGTCGCCGCCGCGCACACGCTGATCACGCTGACACCCGGTGCGGCACAGGCCGTCTCAGCCCGCTGGGGCCGACAAGCCCACGTCCTGCCCCACCCCCACGTGCTGGACATCGCCCGCATCGAGCGACCCCGTCCGGCATCGGGTCAATTCGTCGTCGCAGTGCACGCCAAGAGCGTGCGCGCCAACATGGACCCGCTGACCGTGCTGGACGCCCTCGTGCCCGTCGTGGCGGAGCTGTCCGGCGCAGTTCTTCGGCTCGACGTGCACGACGAGGTCTATCAGCCTGGCAACCACTGGTATGCACCCACACTGGGTGCGGCTCTGCGGCAATACGCCAAGCACCCTCACGTCGACGTGCGCGTGCATCCCTACTACACCGACGATGAACTGTGGGACTACCTGTCCTCGGTGTCGGTGTCGGTGCTGCCCTACCGCTTCGGCACCCATTCCGGTTGGCTGGAGGCATGTTTCGATCTCGGCACCGCGGTCATCGCACCCAGCTGCGGCTTCTACGGCGAGCAACGTCCCTGCGGAGTGTTCGACTTCACCGAGGAGACATTCGACCCAGAATCGCTGCATCGCGCTGTGCGCGCCGCGTACGACCGGTGGAGCGGCGGGACCGCGGCGCCACGGGCTAGCTGGGGACAGCGTCGCACCGAACGCGTCCGGATAGCGCAGGCCCACCGCGCCTTGTACGAAGGCGCACTCGCGTGAGCACGCCGCTGCGCGTGGCGCTCATCGCCTCCAATCGGTTTCCCCTGCGTCAGCCGTTCGCCGGCGGCCTGGAGGCCCATGTCTGGCATCTGGCACGCGCTTTGGTCGAGCTGGGTCACCACGTGTCTCTGTTCGCCGCTGCCGGCTCGGACGCCAGCCTGTACTGCGCCGCGCTGAACGTGCAGGAGTTGACGCTTTCGCCTGCCGCGCAGACGGATTCGTCGATGACGTCGACCGCCTTCATGACCGATCATCACGCCTATCTGAGCCTGATGATGGAGCTTGCCGATCGCGCAAACGATTTCGACATCATCCACAACCACAGCCTGCACCACCTGCCGGTCGCCATGGCCCCCATGGTGTCCACCCCCATGCTGACCACCGTGCACACCCCGCCCACCCCGTGGCTGGAGTCTGCGCTGCAGGCCACGGGTGGTGCGGGCACTCGGTTCGCCGCGGTCAGCCGCCACACCGCGGCCGCGTGGCACCACGCCGTGCCCGACATGGCGGTGGTGCCCAACGGCGTCGACGCCCGCCACTGGCCGCTGGGTCCCGGTGGGAGGAGTCTGGTGTGGTTCGGACGCATCACCGGTGAAAAGGCTCCACACCTGGCGGTCGCGGCCGCCCGCCGAGCGGGCCTGCCCCTGGTACTGGCTGGCCCCGTCAGTGACGGCGACTACTTCGAACGCTTCATCGTGCCCTGTCTCGGCGACGAGGCGCGCTACGCCGGGCACCTGGATCACGGCGAGTTGGCAGGGCTGGTCGGCCGATCGGCGGCCGCACTGGTCACCCCGATGTGGGACGAACCGTACGGACTGGTCGTCGCGGAGGCCATGTCCTGCGGCACACCGGTCGTGGCCTTCGCCCGCGGTGGCATTCCCGAAATCGTTGCACCGCACGGTGGCCGACTCGTCCCGCCCGGCGACGTCGAGGTGATGGCGGCTGCGATTCCGGCCGCCATCGACTTGTCGCGCCGCGGCGTGCACCGGCACGCGATCGCCCGCTGCTCGGCTGGCGCGATGGTCAGCGCCTACCTGCGGCTCTACCGCGCCACGATCAACGACCCGAGCGAGGAGGACCATGATCGGCTACTACATCCACCATCATGGAGCTGGCCACCTGCACCGTGCCGCCAGCATCTGTGCTCAGCTGCGCCCACCGGTCACCGCACTGACCTCGCTGGACATCCTTAATCCGCATCCGTTCGCCGACGTTGTCGCCCTGCCACGCGACGACACCGGCCGAAGGGCCACCGAGCCGGCGGCACACGGCGCGCTGCACTGGGCTCCACAGCACGACCGCGGCTTGACCACGCGAATGGCGCTCGTCGCCCGGTGGATCGACCAGACCCGACCCGCGGCGGTCGTGGTCGACGTCTCGGTCGAGGTCGCGGCGTTCGTCAGACTGCTCGGGGTGCCAGTGATCGTGATGGCGGTACCCGGCGAGCGCACCGACCCACCGCACATCTTCGTCCACCAGCTCGCCGACCACATCATCGCGGCGTGGCCGCGGGAGTTCTACGAGCCGGCGTGGCTGCGGACTCACGCCGCCAAGACCAGCTACGTCGGCGGAATCAGCCGCTTCGCCCAGCGTCCGTGCCCGCCCCCCGACACACGCCGCGCCCCGCCCAAGGTGCTCGTCCTCGGCGGCGCCGGCGGAGGCGAGATCGACCAGGCCACGGTCGAGGCCTGCTCGACCGCACTTCCCGACATCGACTGGCACGCATTGGGACTGCCCGGCGGCTGCGCCACCCCGGATCCCTGGCCGGACATCTGCGCGGCTGACGTCGTCGTCACCCACGCCGGCCAAGGATGCATAGCCGACGTCGCCGCCGCCGAGCGCCCCGCGATCCTGCTGCCCCAGTCGCGCCCATTCGGTGAGCAACACGTCACCGCCGAAGTGCTGCGCCGCCGCCGACTCGCCGTCGTGATCCGGAGCTGGCCGGGTCCGCACGCGTGGCGAGGCCTGATCATGCACGCACGAAGTACCGATCCGACCCGCTGGCGCACCTGGCAGACCGACGGTGCCGCCGCGCGCGCCGCCCGCGCAATCGAAGCCATCGCGGGTCGGTGTGCGGAAGGCGGTACGCCATGAGGACGGCCATCGTCACCATCGCCCATGGGCGCGCCGAGCACCTCCGCCGCCAACTGGACGGGATGGGGCGCAGCACGAGACCACCCGACATACATGTCATCGTCGCCGTCGACGACCCCGAATTGGCCGAAATCGTCACGGCCACCGGCAGCCCGGCGCACGTGGTGGAGTGCAACGACGCGGCCGGCCCTCTGCCGATCGCAGCCGCCCGCAACACCGGAGCGCAAGCCGCGCTGAACCGGGGAGCCGAGGTGCTCGTCTTCCTCGACGTCGACTGCATCCCCTCCCCCGACATGGTCGCGCGCTACCACGCCGCCGCGGCCGATTCCCGACACCGCACCGCGCTGCTGTGCGGGCCGGTCACCTATCTGGCGCCACCGAATCACGGCGGCTACCCGGCGAACCTCGAGCACCTCATCGATCCACATCCCGCACGGCCGGCGCCCCCCGACGGCGACGTCGTCGCCAGCACCGACTACGCACTGTTCTGGTCGTTGTCCTTCGCCCTGACGGCATCCACTTGGCGCCGGATAGGTGGATTCTGCACCCGTTACCGCGGATACGGCGCCGAAGACACCGACTTCGCCCAAACCGCCTCAGCCGCAGGGATTCCCATGAGATGGATCGGGGGCGCGCACGCCTTTCACCAGTTCCACCCCTTGTCGGATCCGCCGGTACAGCACCTGCACGACATCGTCCGCAACGCCGAGATCTTCCATCAGCGGTGGGGCTGGTGGCCCATGGAGGGCTGGCTGGCGGCCTTTCACGAACGCGGGCTGATCATCCGCGCTGCCGACGGACGCCCCACCATCGGCTAGCCAGTCGATGACGGCTTGCAGGATCGATCCGCGAGCTGCCTACTGCACGTCGTCGACCTCGACTGCCGTCGTTCACGTTCGCCGTTGCGCCACTACCTCTTGCCTGGCAGAGCCTGTTGGGTTTTCTGTCTGCCCGACGACCGCAACCACCGGCACGTGGTCGAGCTTGGCGTCGTACAACCCATTGAGCAGATGGCTGGCCCCTGGACCGCTGGTTGCGACGCACACGCCGACTTCACCGGAGAACTTGGCGAATCCCATGGCCTCGAACGCCGCCATCTCCTCGTGTCGGGCCTGCACGTACGACCGGACATCGTGTCGCCACCCGACCGTCGTGAACTGCGCGTTGTTTGTGCCTGCCTGGGGTGGGAAGAACGTCAGTGTGGAACAGCTGACCAGTCATGAACTCGCCGTGCGGATGGCCGCCTTGGCACGCGCGCTGGCCCCGCCACGCTCGATCGAGGACATCCTCGCCGAAGTCACCGCAGCTGCCGTGGACCTGATCGACGGAGTCGACACGGCGGGCATTCTGGTGGTCAAGGATGACGGCGGCTTTGACTCCATCGCCACCACCAGCGCGGTGCCGCACCAGCTCGACATTCTTCAGATGACCTTCGGCGAAGGTCCGTGCGTGCAGGCGGCACTCGCCGATACCGTCGTTTGCACCAACGACTTTCGGACCGAGTCCCGATGGCCCCAGTACTCCCCCGCCGTCGTGGAGGCCGGCGTCCTCAGCGGGCTGTCGTTCAAGCTCTACACTGCTGATCGGTCCGCTGGCGCACTCAACCTCTTCGGGTTCGAACCCGTGGGCTGGGGCGACGAGGACGAGACCGTCGGCGGGGTACTGGCAGCGCACGCCGCCTCGGCAATTCTGGCCAACCAACAGGAGCGGCAACTGACGACGGCGTTGCGTACCCGAGACCGCATCGGCCAGGCGAAGGGGATCATCATGCAGCGCTTCGGGGTGGACGACCTGCGGGCGTTCGACATGCTCAGACGGTTGAGTCAAGAGCAGAACATCAAGCTCAACGAGCTCGCCCAGCGCGTCATCGATACGCGCGGTAATTGACCACCACATCGCCAGTTGCCACGCGACCGACGACCACCAGAAGCAGCGCCCTGCGGCGGCAGCCGTCGGCGTTTGGCCCGAGTTCGTCCGGGTACCGCTCGGCCATGACCTCACTGTGGCTCGCTGATCGCATCGAGTCCGCGACGGCCGCCGGTACGTTCGAAGACGCCGGCTACGACGTCGTTGTGATCGGAGCGGGCATCACCGAACTGGCAACGGCCGTATTGCTGGCCCGGGCGGGCAAGCGCGTGGCCGTACTGGAGGCCCGGTACGTCGGCGCCGGCGCAACGGGCAACACGACCGGCAAGGTCAGCCTGTTGCAGGGCACCAAGCTTTCCCGCATCGCGGGCAAACACGGCAACGACGTTTTACGGGCCTACGTCGCGGGCAACACCGAGGGCCGGGACTGGCTGTTGCGGTACTGCGAGGACCACGGCCTGTCCGTCCAGCGCGAGGACGCCTACAGCTACGCGCAGTCAGCCGGAGGCGTCGAGGACGCCAATACGGAACTCGCTGCGTGCCGCGACGCGGGACTGTACGCCGAGTGGACCTCCGAAGCAGACGTCCCGTTTCCCTTCCACGGCGGGGTGCGGATGCGCGAGCAGGCCCAACTTGACCCGCTGCCCCTGCTGAGCAGCCTCGCGACCGAACTCGAAACGCACGGTGGCCGCCTCTTCCAAGGCTTCCGCGCCGAATCGGTGTCCGGCCTGAAGCCGCTGACCATCACCGTGCAGCCGCGCCGCACCGCCGAGGATCCTGAGCCGCAACGACTTTCGCTGATCACCGACCAGGTGGTGTTGGCCACCGGTATCCCGATATTGGATCGCGGCGGATTCTTTGCGAGGGTCATGAACTGTTGCGTGTTGAGTGTATTTGAGTGTGGGTAAGTGTGTTTGAGTTGATGTTGTGAATCTGGCGGATTGGGCGGAATCGGTTGGGGTGAACCGACATACGGCTTATCGCTGGTTTCGGGAAGGGACGCTGCTGGTGCCCGTGGAGGGGGTGGGCCGGCTGATTCTGGTGCGCACGGCGCCGGCCGGCGATGGCGGGGTGGTGATGTATGCGCGGGTGTGCAGCCATGATCAGCGCGCCGATTTGGATCGCCGGGTGTCGCGGTTGACGGTGTGGGTGACTGACCAGGATCTGACAGTGCGGCAGGTCGTGGTGCAGGTGGGGTTGGGTCTCTATGGCAAACGTCCGAAGTTGCGTCGGATCAATGTCGGACCCGGATGCGAAGGTGATCGTTGTGGAGCATCGTGACCGGTTGGCCTGTGTCGGGGTGGAGCATGTGGAGGCTGCGTTGTCTGCGCGGGGCCGCCGGATGGTGGTCGCCGGTCCCGGGGAGAGGACCGACGATCTGGTGCGCGACGTGATCGAAGTCCTCACCTCGATGTGTGCCCGGTTGTATTGCCGGCA
>NZ_JAVRPS010000681.1:0-11691 GCF_032162105.1 Mycobacterium sp. | reverse complement strand
CTCCGGGGGTGCGTTCAACCCGGCGGTCACCCTCGCCGGGGCCGCGATGGGAACATTCGCCTGGCCGACGCTGTGGGTGTACCTGGTGGCGCAGGTCATCGCCGGCGCCGCCGCGGGAGTGACCTTCTTGGCCCTCAACCCCGACGACAAATAAGCCGACTCGGTCCGGTGCTGGACCGCGCATTCGAATACTGGAAGAACATCGACAAAGAGGTCGGCGACAAGATCAAGACTGCCGTAGGCAACGGATCGGCATGATCGGGTCGCCACCCGCTCCACCGTGTGGACGTGACGGCTTTCGAGGATGCTGTGCTTCGAGAGTCATGGCACCACCGAGAATTTGAGAGATCACGCCGATCTATCCATGCCGTAACGACCGCGTCACGTCGGTGACTTCGTTCGGCGCGGCTTCGGCGTGGATGTGTTCGACACCACTTCCACCTCGATTTGGAGCACGGCGCCGTTTACGAAACTTCTACGAAAATTCTTGTCCGGGTTCATAAATGGGGTGGCGGTACGCCGACAGTGCGAGGACTATGGAGACATGCCAATCAAACGGAGAGCTTTCAGATCGGTGTTCGTGGCAGCGGCTGCCGTCGCGGCGATCGTCGCCACACCGGCCGCTGTGATCGCAAACACGCCGGCTACTACCACCCATCAGGTTGTCCTTGCGGGCAACGGCAACGTTCACGGTAGCGGTGGCGGCGGAGCGGGCGGCGGTGGCGGCTGCGGCAATGGTCGGGGCTGGCATGGCTGCGGCGGTTGGAACCCAGCCACGGGTGGCTTTGGCGGCGGTTGTTCCAATGGCGTATGCGGCGGCTGGGACGGCGTCCGCGGCTGGGGTAACTTCTAGCGGCCTCAAGGTTTTCAGGCGACCGCACCGTGACGCTGAGCGCGGGGGGCAGTGCAGTCGCCCTCGGCCGGCGCCGCCATGCTCACCCGCATGCCTTAGCTTGGAGATTGCACGATGATTAACAGGATGCTTGTACTCGCGATCGGCTCGGTTGCGCTTGGGGTGCTCGGATGCTCGTCTGCGGGACAGTCGCAGGTGCCAAGCACATCCGTCACGCAAGAGGACGTCGGCAGCGCCGGATTACCTGCCCCGCTTGCGGTACCGGCGGGGAACAGACTCACCTCGTCGCTCGACGGTTCCGGTGTGCAGGTCTATCAGTGTGTCAAGGCCAAGTGGACGCTGTTGCAGCCCGCCGCCACCTTGACCGCGGACGGCAAGCCGGTCGGTTTGCACTTCAAGGGCCCGGTTTGGGTCTCCACGATCGACGGCAGCGAGGTGGGCGCGGCACCGGTGGCGACGGTCAACCGCGACGGCGCCATACCGGAACTGTTGCTCAAAGCCAACCAGAATCAGGGCCAGGGCACGTTCAGCAAGGTGACCTACGTCCAACGGTTGCAGACCACCGGCGGCGTGGCACCGGCCGGATCGTGCACGGAGGGGTCGCAGCAAGCCATCCAGTACTCGGCGGTGTACCGCTTCTGGTCGGCCGCCCCCTGACCTCTTGATCGAGGTCGACGGTCCCCATGGCGACTACAGATCGGATCGACAACACGCACCGGCGTCGCAAACCTTCCTGGAAACCGGGCTCGTCTCGCCCGAGTTCGGCTCCAGACGGCGGGACAACGACGAACGAAATCATTGATGTCGCAGCACAGTTCATCGACCGCGAGCGAGCCGCTAGGCGCCTCCCCGAAGGGCCACCGTTGGCGCACGCCGTTTCCTCAGCTGTCTTCAACCCGCTGACGCGCTCGTGGGTAGCGCACTCGCAGCCTTTCTCTGATACGCCTGCCGTTTTCGTCCGGGAAGGCGCGAGAGTTCTCGACTGGACGCCGTGTAGAGCTCGCGGAAGACGGGAGCCGGGGCGAAGACACTTCCAAAGTGCTGTGCTGCCCGCGGACGCTAGTCGGTAGTCACAGACTGCAGCTGACCGGAAGCGTCGATGGGTGTCAGCGGTGACGACATGGGTTCGCCGGAGGCTAATTCTGGGAGGCACGGACGGGATCGGCCAGTCATCGCAGTCGAGGCGAGGACGCCGACCAGCTCTGAGGCTTCGGTTCAGCAGTCGTGCGCCGATGCGCGGCTCGACAACCACTGAACGGATATCGGCTCGAGGTAGGACGTGGAGGGCGGCATGGCGCCAAGCGGGGACGAGTTGTGGACCGTAGATTCGAGTGTTGGAGACGACGCTGCCGCTCAGTGGGAGCAGATACTGTCGGCCAGCTATGTGCCCTGCACGGTCGCAATCCCGGAGCTTCCCCACCGGGATACGTTCAAGGCGTGGCTCCGCCGCTGGCAGATAGATGACCTCGCATTGGTCGACGGCCAGTGCGGACCCTGTTCCGGTGCGCGCGCCCGCCATCAGCGTGCTGATACGGAAGGGGAATTCGTCGCATTAATGATCGTCCAGGCGGGGGCCGAGACGATCAGCCAGCGCCACATCGAAGCCACGATGACACCTGGTGACGTCGTGGCGTGGGACAGCACCAACCGGAACCGGTTCACCGTTCGGGAGCCACTATCGAAACGCAGCATGCTGATCCCGTGGACGGCGCTCGATGAGGTCGGTGGACGGGCATGGATGAGCGACGGGGTCAAGCTCGACGCAGCCGCCCCGGCAACTCGGTTGCTCACGACCTACCTGGATACGCTCAATCAGATACTGCCGGAACTGGATTCCGCCGGCGTTAGCGCGGCACGCACGGCCGCCCTGGTGCTGTTGACCGGTGCCCTGCGCAGCGAGAGCAACGTCTGTTCGGCCGAACTCGCGCAGCCCGCTTTGCGTGCATCGATCGAGCGATACATCGAGCGACATCTGCTCGACGGCACCGTCACACCCGCTGCCATCGCATCAGCTCATTGGGTGTCGATCCGCACCGTGAACCGCGTTTTCAGCGCCACCGGTCAGACGGTAGGCGAGGTCGTGCGTCTTCGCAGGCTTGCACGCGCCCGAGAGGACTTAACCGAAAGCGATCGACCCATCTCCGACATTGCTCACCGCTGGGGTTTCTCGGACACGAGCCACTTCAGCCGCACCTTCAAGGCCCACTACGGCAGTTCACCGACGGATTTCCGCGACGCGTATCGCTTCGACCGCCGACCTCGTGACGCATCGGTACACCGACATGTCGCGCGGGTTCAAGCCTCCTGACTGACCGAGTGACAAGACTGGAATCACAGCGGTTACAGCTGGAAACGATCACGCTCATGGAGGTAGCTCATGGTTGGACGCGGAACCGAGTTCGATGTTGATGCGTACGGATTGCGTTCATTCGCCGGCGAGGCGACGGGTGCGTTGGTTCGTCCGCTCGGCGCTTTCGAGCGGATGTATCACCGGCGCCAGCAGATCAGCACGATGCACTTCTGTGTGGTGGCTGAGCTTGCGGACGACCTGAATCCGGGCGCGCTCGCTCGCGCCCTCCGCGTAGTGCAGCACCGCCACCCGCTGCTGAACGTGTACGTCGACGACGACCCTCAGGCCGGACCGGGTTTTTACCGCCCGACGATCGTGCCGCCGATCCCGGTTACCGTCATCGACGAGACCGACTACACATGGTGTGATGTCGTCGCCGACGAGTTGACCCGCCCTTTCGACGCCGCTATCGCGCCGATGGTCCGGGTGGTGCTGCTGCGCAGCACCCCTGCCGCGATCATCCTGACTGTTGATCACGCCATCGTCGACGGGATCTCGGCCGCACACATCCTGCGAGATTTGTTCTCCGCGCTGAACGGGAACCAACTTCAGGCACTGCCAGTTCCGCCGTCGCAGGAGGAACTGATCGGCCACCTGCGCGCCGCGCAGCCCGCTGCCGCGCTGGCTGCCAACGGTTCGCCACCGGCGCAGCCCGACTGGTTTGCCACGCCATCCACGGTTCGGGCCTTCGACGGCGCGGTGCCCCACCTCAGCGCGATCTGCTTCGACGAGGACCTGACCCGACGGCTGGTCGCCCGCGCACGGGCCGAGCGGACCACTGTGCACTCGGCGCTGGTCGCGGCCATGAGCCGGGCGATCCTCGAGTCCGGCCGCAACGAGTTCGTCCGGATGTTGACCCCCTATGATTTCCGCGCCCAGATCGGCGTGCACGACGACGTGTGCCTGTACTTCACCGCGGCTCGCACAGCCTTCACCCGTGACCAGCTGACCGACCCATGGGACATGGCCCGCACCGTCGGTGACCAGCTCGCCGTTGCGCGTTCAGTGCCCGCTCTGCTGGGTGGGTCGGCTGCCATCGAACAGTTCATCCCCATCGATGTGACGCCAGAGGACGCGGATGCCTTCATGATTCGCGGGCTCAGCTTCGAGGCGTTCGCGTCCAACCTGCGTGTGCTGGACATGGGGCCGCCAGAGGCGGTGCGACCGGTGGCGATCTGGGGGCCGGCAATTCTCGTCCAGATCCAGGGCGAACTGGCTTGCGGTGTGTGCACCTTCAACGGGCAGCTGCGCATCGTCAACGCGAGCCACGACCCGCTCCCCGGCTATCTCGAGCGGGTCCGCGATGTCATCGATGCCGCATGCTGAACGCCCGCCTTGCGACGCCGCTCGACATTTCAGTACTTGATCGAAATGCCAAACCGAGGTAGCAGAACCCATCGGTCGACGGTCGTAATCATTCGGCGTCGCAAGGAATCTCGACCATTAGAGATGTTCCGCTTGCAGGCGGACTCGAGATCACCATCTCGCCGCCGAGTGCCTCGACGCGGTCTCTGAGGCCGATGATGCCGGATCCTTTGGTTGGGTCGACACCGCCGATTCCGTCGTCTCGAATCGACAGACGCAGGTTGGGACCAGCGGCTTCGACGCGTACGTTCACCTGCGATGCTTGCGCGTGCTTGGCCGCATTGGTGAGGGCTTCGGCGACGACGTAGTAGGCGGCCACTTCGGCGGACTCTCCCAACCGTCGGTGGACGCTGACGTCGAGCTCGACCGGCACGGCCGACCGGCGAGCCAGCGTCTTGAGCGCGGGGCCCAGACCTCCCTTGGACAGGATCGCGGGATGGATCCCACGTGAGATCTCGCGTAACTCCTCGGAGACCCCTGCCAGGCCTGCGACGACGTGCGAAATCTGCTCCTTGGCCGTGTGCGGTTCGGACGGCAGCGATGCCTCCGCGGTGCGCAGCACGAGTCCCAGCGCGACCAGTTGTTGTTGGGCGCCGTCGTGCAAGTCACGTTCAAGACGGCGCCGGGCATCGTCGGCGGCCGCGACGATCCGCGCCCGAGACGCGATGAGCTCCGCGCGGGTCGCGGTGTTGGCGATCGCGGTCGCAACCAGATCGGCAAAGTCGCCAAGCCGCGCCTCGGTGCCCGGGGGCAAGGGCTCCAATCGCGACCAACCGACGACCGCGGCGCCCCAGAGGCGCCCGTCCACCACGATCGGCGCACCGACTCCCGATCGCAGGCCCAGCTCACGGATCCGCGCGGCGGCCGAACCCGACGCATTGTCGTGGCTGTCCGTCCGGGCGGCGCGCCCGGTTCGCCACACCAGCGAAGCAACGGTCTCGCCCTCGACGGAGAACCGCTCCCCGACGCGCATCTTCTCCGCCCTGCCGGGCACATCGTGAGCTGCGAGCAGCAGGGCCGCACCGTCGGGCTGGTAGCAAACGAGGGCCGAGTGGTCCACGCGCAGGCACCGGGCCAATTCCGCCGCCACCGCGGAGAACACGTCAGGCGGGGGAAGTCCCCGCGCCACCAGTGTCGCCACCCGTCGCAGCGCAGCTTGCTGGTCCGCGAGCGACTCGGTCTCCCGGCGGCGTTGATGCGCTTCGACGGCGCGTGATCGCGCCAGACCCGCGAGAGTGTTGGCCGACAGCGCAACCGCCAGGAAGACCCCAATTGCCACCCAGTCCTGAGCTCTTGTCGGGATTATGCTCTCCGGCCGCATGCGGTAGAAGTCAAAGGCCAGGGCACTGGCCAACGACATCAGCATCGACAGCCCGAAGCCCCAGCCCGTTGAGACCACCAAGATGCCGAGCAGGTAGATCACGCCAAAGGGGCTCATCGGCGCAATCTGTTTGAGCAGATACACCAGCAGGGTCTCCGCGCCGAGGAGCGAGGCCGCCACCACGATCCCGACGGCGAGCGACCCGGCCGTCGGGCGTAGCACCAACGACAGCAGCCGCGTCGGCATCGGTGGCGCCGTTACGGGCGCATCGGAAGCGCTGACCCGCCCGTCGCCGACGGGTGCCGCGGAGCCATTGCTGCCCGCATTCGTCGACGAGGCCGATCCTGCTGCCGTGCTGCGCGATTCCCCATACCGGGCCATGCCGACCGCTGCCGCTCTAGAGAACTGCGCCACGTAGGCGGGGATACATCATTGAGTTCCTCCATTGCGTTGAGGGCGCGAAAGTAGGTCGGCCGGTAGCGATCCTGGTTCCAGTCCTCATGTTCGACGGCTGTGACGGGTGTTGTGCTCGACCGGGCGAATGACGCCGGCGAGCAAGATGTCAATCGCCTTCGCGCGGCGTTCCTCGTTGTCGGCGGCGACGGTCATGCGGACGAACATGGTGATGTCGTCAACGGTGATGCCGGGACGCAAGCCGCCAGCCTCGCGCAGCCGGGACGTAGCCGGACCGATCACCGCGGTGATGAGACGGTTGGCGTGTTCATCGGCGTGGCGACTCGCGCCGGCCAGCCGCAAAAACGTCGCCACTTCACGCTCAGACATGTCACAGCTGCCGGTGAACACCGCCCGGAACGCCTCGTACGGATCCTCGATATGCGTGGCCTGGTCGGCGTTGTCCTGCACCGCCTGGATCAGGTCGTCGAGGACCGCATGGATCACGTCGTCCTTGTCGGGAAAGTGCCGGTAAAGGGTGGTCGGGCCGACACCGGCCCGATGCGCGATCTCCTCCAGGCTGACCTCGGGCCCGTGTTCGATGAACGCCTCGCGTGCGGCCCTCACCAGCCGCTGTCGATTGCGGAGCACGTCTTTGCGTGGCAACCGCATGGGTGACGCGCCTCCAGGATGAAGTGGTAGCACGACTGCCACTTTAGCGTTAGTGCGAAAAACGGAAGTTCCACCACCGTATCTGAGTGGTGGCGGGTATGGACGAATGGAGGCAGAGAATGTTCCGACGCGTACGGGCAACCCAGGTCGGAGGCGTGCGGGAAGCCCAGCGCAGCAATGCTCCGTGGACCGCAGCCGATATCCCCGACCAGACCGATCGCGTCGCGGTCATCACCGGCGCTAACACCGGCGTCGGCTTCGAGACCGCAACCGCACTCGCCAGCCACGGCGCGCAGGTTGTACTCGCGGTGCCGCCGCAATGGTGCGGCGGTGATCGCGACTGCGGCAGCTCCCGCCGCCAACAGTGGTGCGATGTACTTCGTCTTGATTGCCATGCTGGTAACCCCGTGCGTGCATTCGTTGGACGTTGTGTAGTTCGTCGCACGTGTTCAGCGTGCGTCCACGGTTCTGAGAAGCCACTGAGATGAGCTGAGAGCTCGCTCAGGAATAGAACTTCCAACCAGCGCCGTACAGATTGCAGGCGCTGGCAATGGTGTCGGACGGGCCCGGAGTTCAGCGTGGTGCGGACGGTGTGGCGGCGGGCGAGCCAGGCGCATAGCAATTCGGACAGCCCTATCACCCAAATCTGCTCACGTTCCGTTGGGGCAGGATGCTCGACGGGCTCGGTATCGAGCGGGTACGGCTCCACGATGCGCGGCATTCGTGCGCAACGCTGATGCATCTACGCCAAGTGCGATCGCGGTGATTGCGGCGTGGCTCGGACACGCCAACGACTGGGTGCTGACGGCGGGGACGGCTTCCGAATGGGCCAAACGGGTGTGGGACTTCGACAAGCACTATCGCACGCCGGGAAAACAATCGGGAACCGCGATGCAGATCGGCATCGCTCTCGGTGTCGCGTTGGCGCACAAGGGAACCGGTCGACTTGTCGTAGACCTTCAGCCCGACGGTGACTTGATGTTCGACGCCGGAGCTCTCTGGGTTGCCTCATACTACGAACTTCCGTTACTCGTCGTGATGTTCAACAACCGTGCGTATTACAACGACTGGGAACACCAGGAACGCCTCGCTCGCCAACGGGGAACTCCGCTCGAGCGAGTGCACATCGGGATGGAGATCGACAACCCGGCGCCCGACTTCGCGACCCTTGCCCGTTCGTTCTCCTGGCATGCCGAGGGGCCGATTACCGACCCCGCCGATATCGAGAAGGCGGTTCAGCGCGCCGCCGAGTATGTGCAGTCGACGGGCAAACCCGCTTTGGTCGACGTCGTGTGCCAACCGAAGTAGCAGCCGATCCAGCGCACGCCCCCGAAAGTCGAAACGCGTCACTGGGGGTGCTGAGCCTCTGACCTTCGTATTTTCCCTGTCTATGGACGGGCGGCGACAGTCATTCGAAAGAGCATGTCAAAGCCCTGCGGACAACTAGTTAGTTAGTGCCCGTCCCGGACGCTTGCTCGGTGCACGCCGCGTACACGAGATGCCCTACCGCGACCGCCTGCCAGCGAAAACCTACATCCCACGGTTCCAAACGTCGTGCCCCCACTGGGACTCGAACCCAGACTGTGCGGA
Organism: Mycobacterium sp.; assembly: GCF_032162105.1. GTDB lineage: Bacteria > Actinomycetota > Actinomycetes > Mycobacteriales > Mycobacteriaceae > Mycobacterium. The sequence goes on along the minus strand of NZ_JAVRPS010000681.1, from coordinate 3,147 downwards.
TTCTAAGTTCCTCCGATCGCGCTTCTGGGCATGCCAGAACAGCCCCACGTGGCCGCTGACCTGGGCAGACGCTCCCAGCACGTCTCAGCGCAATCCAGCGGTCCCGCACTACTTGTGACACTGACGTGACACCGAGCGGCCAAGGCCTGCCGGAACGCTACCGCTGGATGCACAGATGGCCGTCTCTGGGTTATGAGCCAAACCGGTCCCGCTCTTACGTGGTCCCACGATTCTCAAACACGCAGGTTATGGTCAGTGCGCGTCCACGCCGTCGCACGAGGTCTCATGAGTTCTGGGTCGTTTCACCACGTTTCGTTCACAAATCCATTCACAGTCCGTACGAGTCAGCCCCGGACGGGCTTACCCGTCACTTCGCGGTCTGCCGATCCTGAGCCTGATCCGGTGCCACCGCTGCCGGTTTGGCCGCGAGCAGCGAGGAGCGTGAGCACGCGGCACATAGGGGTTGGCCGACCCGCCTCGGAGCGAGCCACGAATCGCCACAGTCGACGCACACCAAGTTCTGCACCGCTGACCGAACGGCTGGTGCGCTCAACCTCTTCGGGTTTGAGCCGGCAACCTGGGACGCCGAAGATGAGATCACCGGCGGCGTATTGGCAGCGCATGCCGCCTCGGCATTTCTAGCCACCCAACAGTTGCTGCAACTGCAGGGTGCGTTTGCGTACGCGAGACCGCATCGGTCAAGCGAAGGGCATCATCATGGAGGGCTTCGGGGTAAATGACCTGCGGGCGTTCGAGATGCTCAGACGATTGAGTCAAGAACAGAACATCAAGCTGCACGACGTCCCAGCGTGTCATCGATACGCGGGGAGACTGATGCGGCGGGACGCGGGTTGTCACCGCGATGTAGCCGTCTTGCTGGGGACACCATTGGGTGCTCGCCGCTCCGGGCGGTACAGGCAGTGGGTCGCCGTGCTTCCTTGCGTATAGGTTGTCGCACTTCCCCTGTCCTACTCAGTGCACGGCCCAGACCACGCAGCGTTGTAAGCGGGTTCCCCAATCTCGACGATCGGCGCCGGCGGGGTGACTGCGTATCGGAATCTGCACGGACTCAGCCGGAAGTTTGCGCCCGCGCGTCCACCTCGACCCACGGGCTGTAACTGACGGTGCGCTGGATGAGGCAACCGTCCCCGACCATGTCCAGCGTGCGCTGTGCCTCCTCCAGACCCTCGGTCACGCCGAGCATGGTCTTGCTGGTCGGGGTCTGGATGCCGTACTCAACGGTGAACTTCGTGCCGTCACGTATGGCCATCACGTCCGCGCGGATGTGGCAAGGCCTCCGGCGCGGGTTTGCGGCGGTCCCCGGCGGGTAGAGAAGTGTCCCAGATCCGCTGCGTTCGAAGGAGACAGCATGCGCAGGGAGTTTCACCGCCAACTGGAGTTCCTCCGCGCAGACCTCGGCGACATGTGCGAACTGTCCGGAGTCGCCGCCCGACGCGCCACCACCGCACTGCTCGAGGTCGACGCCGAAAGCGCCGGGCAGGTCCTCACCGAGGTCGAACGGCTCCGACTGCTCAACAACGCCGTCGAGCGCCGCGCGGTCAGCATCCTCGCGCGCCAGGCCCCGGTGGCCGGTGACCTGCGGGCCACCGTAACCGCCATCCAGATCGCCGCCGACGCCGACCGGGTGGGCGGACTTGCCGCGCACACGGCCCAGCTGTGCCTGCGCCGTCACCCCCAACCCGTGGTGCCCGACGAACTCGGCGATTCCTTCGCCCGGATGGGTGAGATCGCCATCGCCCTCGCCGAACGCTGCCGCGCGGCCGTGCTCGCCGCCGACTGCGCCCAGGCCCACCGCGTCCGCGACGACGACCGGGCGATGGACGCATTGCACCGGAGCCTGTTCACGACCGTGATGAGTCCACAGTGGCCTCACGGCCCAAGCGTCGCCATCGATATGGTGCTGCTCGGCAGGTTCTACGGGCGTTTCGCCGATCACGCAGCAGAGATTGCACGCCGGGTGATCTTTCAAACGACGGGCAGCTACGCGTCCGACCTGATCGCACCGCGGCGCTAGGGCACGGTGCCGCGCACCGTTTGGGTGCCGGATCGGACGGGTAAGTCGCTGCGGTACCGACAGGAGGAGTCCGTCGCAATGAGTCGCACGTCCAGGGCGCTATATACCCTGCTTTCGGTCGCAACGAGCTTCGCCGGCGGCATGAGCGCGGGATCGGTCTTCAGTCAGATCTGGAAGCGCCGACCCCCCGCGGGGATGCGCACCTTCCTGCCGACCGTGACTGTCGATAGTTAGGACACGCCGATGACCGTGACCCGAGACGTAGCCGCCACCCGGGCGCAGGTGTGGGACGTACTGGCCGACGGCTGGAGCTACTCCGGCTGGGTGGTCGGCAACAGCCGGATCCGCGCCGTCAGCACGAACTGGCCGGCCCCAGGCGCCCGCATCCTGCACTCGATCGGCACCTGGCCCGCCGTCATCAACGACGAGACCGTCGTCGAAAGCTGCACGACCGGTGAACAACTCGTGCTCCTGGCGAAGGTACGCCCGGCCGCCAAGGCCCGCATCACCATGACGCTGACCGACATCCCCGGCGGCTGCCGGGTGGCGATGACCGAGGTGGCCGTGTCGCGTCCACTGCGGTGGATCCCCGACAGCGTGCAGCTCGCCGGAGTGGCGCCGCGCAACCGGGAATGCACCTGGCGGCTGGCCCGCATCGCGGAAAACCACGATGCCGACGCCGACCAGCACTAGGCCCCCGGCCCGCGGCGACGTCGACGCCGTCGTCGTCGGCGCGGGGCACAACGGATTGGTCGCCGCGGCCCTGCTGGCCGACGCCAGCTGGGACGTGCTGGTGCTCGAAGCCCAGCCCGATCCCGGCGGCGCGGTGCGCAGCGCCGAACTGTTCCCCGGCTACGTCAGCGACCTGTACAGCGCGTTCTATCCGATGTCGGTGGCCTCCCCGGCGCTGGGCGCCTTGCGCCTCGAAGAGCACGGCCTGCAGTGGGCCCACGCCCCCGCCGTGGTCGGGCACGCGCGGAGCGCGTCCGATGAGGATGCACCGGTCATCTACCGTGACCCCGCTCGTACCGCCGCCGAATTGGCCCGCGGACAGGCCGGCGATGGCGACAACTGGTGGCGCTTGGTCGAATTGTGGCGCACCATCAAGGAGC
>NZ_JAVRPS010000680.1:0-12634 GCF_032162105.1 Mycobacterium sp. | reverse complement strand
ACCGGCGCCGGTTCCCAGAGCAACGACGGCAAGGCCGCCTACGTCCAGGTGTACCTCGCAGGCAACATGGGCGAGGCCCTGGCCAACGAATCCGTCGAGGCCGTCCAGAAGATCGTCGACAGTGTCCAGGCGCCGAACGGCGTGAAGGCCTACGTGACGGGGCCGGCGGCACTGCAGGCCGACCAGCACATCGCCGGCGACCGAAGTATGCAGCTCATCGAGCTGGTCACGTTCTCGGTCATCATCGTCCTGCTGCTGCTCGTCTACCGGTCGATCGTCACCGTGGGCATCGTGCTGTTGATGGTCGTGCTCCAATTGGCCGCCGCCCGCGGCGTGGTGGCATTCCTCGGCTACTACGACATCATCGGGCTCTCGACCTTCGCAACCAACCTCCTCGTCACACTCGCGATAGCCGCGGCAACCGACTACGCGATCTTCCTCATCGGCCGATATCAGGAAGCACGCGGGGCCGGCGAGGATCGAGAATCGGCCTACTACACCATGTTTGGCGGCACGGCCCACGTCATCCTGGGCTCCGGCATGACCATCGCCGGTGCGACCTTCTGCCTGCACTTCACGAATCTCCCGTACTTCCAGACACTCGGCATCCCGCTGGCCATCGGCATGGTGATCTGCGTCAGCGCCGCACTCAGCCTCGGGCCCGCGGTGATCACGGTGGCCAGCCACTTCGGTCTCCTGGAGCCCAAGCGGGCGATGCGGGTCCGGGGATGGCGCAAGATCGGCGCCGCCGTCGTGCGGTGGCCCGGTCCCATCCTGGTCGGGACGATCGCGTTGGCTCTGGTCGGCCTGCTCACCCTGCCCGGCTACCGAACCAACTACAACGATCGCAACTACCTTCCCCAGGACCTACCGTCCAACGAGGGTTATGCGGCCGCCGACCGGCACTTCTCGCAGGCCAGGATGAACCCCGAACTGCTGATGATCGAAAGCGATCACGACCTGCGGAATTCGGCCGACTTCCTGGTGATCGACAAGATCGCCAAGGGCGTCTTCCGGGTGCCAGGTATTGCTCGGGTGCAGGCGATCACGCGGCCGCTGGGAACTCCCATCGAGCACACGTCGATCCCGTTCCAGATCAGCATGAACGGCACCACCCAGAAGATGAATGAGAAGTACAACCAGGGTGTCATGGCCAACATGCTCAAACAGGCCGACGACATGCAGTCGACCATCGACACGATGACGAAGATGTCGAGCATCACGGCCGAGATGGCCGGCGTCATGCACACCATGGTCGCCAAGATGAAGGGTATGACGATCGACATCGCCGAGTTGCGGGACAACATCTCCAACTTCGACGACTTCTTCCGGCCGCTGCGCAACTACTTCTATTGGGAACCGCACTGCTTCAACATTCCCGTCTGCTGGTCGATCCGGTCCATCTTCGACACCCTGGACGGCATCGACACGATGACCACCGACATCCAGGAACTCATTCCGACCATGGAACGCCTGGACGTGCTCATGCCACAGATGGTCGCTCTGATGCCGCCCATGATCGACACCATGAAGAACATGAAGCGGATCATGCTGACCATGTATGCGACCCAAAAGGGTATGCAGGACCAGCAATCCGCGATGCAGGACAACCAGAGCGCCATGGGTGAGGCGTTCGACGCATCGAAGAACGACGATTCGTTCTACCTGCCGCCCGAGGCCTTCGACAATCCCGAGTTCAAACGGGGCATGAAGAACTTCATCTCGCCGGACGGCAAGTCGGTGCGCTTCATCATCTCCCACGAGGGCGATCCGATGACGCAGGAGGGCATCTCGCACATCGATGCCATCAAGCAAGCCGCCAAGGAAGCCGTCAAGGGAACACCATTGGAGGGGTCCAAGATCTACCTCGCCGGTACGGCGGCGACGTTCAAGGACATGTCCGACGGCTCGACCTTCGACCTGATGATCGCCGCCATCTCCGCGCTCGCCCTGATCTTCATCATCATGTTGATCATCACGCGAAGCGTGGTCGCGTCCGCCGTCATCGTGGGCACGGTGGTGTTGTCGCTGGGCGCCTCGTTCGGACTCTCGGTGCTCATCTGGCAGCACATCATCGGGATCGAGTTGCACTGGATGGTGCTGGCGATGTCCGTCATCATCCTGTTGGCCGTCGGCGCCGACTACAACCTGCTGCTGGTAGCCCGGTTCAAAGAGGAGATACACGCCGGGTTGAAAACCGGCATCATCCGCGCGATGGGCGGCACCGGGTCGGTGGTGACCTCTGCGGGGCTGGTGTTCGCCTTCACGATGATGTCCATGGCGGTCAGTGAACTGACCGTGATCGGGCAGGTCGGTACTACCATCGGTCTGGGTCTGCTGTTCGACACCCTGATCGTCCGGTCACTGATGACACCGTCGATCGCCGCCCTTCTCGGCAAGTGGTTCTGGTGGCCACAAGCCGTGCGGTCGCGGCCGGTGCCTGTGCCGTGGCCGTCGCCACCAAAGGACCCCGAACCAGTCCCATCGGCTCCAGGAGGATCTTCATGATGAAGGACATTCGCAATCTCGTGCTTCGTAGCGGTCTGGCGGTCGCCGCGTGTGGCGTGCTGGCGACCGGACTGGCCGGACCGGCCTCGGCCGATTCGACCGAGGACTATCCGATCCCGAAGAAGATGCTCCACACCACGTGCGACACCGAGCAGTACCTGCAGGCGGCTCGCGACACCAGCCCGGTGTACTTCGAGCGGTACATGTTGGACAAGAGCAACCGGCCCGCCGACATCCAGCAGATGGCCGAGGACCGCATCCACTGGTTCTTCTCGCTGGACTACGCCGCCCGCCGCCAGTACTCCGAGGACACCGCCACCAACCCCTACTACGAGCAGGTGGCCACGCACTGGGGCAACTGGGCGAAGGTCTTCTTCAACAACAAGGGCGTGGTGGCGAAGGCCACCGACGTGTGCATGAACTACCCGGCGGGCGACATGTCGGTGTGGGACTGGCCGGTCGCTCCCTGATCTCAGCAACGTGGCTCACGCCGGCGCCAAAGCGGGAAAGTTGATTGTTCCGACAGGATAGCGATCGGTGCTAGACTCCTCGCATGGGTGTATCTTATTACGCTCATTCAGTAAGAAGAAAGAAGTAAACAGTATGACACAGGGAACTGTGAAATGGTTCAATGCCGAAAAGGGCTTCGGCTTCATCTCGCCTGATGGCGGCGCGCAGGACGTGTTCGTTCATCATTCCGAGATCCAAAGCGAAGGCTACCGGTCGCTCGACGAGAACCAGCGGGTTCAGTTCGAGATCGCCCAGGGCGCCAAGGGTCCCCAGGCAGTCGGCGTAACCGCCGTCTAAGACGCTTGCGAAATTCCCTGCGCTGAACGATCGGATGCATTTCCGATCACAGCGCAGGGTTTTTTGTTTCTTTGGGACCGAAACTACGGCGGAGTGAATCCGCCATTTCTCGAAGAATTCTTCCGAAGGTTTCGGTCTGTTCAGACCCGCGTCGGCGACCAGTAGGCGAGCATCTCGCCGAAGGTGTCGAAGGCCGCCTTGTTGACTCCGTATGCCGCTTCGAAGTGGATGCTCAGCGGGAACCCGAGGTCGCCGACACCGTCGATGACCCGCTTGTACAAGTCGACCATCAGCTGACGCCGTTGCGCCGGTTCGGTGCCGGCCAGCGACCTGACGAACTCCTGCTCGGCGGCGACCGCCTCGTTCCCTGGATCCTGGATGAGCCAGTTGATCAGACCGACGCGATCCTCGACCTTCGGCACGAAGCCGAACGACAACAGGATCTCCGGCCGGTGGTCCGTGTTCTTCGCGAACTCGTTGAGAAAGCCCACGATCGAGTCGGAGTACAGCAGCTGGGTCATGCCGTAGTTCGCACCCTGTTTGCACTTGAAGTCGAATCGGCCCTGCTCACCGTCGCGGGTGGGGATCAGAATCACGCCGCGGTTCCCCACCAACTCGTCGAAGATCGACAGGGCGTCGGTCGGCGCGACGCCGGAACCCTCGCCGTCGTTCATGGTGCGTGGCACGCCGACGAAGGCGATGCCCTCGATCCCGCTGTCGCCCAGGGCGGTCAACCGATGGCGCAGGGTCGGCTCGTCCATGAAGGCGGTGACCTGAGTACACAGCCCCTTCACTCCTGGCAACTCCGGCTTGATGATCGACCAGAAGTCGAGCACGTCCATCCTCGGCTTCATCTCGATGGGCCGGTCGTCGTCCTCCTCGATCATTCCTGGCATCATGACGTGCCGGATCGTTCCCTCGAGGCCGGACTCCGCGGAACTCCGCAGCACTTTCTGCGCCTCTTCCAAGGCCTGTTCGCGACCGTGTTCCACGTTGGGCGGTACGAGTTCGAGCGCGATGGTGCTAAGGGTCACGTGACTGCTCCTCATCAGGGGTTCTCGTCGCCGCGGCACGTAGACCGTGACGACGCCTCACCGCGCTGTGAGATACGACCATTGACTAGTTTAGCTAACGAGTACGTCCGGCGGGTGAGCCGGGCGCGGGGGTCTGCCCTGCGGATTACCGATCAGCTAACCATGTGACCCGACGACGCTCGTTCCCACCCCGGGTCCGGGGTGGGAACGGGCGGGCGTTCTCAGTGCCGCGCGCGACGACGCCCGAGCAGTACCGCCCAGCCCACCGCAGCGAGGCTCAGTGCGCCCAGCACCACCGCCGTCGCCAGGAGGAACAGGTCCCGGCCGACGAAGCCGGCAGGCGATTCATCCGAGGCCAGCCTCAGTTGGTAGTCGCCAGGCAACGGCCCCTCGCGTGGCTCGTCGAGACCCGGGAACTGCTGGGTCCGGTGCACCTCGAATTGCCGTTCGCCAGTGGGGGTCTGCTTCCACTCCCCCCATGCCGGGGTCACACCGTCGAGCAGAACCTTGCGCTCGCCGTACTGCCTGTCGTCACCGACGTCGACGATGCGCTGCACCCGGAAGGGCTGATAGACCTGGTTGTTCGAGTAGCGCACCTGAACGGGCACGTTGTCGTACCGGAACAACGGCGGCGGAGGCGGCGGCAACGGCAACCCGATACCCGGGTAGTAGCCGCCGCCGAAGAAGCTGCCCACCGCCACGTTGACGGCCTGGTTGATCGTGTTGGTGACGATGGCCGTGAAGCTGTACGCGGCGAACTGGGCCACCTCCAGGATGATCCTTGCCAGAGGCGGGATGTACACGATCCGAGGAGCGTTCTGGTAGATGTAGATGATCTTGACCGGGTTCCGGTACGGGTTGGAGAGCACGGGGCGGTAGTAGTCGTCGTACTCCACCCAGTTCGGGTCCCATTGCCGCACGTTGCGATCCCACTTGCGGTCGCCACCGGGGAAGAAGTCGTCGTTCCTGCGGTCACCGTTCCCGTTCTGAGCGTTCCTGACGTCCCTGTCGAAGTTCGGCAGGTCGATCACCTTCGCGATCGCGTCGACGTCCTGCTTCGGGGCCGGGACCGGTTCGGGCTGCTCAACGGGTTTAGCACTCTTGGCCAACACCACGTCCTGTTCGGGCGCCTTCAGCGTCTGCGGCTCGAGGGTCGCGATCTCCTTCGCGGCCTGCGAGACGCTCGATGACGCCGTCCGCCCTGCCGACGAAGTGGGCTCGGCGCTACTGGACCCGGCCTCGGACGTCGGCGACGCGCTGGTTTCGGCCGACGGGTCCCCGCTCCTGGCCGGCGCCTGGCTGGTTTCGGTGCTCGGGGCGACCAGCGCCGGCGAGGGCGGCGTCGACCCGGCCGACGGCGGCGGGGAGACGCTGGTGGTCACCGGCGAGGACGACGGGTCCGGCGCCGCGCTCTTCTCGGTCGACGTGGCCGGCGCTTGCTCGGTGACGGACGGGCGCGCGATCCGAGGCGAGGGCGGTTCAGCGCTGGTCGCGGGTGCACTCGCCGCCGTGGTCGGTGCGACCGTCGAGAGCTTGGGCGCCGGCGCCTGTGTCGACGGCTGTGTCGCCGGGGCCTGCGTCACCGGCGACTGTGTCACCGGGGCCTGTGTCTGAGGTGGCGCCTGGACGATTGCCGGTGCCTGTGTCTGTGTCACCGGTGCCTGCACGACCGGCGGCGCTTCGGTGACCTTGGGCGGGGGCGGAGCTTCGACGCTCGGGGGTGCCACCTGCACTGGGGGCGCCACCTGTACCGGGGGCGCAGCGGGCGGTTCGGCGACGACCGGTGCCTGCTGCTGGGGCTTCGGTGCCGGCGCCTCCTCCGGGGCCTTCGCTTCGGGGGCCGGCTCTGGCACGGCGACAGTGGTCGTCGGCGAGACCGGGTCGGTCTTCGGATCGGCGAATGCCGGCGCAATGCCCGTCGTCATCGCCGTGAGGGAGATCACCACTCCCGATGCCAGGGCGGCGACGACGTTTCGCCGACCACGAATCTTCAACGGTGCGTCCATCCTGCAACTACTCCTCTGTGCCATGCGCAGCCATCTCCCCCGAGGCTGGTCCGGGACCAGCAGCTGCCGCGGCGCTTCTTCCGCTCTACACATCAATCGGGGGTCCGGCGGATTCGTTACAGCGGCTAAGCGATGGAAATCAGCGCAGCGCGCGACGCGGTTGTGCCGGTGGTACCGCCGCCAAGAGAGTGCGGGTGTACTCCTGCTCCGGCGACTCGAAGAGTTCAGCGGCAGGCCGGTATTCGACGCCCTCGCCTGCGCGCATGACCAGCACGTCATGGCTCATCCGCTGGATCACCGCCAGGTCGTGACCGATGAACAGGAAGGTCAGGCCAAGCTCCTGCTGAAGGTCGGCCAGCAGCGCGAGCACCCGCGCCTGCACCGACACGTCGAGTGACGCCGTGGACTCGTCGAGGATCATCAACTCGGGCTCGACGGCGAGCGCCCGCGCGATGCTCACCCGTTGCCGTTGGCCACCGGAGAGCTCGTGCGGATAGCGCGACGCGAAGGATGCGGGCAGTCCGACCAGGTCGAACAGCTCCGCAATGCGCGTCCGGCGCGAGGCCTTGCCGTTGACCAGCCGGTGCACGATCAGCGGTTCACCCACCGCGGCCCCCACCGGAGTGCGGGGATCCAGCGACGAGAACGGGTCCTGGAAGACCAGGCTGATCTGTCGACGGAGTGTCTTCTCGTCCTTTCTGCGGACCGTGAACACGTCGGTGCCGTCCAAGAGCGCGCGACCGGCGTCCGGCTTCACCAATCCGGTGAGCGCGGCCGCCACGGTCGACTTGCCCGATCCCGACTCGCCGACCAATCCCAGCGTGGTGCCGCGCCGGATCTGGAACGACAGATCCTTCACCGCGTGGACCGTCGTCCGGCCGACCGGTGTGGTGACCGGGAACCGGACGTCGAGGCCGTCCACGTCCAGCAGGACCGCGCTGTCCCCCGACGCAGGCGGAGGACCGTTGCCTCCCACGAGTGGGCGAGCCTCGAGGAGTTCGCGGGTGTAGGGCTGTTGCGGACGGTCGAACACGTCGAGGACCGGCGCCTGCTCCACCGCCTCACCGTCGTGCATCACGGTCACGTCGTCGGCGACCTGTCCGATGACTCCCAGGTCGTGGCTGATCCACACCACGGCCGTGCCGAAGTCGCGTTGCAGCTCGCGCACCAGATCGATGATCTGCGCCTGGGTGGTGACGTCGAGCGACGTGGTCGGCTCGTCGGCGATGAGCAGTTCGGGGTCACACGCCAGGGCGATCGCGACCATCACCCGCTGGCGCTGGCCGCCCGACAGCTGGTGCGGGTACGAATGCAGGCGGGTCTCCGGGTCGGGCAGGCCGACCGCATCGAGAAGCTCGAGCGCGCGTGCTCGCGCCTCCCGGGGAGTTTGACGGCGATGCGCCTCAAGGGATTCCGTGATCTGGCGCTCCAGGGTAAGCAACGGGTTCAACGACGTTCCTGGGTCCTGGAACACGAAGCCGATTCTGCCGCCGTGCACACTGCGCAGCGCCCGCGGTGACGCTCCGACGAGCTCGACTGAACCTCCCTCGCCGGCAATGGCACTCGAGCCGGTGACGACGGCGCCTGGCGCGTCGAGCAGTCCGGTCGCCGCGAGCACCGTCATGGACTTGCCCGACCCGGATTCGCCGACGATGCCCAAGGTCTGCTCGGGCTGGACCTGCAACGAGATGCCGCGGACGAGGTGGCGCTTGCCGATCCGCACGTGCAGGTCGGCGACGTTGAGTACGGGGTCGCTCATCGCTGCCTCCGCGCTTCCAGCATCGTGCGTTGTTTGGGGTCGAGCACGTCGCGCAGACCGTCTCCGAACAGATTGAACGCGAGCGCGATCACGAAGATGGCCGCGCCGGGGAACACGGCCATCCACCAGGCGAGGGTGACGAAGCCCTGCGAGTCGAAGATCATCCGGCCCAGCGACGGTTGGGGCGGCTGAATGCCCAACCCCAGGAACGACAATGCCGCCTCGGACAGGATGGCGAAGGCCAGCGACAGCGACGACTGCACGACCAGCGGCCCGGTAATGTTCGGCAGAATGTGGCGAGTGAGGATGTACGCGTGCCCTGTGCCCATGGTGCGGGACACCGCGACGTAGGGCTCGGTTCGCACGCTGAGCGTGCTGGCCCGGGCCACCCGCGCGAAGATCGGTGTGTAGACGACCCCGATCGCCAGCATCGTGGTGGTGACACCGGGCCCCAGGATCGAGACGATCGCCAACGCCAGCAACAGCACCGGAAATGCGAACATCACGTCGATGACGCGCATGAACACCGTGTCCACCCAGCCGCCGCGATAGCCGGCGATGATCCCGATGACCACGCCGACCACGACGGCGAAGGCCACGCTGACCACGGCAACGCCCATCGAGGCCTGGATGGCGACCAGCACGCGGGACAGGACGTCGCGGCCTAGCTCATCGGTGCCGAACCAGTGTGCGCCACTGGGGTTTTGCAGTGCGCTCGGCACGTCGACGTCGTTGATGCCATAGGGGGCGATCCACTGGGCGCTGACCGCGACGACGAGCACTACGGCCAAGGCCACCGCGCTGGCCAACGTGACCGGATTGCCCACCAGGAGCCGCCAGGAGGCGATTCTCCCCGTGTCTTCAGTGTCCTCGGTGTCCGCGGTGTCCTCGATCGACTGGTCGGTCACGAGAGCCGGATCCTCGGGTCGACCACCGCGTAGAGCAGATCCACTAGCAGGTTGATGAGCAGGAACAGGACGGCGATCAGCAGCACCGCGCCCTGGATCACCGGGTAGTCGCGGGCGGCGACGGCGTTGTAGACCAGCCGGCCCAACCCCGGCCAGGCGAACACCACCTCCACCACGATCACACCGCCGAGGATGGTGGCGAGCTGGATCCCGGTGATGGTGAGGATGGGAACCAGCGCGTTGCGGACGGTGTGGCGGAACGTCACCACCCGCGGGGACAGGCCCTTCGAGCGTGCGGTGCGCACGTAACCCATTGCCGCGACGTCGAGTACGGCCGAGCGGATGTATCGCGTCAGAATGGCGGCGGCCACCAGCCCGACGGTGAGGCCGGGCAGGACGAGGTGCTGCAACCACCCGCCTGGATCGCTGAGCAACGGTCGATAGCCCGACGTCGGGAGCCAGCCGAGAGTGGTCGAGAACAACGCGATGAGCAGAATGGCCATCCAGAAGTCGGGCACGGAGACGCCGAACTGGCTTGTCACCCGCACGATTCCGTCACTGATCCTGCCTTCGTGAAGCGCCGACCAGATACCGGCAGGCAGCGCGATCAGCAGGGCGATGACGATGCCCACGACGGCCAGCGACGCGGTGGCCGGCAGTCGGTCCAGGAGGATCTCGGCCACCGGGTCACCGTTGCGGAAACTGACCCCGAGATCACCGGTGACCGCCGAGCCGGCGTAGCCGAAGAACTGCTGGATGATCGGCCGGTCGAGGCCGCTGGCCGACCGCAGCGCGTCGTAAGCCTCGGGTGTGTAGCGCGTGCCGAGCGCGATGCGCACCGGGTCGCCGGGCACCAGGTGCACCAACGCGAACACCACCACCAGCACGCCGAGCAGGACGATCAGCGAGTACGCCAGCCGGCGGGCGAGAAATCGCACGATCGGATGAGACGAGAACGCGGGCATGGTCATTCGGCGCCGCCTCGCGTCAGGCTGGCGGTCCGGAATCTGATCGCCCCGTCGCGCCGCGCCTCGTAACCCGACAGGCTGGTGGTCCAGGCCTGGATCACGGATGGGTTGTAGAGGTAGAGGTAGCTGACCTGGTCGGCGATGATCGTGGCCGCCTTGGCGTAATCAGCGTGGCGGGCTTGTTGATTCGTCTCCACCCGTCCGGCGTCGAGTAGCCGGTCCACGTCGGGGTTGGAGAACTTCTGGGCGTTGCTCGACCCGTCGGTGTGGTGCTGCGCGTAGTAGAAGTCGTCGGGATCGATGTTGCCGAGCCAGCCCATCATCAGCATGTCGAAGTTGCCGGTGTTCTGTTCGTCGAGCCAGGTCGCGAAGTCGACGGTGCGGATGTTGACCGTGATACCAAGGGGTTTGAGGTTGTCGGCGATCACCTGCGCCGCGGTCACCGTCTCCGGATACTCGCTGGTGACCAGCATGTCCAAGGTCTCGGGCGATGCTCCGGCCTCGGCGAGCAGGCTCTTGGCCTTCTCGATGTCGTAGCGGTAGGTGTCGTACGGGGTGTACCAAGGGTTGCCCTGGGGGATCGCCAACTGGTTCGCCGTCGCGGTGCCGTAGCTGGTCGCCTGCACGATCGCCTTCCGGTCGATGGCATAGGCGATGGCCTGACGTACCCGCGCGTCCTTCCACGGCTCGCGGGCCTCGTTCAGCGCGAGGTACCAGTAGTCATTGCCCGGAGTCACGGCGAGTTTGATGGAGTCGTCGTTCTTGAGTTGCGCGACGCGTTGGGTGGGTATCGAGTCGGTCCAGTCGATCTCGCCTGCTTGCAGGGCCGACAGTGCGGTAGACGGCTCGGAGATGAACCGGAACGTCACGCCAGGCACCTTCGGGCGGCCACCCCAGTAGTGCGGGTTGGCTGCCAGCATGATCGAGTCCCCGCTCTTCTGGGATGCGAACGCGAACGGCCCCGTACCGACCGGATGGGTGGCGATCTGGCCGCTCTCGACGTTCTTGCGCTGCACGATCGCCATGCCCTTGAAGCCGCCGAGGTTGGTCAACAGGTTCGGGGTGGGCTGCTTGACCCGGATGAGGACGGTGTCGTCGTCGGGTGCGCTGACGTCGGTTACGGCGCTGAACTTGTCGACGTTGGCCAGCTTCTCGTCGATGATGCGCCGGTAGGAGTACACGACGTCATCGGCGGTGAACGGGCTGCCGTCCTGGAACGTCACGCCCTTGCGCAGGTGGAAGATCCAGGTGAGCTGATCGGATGAGACAGTCCACGATTCGGCGAGCGCAGGCCGCATCTCCAGGTTCGCATCGGGTTCGACCAGCGTGTCGAACACGTTCTCGAGCACCTCGAAGGAGAAGTAGGCGCTGGTCTTCTGCGGATCGAGTTGGTCGGGTTCGCCCGCGATGGCGGCGATCAGGTTGCCCGACCCTTGTCCGAGGTCGACGCGCTGAGCCGGGGAACACGACACCGCCACCAGCAGCGCGACCATCGCCGCGATGACGGCCGCTCGTTGTCGCATTCTCTTCTCTCCGTGCGGACTCCGACATGGGCAGCGCCTTGTGTGGCGCCGATGCTGCGCTACCCGTCTTTACCCACTGAGCGGCATCTGCACACCTGACCCGGCGCGGCGCCCCGTCACGGCGTCGCCGTAGTCAGTCGGCGCTGATCGCCGCAACGATGTTGAGGCGGGCGGCGCGCAACGCGGGCGGCACGGAGCCCAGCAGGCAAATCACCAGTGCGCCCACGCTGATGGCGATCATCGCCGGACTCACCCGCCACGCGACGTCGATGCTGAGCACGTTCGTCAGGGCGAGGGAGATCAAGTATTGAATCGCGACGCCGATGAGCAGTCCCAAGAGTCCGCCGACGATGCCAATGCCTGCCGCTTCGGCGAGAATCGCCTTGAGGGTGAAGACGCGGTCGGCGCCCATCGCGCGCAGCACACCTATCTCGCGACGACGGTCCAGCACCGAGAGCATCAGTGTATTGAGCAGGGTGACCGCAGATACCACCACGACGATCCACGCGATGATCATGATGACGGCGATCACCTGATCGAGCGCGCTGCTGACGCCAGCCAGAGCCTCGTCGCCGGAGTAGACGAAGGCATCCTTTGACACGACATTGCGTATCGCCGCCCGCACTGCCTGCGGATCGGCGCCTGGGGCCACGGTGACCTCGAGGTCACTGGAACCAGGCCGGAGAAACCAGCCCTGCATCGAGTCCAGGCTCATGGCGATCGTGCCGGTGAGCCCTGAGAAGTACGGAACGAGCTCGAGTACCTGCACACGGCGCTCACCGGTCGGCGTCTGCAAGGTGACCTCGTCTCCGTCCGAGACGCCCATCGCATGACCGAGGTCACGCGACAGCGCGACTCCCTCTCCTGCGAGTAGCTTTTCGCGATCCCGCGCCGACATGGACGCGTAGATGTCCCGATGAGAGCCTGGCGCGATGCCGAGCAGCATGACCCGGGTTTCGCCGACGGTGGCGAACGCCATCTGGTCCGGCACCACTCTCGTGACGCCGGGCACGGCCCACACCCTGGACTCGGTGTCCGGTGGAAGCAGCGTGGTCGAGAAGTCGGTGGCGGCCGATGAACTGACCCACGCATCAGCATGCCCGATCGAAGCGAATGACGCG
>NZ_JAVRPS010000679.1:0-5067 GCF_032162105.1 Mycobacterium sp. | reverse complement strand
AGGACGTGATCAACCAGGCGCGGGCGATCAACGACCGGCCGGTGGTGATCGACTTCAACGTAGGCGCCGACGACCAGGTGTGGCCGATGGTGGCCGCGGGCACCGGCAATGACGAGATCCAAGCTGCGAAGGGCATTCGTCCGCTATTCGACGACGACTCCGAGGGGCACGCCTAATGACGACGACCACTCACACCTTGTCGGTCCTCGTCGAGGACAAGCCCGGCGTGCTGGCGCGCGTCGCGTCGCTGTTCTCCCGGCGTGGTTTCAACATTCAGTCGCTGGCGGTCGGTGCCACCGAACAGAAGAGCCTGTCCCGGATGACGATCGTCGTCTCGGTCGAGGACTTCCCGCTCGAACAGGTCACCAAGCAGCTCAACAAGTTGATCAACGTGATCAAGATCGTGGAGCAGGACGAGGAAAACTCCGTCTCCCGCGAACTGGCGCTGATCAAGGTGCGCGCCGATGCCTCGACCCGCGGGCAGATCATCGAGGCGGTGAACCTGTTCCGCGCCAAGGTGGTCGACGTGTCGGCCGAGTCGTTGGTCGTGGAGGCCACCGGCACACCCGGCAAGCTCACCGCGCTTCTGAACCTCCTCGAGCCCTACGGCATCCGGGAGATCGCCCAGTCCGGCATGGTGACCCTCGCCCGCGGACCCCGCGGCATCGTCAAATAACGAGTTCCGTCGAAACCCGAATAGAGAAGGAAAATCGAAGTGGCAGTTGAGATGTTCTACGACGACGACGCAGACCTGTCGATCATTCAGGGACGCAAGGTCGGCGTCATCGGCTATGGCAGCCAGGGCCATGCGCACTCGCTGAGCCTGCGTGACTCCGGCGTCGAGGTGAAGGTCGGTCTGAAGGAGGGCTCCAAGTCCCGGGAGAAGGTCACCGAGCAGGGGCTCGCCGTCGACACCCCGGCCGAGGTCGCCAAGTGGGCCGACGTCATCATGCTGCTGGCGCCGGACACCGCGCAGGCGGAGATCTTCAAGAACGACATCGAGCCGAACCTCGTAGCGGGCAACGCGCTGTTCTTCGGCCACGGCCTGAACATTCACTTCGATCTGATCGAGCCGGCCGAGAACATCACCATCGGGATGGTGGCGCCCAAGGGTCCGGGCCACCTGGTCCGCCGCCAGTTCGTCGATGGCAAGGGCGTGCCCTGCCTGATCGCCATCGACCAGGACCCGAACGGTGAGGGCGAGGCGCTCGCGCTGTCCTACGCCAAGGGCATCGGCGGCACCAGGGCCGGCGTCATCAAGACCACCTTCAAGGAAGAGACCGAGACCGACCTGTTCGGTGAGCAGGCCGTGTTGTGCGGTGGCACCGAGGAATTGGTCAAGATCGGCTTCGAGGTCATGGTCGAGGCGGGGTATGCGCCCGAGATGGCCTACTTCGAGGTGCTGCACGAACTCAAGCTGATCGTCGACCTGATGTACGAGGGTGGCATCGCCCGGATGAACTACTCGGTGTCCGACACCGCGGAGTTCGGTGGCTACCTGTCCGGCCCGCGCGTCATCGACGCCGACACCAAGGAGCGGATGCGCGGCATCCTGCGCGACATCCAGGACGGCAGCTTCGTCAGGGAACTCGTCGCCAACGTCGAGGGCGGCAACAAGCGGTTGGAGAAGCTGCGCAAGGAGAACGCCGAGCATCCGATCGAGGTGACCGGCAAGAAGCTGCGCGACCTGATGAGCTGGGTCGACCGCCCCATCACCGAAACGGCCTAACCCCAGCGATTTGTGAGCGCTGACGTTCGCTCTCCCGAACGAAAGCGCTCACAAATCGCGTTTGGTTAGGCGAGGCGGTCGGCGACGGCCACCACGCGACGGGCGAGGTGGTCAAGCGCGTTGTTGGTGGCGTCGTCGAATTCGGTGATGTTGTCGTGGCCCGCGATGAGGCTGGCGCCATAGGGGTTTCCGTCGACGAACTTGAGCGCATCGGTGTAACCCGGCGGCACGATGATGCCACCGAAGTGCATGAGCGTGACGTAGAGCGTGAGAAGCGTCGTTTCCTGCCCGCCGTGCGCGGTGTTCGTCGACGTGAAGCCCGCGTACACCTTGTCGGCGAGCTCGCCCTGCGACCACAGGCCGCCGAGCGAGTCGAGAAAACTCCGCAGCTGTGATGCGACGGAACCGAACCGCGTCGGCGACCCGAAGATCACCGCATCGGCCCAGACGATGTCGTCTCCGGTCGCGGGCGGCAGGTCCCTGGTCGCTTCGTAGTTGGCGGTCCACGCCGGGTTTTCCGCGAATGACGCCCGATCACGGGTCTCGGCGACGGGGCGGACCCGCACCTCGGCGCCCGCACCCTCCGCGGCACCGGCGACTCGTTTGGCCATCGAGGTGCCGTGCCCGGTGGCCGAATAATAGAGGACAGCGAGTTTCGTCATGCAAACAGCCAATCACGATCGCCCGTGAGCTAGGGCGAGAGTTTGGGCAACTTCTTGATGCCGAACTCGCGACGCAGCACCGTGCGGGCGGCGTAGTAGCCGGCCATGCCGTGCACGCCGCCGCCGGGCGGGGCGGCCGACGAACATAGGTAGGCCTTCGGGATCGGTGTCGACCACGGGTTGAGCCGCAGCGTCGGGCCGGTCAGCGCGCTGAACATGTTATTGCTGCCGACGCCGATGTCGCCGCCGACCAGGTTGGCGTTGTGGTCGGCCAGCCGCGCCGCGGGAACGCTGCGCACGGCCACGACGACGTCGCGGAAGCCCGGAGCGAAGCGTTCGAACACGTCGGTGACCGCCTCGGCCATGTCGACCGTCGACCCCGCGGGCACGTGGGCGTAGGTCCACAGCGGTCGACGGCCCTCGGCGTCGATGCGACCGGGGTCGGCGACGTGCGGAGAGGCGGCGAGCATCATCGGCCATTCGGCGTGGCGGCCCTTGGCGATCTCCGCCTCGGCCAACGCCATCTGTGCGCGTGTGCCGCCGAGGTGAAGGGTGGGCGCCAGCGCCAGTCTCGGGTCGCGCCAGGGGATCTCGCCGGACAGTACGTAGTCGACCTTCGCCACGCCAGGCCCGAACCGGTAGCGGCGCAAGGCCTTCGCGTAACGCGGCGGCAGCGCGTCGCCGTAGATCCGCAGCAGTGCGGTCGGCGCGGTGTCGTACAGCACGACGCCGTCGGGTGGTGTGGTGATCTCCTCACCGAGGACCAGTTCGCCGCCGTGCGCGCGTAGGTCGGCGATCAATGCGTCGGGAATGGCCTGCGATCCGCCGACGGGAATCGGCCACCCGACCGCATGCCCGAGCGTCGCCAGCATCAACCCGGCACCCGAGGAAACCAGTGACGGCATCCGTGAAATCGTGTGCGCCGCAACGCCACTGAACAGCGCGCGGGCGTCCTCGCCGACCAGCGTCCGCCACAGCGGGGTGCCTTGCGCGAGCAGTCGCGGGCCGACGCGCAACGCCGCGGGAATGGACGGCGGCAGCGATCGCTTGTCGCCGAGCAGCAGGCCGACCACGCCGTCGCAGTCGGCGGCCAGCGGACCCAGCAGTCGTCGCCAGGATGCCCCGTCGTCCAGCTCCGCACAGGTGCGTTCGATGTCGCGGTAGCCGATCGCCGCGGGCCGGTTCGGCAGGGGATTGCCGTAGGCGATCTCGGGGACGGCCAAGCTCACACCCCGCGCCCGCAGGTCGAACTCTGCGAAGAACGGCGAGGCCAGCGCCAGCGGGTGCACCGCCGAGCAGATGTCGTGGCTGACGCCCGGATACTCGGGGTCGGCCATGGTCCGCGCGCCACCCCCTGCGGTCGATTGGGCCTCGACGACGCGCACCGACAACCCGGCCCGTGCGCAGATCACGGCGGCGCTCAGGCCGTTGGGCCCACTGCCGACGACGGTGACGTCCACCTCTAGATTCAAGCCCATTAGGCTGGCCGCGTGAGCCTGCCCGTTGTATTGATCGCTGACAAACTCGCCCAGTCGACCGTCGCCGCCCTCGGTGACCAGGTAGAAGTGCGCTGGGTCGACGGCCCGGACCGGGAGAAGCTGCTGGCCGCGGTGCCCGACGCCGACGCGCTGCTGGTCCGCTCGGCCACCACCGTGGACGCCGAGGTGCTGGCCGCCGCGCCGAAGCTGAAGATCGTGGCCCGCGCCGGCGTCGGCCTGGACAACGTCGACGTCGACGCCGCCACGGCGCGCGGCGTGCTGGTTGTCAACGCACCGACCTCGAACATCCACAGCGCCGCCGAGCACGCGCTGGCGCTGCTGCTGGCCGCGGCACGGCAGATTCCGGCCGCCGACGCGACACTGCGCGATCACACGTGGAAGCGGTCGTCGTTCTCGGGCACCGAGATCTTCGGCAAGACCGTCGGCGTGGTCGGTCTGGGTCGCATCGGGCAGCTGGTGGCCCAGCGCCTCGCCGCGTTCGGCGCCCACGTCGCCGCCTACGACCCCTACGTCTCCGCGGCGCGCGCCGCGCAGTTGGGCATCGAACTGCTCACCCTCGACGAGCTGCTGGCCCGCGCAGACTTCATCTCCGTGCACCTGCCGAAGACGAAGGAGACCGCAGGGCTGATCAACAAGGAGGCATTGGCCAAGACCAAGCCGGGCGTGATCATCGTCAACGCCGCCCGTGGCGGGCTGATCGACGAGGAAGCCCTTGCCGAAGCCGTCATCAGCGGACACGTCCGGGGCGCAGGCCTCGACGTGTTCTCCACCGAACCATGCACGGACAGCCCGCTGTTCGAGTTGCCCCAGGTCGTCGTCACCCCCCACCTCGGCGCATCGACGGAGGAGGCGCAGGACCGCGCGGGCACCGACGTGGCGGCCAGCGTGAAGCTGGCGCTGGCGGGCGAGTTCGTGCCCGACGCCGTCAACGTCGGCGGTGGCGTCGTCGGCGAGGAGGTCGCGCCGTGGCTCGACCTGGTGCGCAAACTGGGCCTCCTGGTCGGAGCGCTGTCGCCCGAGCTGCCGACGTCGATTTCGGTACAGGTGCGCGGTGAGCTGGCCGCCGAAGAGGTTGACGTGCTGCGGCTCTCGGCGCTGCGCGGTCTGTTCTCGGCGGTGATCGAGGACCAGGTGACGTTCGTCAACGCCCCGGCACTGGCCGCCGAGCGGGGTGTCG
>NZ_JAVRPS010000678.1:0-9159 GCF_032162105.1 Mycobacterium sp. | reverse complement strand
CCGACATCAACCGCATCCACCACGACGACGAACTACTCGACGACGAACCGTCGCCGGACGACGGATGCTAGCCACCGAAGAGCAGGTACAGCCCGGTGAACGTGTAGCCGACCATCACCAGCATCATTGCCAGCTGGCCGGTCACCTGGTGGCCCTTCGGGAGCAGCCACAGCGCCCGGTCATGCGCGGCGATCACGCCCGCGATGTGCCCGGCGAGTACGAAGCACACCTTGAGCGTGGCCAGTACCGCCGGGTGCACTGACAACACATAACTCACCTGAGTATCGCCCAGCCCCAATGGATTCCAGCCGCGGCCGAGCGGATCGGCCAACTGGATCACGGTCTGCTGGCCGCGTTCGACGAGATAGGTCAGGTAGTGCGCGAACACGTAGCCGATGACGATCGGGATGAGCGAGTGCGCCATCAACCCGGGCAGCTCGCGCCGCGTCGAGCGGTCCACACCGCCGGTGGTTCGCGCGGCCAGCCAGAACGTGGTGCCGACCACCGCGGCGAACACGAGCAGGCCCGCGGTGCGGATCGCGACGGCGCCCAACGGCACGCCATCGGCGTGGGCGTCGACGAAGTTGCGCCACTGCGGCATCGCCGAGAAGCTGTCGAACGCAGTCGATCCCAGCAGCACGGCCAGCACCGCGACGGTCCCTGGCCGGACCGGCATCGACGGCAGGTGATCGAAGGGATTGCCGATCGCGATCCGGCCGTCCGAGTTGCGGCGCAGCGGTGACAGCCGCGACGCGACCACGCCGTACACCTCGAACGGGTCTGCCCGCGCACACCAGCGATCGCCGAAGACCAGCGTGCCCGCGAGCGTCACCGCCAGATAGAGCAGCAGCCAGATCTTCACGGCTGCAAGCGATCCCGGGTCGGGGCTGGCGAGCTCGAGCCACACGAACGCGAACAGGCCAAGCACGGCTGGCCAGTAGCCCCAGCGCCCGCGGGTAGGTACTCGGGGCGGGCCGCCGGGACAGCGGCATCAGGCGGTACAGCGTGCGCACCGGCGACAGCGCGCGCCACACCGGCCCGACCGCCAGTGACAGCGCCACCAGGCCCACCCAGAGCAGCACGTAGAAGACCCCGAGCAGCGGGTTCTGACCGTCCTGTGGACCGAAGACGGCGGCGACGGCCACCCAGACCGCGAACAGCAGCGCTGCCGCGGCCACCGCCCACCGGGTGGCGGGCGCATCGACCACCGCAACGAGCCGCGCGGGCAGTGGCCGACCGGGCTTGGCCGGGTCGAACCGGGGCCTGCGCCAGGCGAGCGCGACGACCGCGAAGGTGAACGTCAGCGCCCACGCCGCACCGATCAGCGCGTAGGTGTAGGGGATCGGTAGATCGGAGGAGCCGCCCAAACCATGGGCCAGGACCGCCGTCGACCGACCGCCGATCACTGCACCGTGACGGTCGCGACGGTGCGGTTCAACTGGTGCAGTTCGATGTCGACGTTGCCGGGCACGTCGACGGTGAACTGGAACGACTGGCCGATCTTCGGCTCGATGTCGAACGTGTGCTCGGGGTTGGAATGCACGTGCAACTGATCGGCGACGTCGCTGTTGACCCGCACCACGATGGGCTCCTTCGCGTTCGCGTCGAACTGCGCGTTGGTCGGGGTCACCTCACCGCCCTTGATGGTCACGTCGATGACCAGCCGGGCCGGCGGCTCCTGCTGGTCGGACATCTGCGGGGCGTCCGTGGACGATGGAGTGGCGGGGGCACTCGAACCGCTCGTCGCGGTGTCCGAACTCGTCGATCCACCGCAGCCGGCGGTGATGAGCGCGGCTGCGGTGAGGGCGGTCAGGGTCTTCAGCGTTGTCTGATTCAGCGTTGTCACGGGGAACCATCTTGGTCGCCGGGGGCACTTTTCTCACTGTGAGCCCCGTCATCGCTCCCCTCGGCATCGTCGTTCGGGGCACTGTTGCGTCGATCGCGCATGGCCACGAACACCACGACGCCCACGACGACGACCGCGGGCGCGAACGCGGGCAGCGCCAGTAGCAGCGTGTGATCGGCGAGGACCATCAAGGCTGCGGGACGGGCTGTTTCGGAGTCGGCTCGCTGCCCGTAAACGACTCACGCGCGTTGATCCGTCCCGCACCCCACGTCAACACGGCGATCAGCACCAGCGTGCAGAACAACACCACCACCCCCGCCACGCTGAACAACCAGGACGGGTGGTTCAAGTTGCGTTCGCGCTGCAGGATGGTGAGCTCCTGGACGAACGGACGAGTGCTCGACGCCAGGGCAGGCGTCTCCTCCGCGCCGATGCCCGGGTCGGCAGGAAGGAAGATCGGCACGCCGGCCATGGTGTGGCCGTCCTGTACGCGGAGCAGCGTCTTCCACGAGCCCCACACCGGGACCGGTTGCGTCGACCGGTAGTGGCCGGGACCGACCTTCTCCAGCTTGTCGATGGCCAGGCCGCGGTCGTTGGCGACGCCGCCCTGCCAGGACAGGATCGTGACCCATTCGGGGTGGGCACTGATCAGGTCGGTGGGGGTGATCCGGACGTCCGCGGATACCATCCGCTGATCGGGGTCGCTCGGGAGGTCCGTCAATGCGATTGTGGCACTTGCATTCTCGGGCACCTCGGTGCGCAGGCCGTTGGCAACCGCGCCACCGATGACCAGCACCGTGACGACGACGGCGGTGATGCCGATCGCCGGGGGTGGCAGCCGCTGCCCACTGAGCACCGTGGCCAACAGAGCGCCGCACACTCCCATCGCGACGGCGACCGGCACCGACATGGCGAGCGCTTCGGGCCACATGCTGGTCGGCCACGGGTAGTGGTAGACCGCGTCGATCCAGAGCGACTCCAGCCACAGGCCCACGGTGCCGACGCCGAGACCCGCGACCGCGCCGAAGAGGATGGGACGCTTGAGAAGTGGGGTCAGGGCGATCAGTTCCACGATGAGCGCCGGGCCGAGATAGAGTGCGAACCAACTCGTCGGGCCGCCGAGGATGGGACCGACGACGAGCGAGACCGCGCCGCGAATGGCGATCGCCACCAGCGCGGAGATGAGCGCCCCGCCGCGGCCGAGCACCATCCGGGCGGCCACCGAGGCGAGTGCCGCAGCCGCGGCGATCATCATCGGCTGCTGCACCAGGCGGAACTGCTCGACGCCGAAGTCGTACTCGATCTGGAACACCGACAGCCCGATGAACAGGCCGCCGAACGACATGTAGCGCACCAGCTTCAGGAAGAACGTGTCGTCCATCGGGGTACCGGGCGGCATCGCGCGCCTGCCCTCGTGCTCGAGCAGCAGCACGGCGATGAGCGACAGTCCGGCGCCGCCGATGAGCATGAGATGTGTTGGCCCCCAGAGCGTCACGTCCTGGCCGAAGATGCGGTGCCAGATGTCGTCGAGCGGGAAGCCGATCAGTGCGTACAAGCCGCACATCGCCATCAGCAGGCCGCCGACGGGCGCGAACCAGGTGCGGGTGATGCGCACCGCGGCTGACCCGGGCTTGTCATAGGGCAGCACGATCGACAGGGTGCCTGCGATGAACAGCAGGAAGAGTCCGAACAGGATGAAGTAGTGGGCCGGGTTGGCGAGCGGTCCGGGGTCACGGCCGTTGCCGATGTGCAGGCTGACGTCCCAGATGAAGCCGAACAGCGCAGCGATGATGGTCGCCGTGAACAGGAACACCTGCAGCGCCACCCACGGAGGCCGCTTGAACATGGTGCCCATCCGCTCGGACAGGTTCTTCAGCCACGTGATGCGCCGCATGCGGTGCAGGTAGCCGATCCACAGCAGGGCGATTGTCACCACCATCGCGACCGCCGACATGCCGATGACCTGATCCAGTGCGGCGCCGCCGCCCTCGTTGGCCGCCGCGACGATCTGCGAAGACTCCGATGTCATTGCCACTCATTCCCCTCGTGCCGAGTTGGAGCAACCGTTCTGACCCGTCGGTAATATTGCCAGAATTCCCCAAGGTGAAACCAGGGGTACCGGTAGTTACCTGGGCTAACGGCCGCGCACGTACCGGATCAGTCGCTCCTGCATGTCGGGATAGGAGACCGCGTCGGGAAACTTGAGACCGCCACGGGTCGCGACCGCCACCGCGACGGCGGCGCTCAGCGCGGCGCGGTAGGGCAGCGAGCCGGTGGACACCCGGCGCACCCCAAGTATCGCGAGGTCGGCCGGTGAGAACCCCGGGATGGCCAGCACGTTGAGCGGCCGGTCGATGGCGCGCGCCAAGTCGCCAATCACGGCAGGGTCGGATGTGCCTGGGACGAAGACGCCGTCGGCACCCGCGTGGACGTAGCGACGGGCGCGGTCCACGGTCTCGGCCACCGTGGCGGCCTGGCCCAACCAGTACGTGTCGACCCGTGCGTTGACGAAGACCTCGGGTGAGCGCGCCTTGATCGCACGGATCTTGGCGGCATGCACCTCGGGTTCGATCAGCGTCTCTGCGGTGCTGTCCTCGATGTTGATGCCGTCGACGGGAAGCAGGGCGACGTAGTCGGCGACCGCGTCGGGATCGGCGGCGTAGCCGTCCTCGACGTCGAGGCTCAGGTGGCAGTCGAGCGGCCGCAACGCCGCCGCCAGTCGGAGGTTCGCGTCGCGCGTCGAGCCGCCGCCGTCGGGGGCGCCGTGACTGGCTGCCACGCCGAAGCTCGTCGTGCCGATCGCGCTGAAGCCCGCGTCCAGGAGGGCCAGCGCCGACGGCACGTCCCACGCGTTGGGCAGGACCAACGGCAGGTCGCCGTAGTGCAGATCGCGGAAGGTCACGACTGCCCTATTCCACCCCGATGGCCACCTCGGTTGACTTGATCAGGACCGTGGCGGCCATCCCCACCTGCAGGCCGAGGTCCTCGGCCGCGTCCTTGGTGATCGATGCGGTCACGACCTGATCGCCGCCGTCGAGGCGGACCTTCACCGTGGCCATGACGGCGCCGGGCGTGACCTCCGTGATGCTGCCGGTGAGCTGGTTTCTCGTGGATAGACGCATGTGCGCAGCCTAAGCGGATCGCGCCTGGCACCGGCCGATATCGGCTTAGCCTGGTGACGATGAAGCTCGCGGCCCTGCACCTTCGGCAGCGTGACGCCGTGACGTGCGGACCCGCCGTCGCGGTGGTGGCAGGCGCACTTCTCGATCCCGCCTACCGGAAGAAGCTGACCGGCCGTGGCGAAGTAGGCGGCGCCGCGGGGCGGGCCTGGTTCGACGGTGAGCAGGGCCGGGTGCACGACCAGGTCAACCGGCTGTGGCCACGCAGACTTGGCACGACGCCGATGGGGGTGGCCAGGGCGATGAGCGCCCATGCCGCCACCTACGGCGTGCGGTACGGCTGGCGGCTGTGCCGGGGTCGTCGGGACGCGATGGCCGACGTGGTGGCGGAGGTCGACGCGGACTGGCCGGTCGCCATGCTCGTCGGCCGGCTCATCCCGCGGCACTGGGTGCTCATCGTGGAGACGACGGGCGACGCGCTGCGCTGCTACGAGCCGTCGTCGGGCGAGGTGCGATCGGTCGACGTGGCCGCGGTGCGGGGTGCGCGGCTGCGCGGGCTGGGCTTCCCGCGGGCGTTCGCGTTCGTCCTGCCGCGCCGGCCCTAACCGGACATAAGATCCCGAGAGTCGACGAGGGACTGTTACCAGGGTGTCCACAACCGTCCATCATCGGTGGCCTCTGGTCATGCCGTCGCACAGTGCAGTGAGTAACCGGGTGAGCGTGGGAGAGAAGTCGATCCCGATGTGTGTCAGTGACGGTTCCTCGGCGTACAGGCGAGTGAGCGTCTCCGCGGGATGGGCGGCCTGCCAGAGCGGGGCAGTCATCGAGATCACCGCGATGATGAGGTCATTTGCCTGCTCGGCTGTCAGGGCACTGGCCCGAGTGATGGCTTCCGTGAGGGGTGCCAGGGCGGCGCCGACGGTGAACTTGAAGGCCCGTACCCGTTCGTAGGTCACCTCGCGCTCGAGATTCAGGGTGACGTGGGTCAGCAGGTCGCAGAACAGGGGACGTTCGGCGAGGGTTTCGGTGATCGCACGGGCGAGGGCCGCCGAGGTCAGGCCTTCGTGGCCGTGGACCCGATCAATCAGTGCGTGCGTCCACTCGGCGTACCCCGCTTCGGCGAGGCCGAGCAGGATTTCCTCCCGCGAATCGAAGTAGCGCCGTACTGCTGAGACGTGCACGCCAGCCTGGGTCGCGATCGCGGTCAGTGTCACTGCCCGGACTCCATCTCTGGCGGCGAGTGTGCGTGCTGCCTTCACGAGGTCGGTCGCGCGCTGCTCCTTGTGCTGCCGGGAGTAGGCGCGCTGAAACGTGCCTTGCTGTGACATGACCCCATCCTAATGCAACGCAAGGCTATTGCGTTGACAACGCAATGGCCTTGCGTTAGCTTCGAATGAGCGAATCCCGCTGCACCACACATCAGAAGGGGAGGTTCATGCACGCAGTGATCGTCAGCGCTTTCGGCGGACCCGAGGTTCTCACCGAAGCTGAATTAGTCGACCCGACGCCCGGTCCGGGACAGATTGCCATCAACACCACCCACGCCGCCGTCGGCCTCATCGACGTGCTCCTGCGCCGCGGCGACATGGCGGACAACCCCGGCCTCCCGCAGCCCCCGTTCGTACCAGGCGGCGAAGTCGCCGGCACCGTGCGCGCGCTCGGCGACGGCGTTGAGGGATTTCGTGTCGGAGACCCGGTCGTCTCGATGTCCCAGATCACGCTGGGGGGCTATGCCAGCGTGACCCTCGCCCAAGCGTCGACGGTGATCCCGCTGGGCAACTCCGGCGTCGATCCGGCCCAGGCGGTGGCCGCATTGCCCTACGCCGTCACGGCCTACCTGGCGCTGACCCGAGTGGCTCATCTGCAACCCGGGGAGAGTGTCCTGGTCCACGGCGCCGCCGGCGGACTGGCCTCCACCTTCCCCGCGGTCGCCCGCTCACTCGGCGCGTCGCGGATCATCGGCACTGTGTCCTCGACCAGCCGGATCGCCGACACCGACCATCTGGGCTACGACAAGGTGCTGACCAGCGACCGGTTTGTCGAGGCACTGGCCGGGCAGCCCGTCGACGTGGTAGCCGACGCCGTCGGCGGCGACGTCCGCACTGCCAGCCTCGACGTGCTGGCACCGCTGGGCCGGATCCTGCTGCTCGGCCACGCCGCTCGCACCCCAGACATCCCCGTGACCGGTGACGAACTGTGGCGGAAGAACGCCGCCATGCTCGGATTCTCCATCGGCTTCTACCTGCAGACGCATCCCGGCAGCGCGCAGCCAGCCGCCGAACAGGTCCTGCCCCTGCTCGCCGCCGGGCAACTCAGGCTGAACATCGAGGAAATGCCGCTCATCAAAGCCGCCGAAGCCCACCAACGCCTCCAAGCCCACGACGTCGCCGGCCGCCTCGTACTCACCGTCTGAGCCCACGCTGACTCCAAGATGCGGGTGGCCAAACGGGGAGCGTGACCGACCGCTTCAGTCCGCAAAAGCGCCGAGGCGGGATGACGGTCCTCATGCAGAAGTTCAGCCGTGTCGCTACAGGGCGACGCGGCTGAACTGCGTGCGACGCAAGCACTGACGGGGAGCCCGGCGTCAAACGCGCCACCCCGTCAAAGGCACTGTCCACAACGCGAAATTCCTGATCAAAGCACGCGTTAGCTGGGTAGCAATCCAATCGAACGTATGTTCTCCAGGGTCGCCGGAGGGATGTCCTTTATGGAGCTAACGGAGGTGATGCTTGAGACCAACTGGTGTCCTTGGGTGTTATCTCAGGTGAGTCCGCAACCCGATCCGCCGAGACTTGAGGCCCTACGCTTCGTCAGATCGCTTGGCCCCGGCAATCGTCACGAATTCTCGCCGCTGGCATCATGTAGGACGCCCATGACGTGCGCTCTTAGGATGACGTCTAGTGGAGATGCCGAATCGGTTTGTCTAACGAACCGCTTCATTTCCTAGCTCTCAGCCCGGCGCGAAGCCTCCTGCGCCAGCTGTATGCGCGAAGTCAGGCCTAGCTTCGTGTATACGTGTGTCAGATGCGTCTGCACCGTGCGATGGGACACGAAGAGCCGTGCGGCGATGTCTTTGTTGCCCAACCCCCCACCGACCAACCGAACCACATCGAGCTCGGTCGGCGTCAGGGAGGCCCAACCGTTCGAGGGGCGCTTACGCTCACCCCGACCGCGCTGCGCATAGGCGATTGCCTCAGTCGTGGACATGTTGGCGCCTTCGGCCCACGCAGCATCAAAGTCGTTGTTGTCCAATGCATCACGCAGCGCAACGACGGTCGCTTCATGGTCAGCGTCGTAGATCTTGAATCGTACGGCGCCGGTCCTCTCCCGCATGGCATCCGCCGCTCCCGCGAACCTCGCCGCGTCACGATGGTTGCCGTCGCCCCCGACGACTCGTGCGAGGCACTCGAGCAGATCTGGCACCACCAGGTGCGCCTGCACCTCCGCGGCACAGCGGAGCGCTTGGTGGAGATCCCGTTCGGCTGAACCGGGATTCTCGTCTGCGATGGAAACTCGGGCGCGGGTCATGAGGGCAATCGACAAGTGCCACCCCGCTGTCATCGAGACGGCTTCGTCGGCCCAACGGCGCGCCTCCAACAGGCCGCCGCGCGCCAGTGCGACTTCGGCCATCGGATACAAAAAAATCCCCGCAACCTGGGGAGGTGCCATCGTGAACTGTTCTCGCGCGGCCGCGCTGGTTCTGGCTGCTGACTCGATGTCTGCCGTGGACAGGCTGGCCACCGCGATCGCGCCTTGCAATACGCCTGGGTAGAAGCCTCCGAGTTCGTCCGCGAGCGGGACGGCCGCTTCTGCCATTGCGGTGTAACCCTGTGCGTCACCCTGGTATGCCATTGCGAGGATGAGCGGAGCCAGGCTGGAGAATTGCCAGTGAAGGTCGTGGGCTTCTTCGGCGTCGGCAAAAACCTCACGCAACTGCGACGCCGCTGTCTGCAGTTCGCCAATGTCCAGGTACGCCCAGCCGCGCCATCCTCGGCAGGCGCGCGAGGTGAACCGGTCTCCTAATGCATCGGCGATATCACGTCCTTCCTCGGCGGCGGCGCGGGATGCGATCGGGTCACCCGCCACGCTTTGGACGTAAGCACGCCAGGCCAGCATCTGGCTGAGCCACCATCCATCACCGACCGTGCGCGAGAGATCTGACGCCTCGGTGAAGTACGGTCGCGCCGCGGCGTC
>NZ_JAVRPS010000677.1:0-7181 GCF_032162105.1 Mycobacterium sp. | reverse complement strand
TTCCGCGGGATCGACAACGCCGGTTACTACCGACTGCTCGATGGAGACCTCAAGCTCTACAAGGACTTCACCGGCACGGGCAACAGCTTGAACGTGCGTCACCCCCACTCGCTGCAGCTCATCATGGACTCACTGCGGTACTGGGTGCTCGAGATGCACGTCGACGGGTTCCGCTTCGACCTGGCGTCCACGCTGGCCCGTGAGTTGCACGACGTCGACCGATTGAGCGCGTTCTTCGACCTGGTGCAGCAGGACCCCGTGGTCAGCCAGGTCAAGCTGATCGCCGAACCGTGGGACATCGGCGAGGGCGGCTATCAGGTCGGCAACTTCCCTGGTTTGTGGACCGAGTGGAACGGGAAGTACCGCGACACCGTGCGTGACTACTGGCGGGGTGAACCCGCAACCCTTGGTGAATTCGCGTCCCGTCTGACCGGCTCGTCCGACCTCTACGAGGCGACGGGCCGTCGGCCGGGCGCCAGCATCAACTTCGTCACGTGCCACGACGGCTTCACGCTGAACGACCTGGTGTCCTACAACGAGAAGCACAACGACGCCAACGGCGAGGACAACCGCGACGGCGAGAGCCACAACCGATCGTGGAACTGCGGTGTGGAGGGTCCCACCGACGATCCGGAGATCCTGACCTTGCGCGCCCGCCAGATGCGCAACGTCCTTGCCACCCTGGTACTGTCCCAGGGCACGCCGATGATCAGCCACGGCGACGAGGTCGGCCGCACCCAGCGCGGCAACAACAACGTCTACTGCCAGGACTCCGAACTGTCCTGGATGGACTGGTCGTTGGCCGAGAAGAACGGCGACCTGGTCGAGTTCACGCGCAAGGCCATCGAGCTGCGCAAGAAACACCCCGTGTTCCGCAGGCGCCGCTTCTTCGCGGGCAAGCCGATTCGCACCGGTGAGCAGGTCCGCGACATCGCCTGGCTCACCCCCGCAGGCGAGGAGATGACGCCAGAGGACTGGGGCAGAGCGCTGGACAAGTGCGTGGCGGTGTTCCTCAACGGCTTGGCCATCCCCGAGCCCGACGCACGCGGTGAGCGGGTGGCCGACGACTCGTTCCTGCTGTGCTTCAACGCCCACAGCAAGACCATCGACTTCGTCACCCCGGCAGGCGATTACGCCCGAGAGTGGACAGCGGTGCTGGACACCGCCAACCCCACCGGAGACACCGACCTGGTGATCAGTGCCGACGAGAAGATCACCGTGCAGGGCCGTTCGGTGCTCGTGCTCAAGAAGTCAGCCTAGAGAGCATCTGCATGCCCATGGCACTCCCGGTCGTGTCCACGTACCGGTTGCAGATGCGCGGCGACCAGTTCACCTTCGCCGACGCGGAGAACCTGCTCGACTACCTCGACGATCTCGGGGTCAGTCACCTGTACCTGTCGCCGATCCTGACCGCCGCCGAGGGGTCGACGCACGGCTACGACGTCACCGATCCGACGACGGTGTCGGCCGCACTTGGCGGACCGGAGGGGTTGGCGCGCTTGTCGTCTGCCGCCCGTGTCCGCGGCATGGGGCTGGTCGTCGACATCGTCCCCAACCACGTCGGCGTCGAACATCCCGAGCAGAACAAGTGGTGGTTCGACGTGCTGGCGCACGGCCGCGAGTCGCCGTTCTCCTCGTTCTTCGACATCGACTGGGCGCTGGATCCCGAAGGTCGAATCGTGTTGCCGGTCCTCGGTTCCGACGACGACGTGGCCGACCTGGTCGTCGACGGAGACGTGCTGCGGCTAGGCGATCTCGCCTACCCCATCGCGCCGGGTACCGGCACGGGCACCGGCGCCGAGGTGCATGACCGGCAGCACTACCGCCTGATCAGCTGGCGGCGCAACGTGTGCGGCTACCGGCGGTTCTTCTCCATCACCTCACTGGCCGCCCTGCGCCAGGAGGACCGGGCTGTTTTCGACGCCACTCATGTGGAGGTGAAACGCTGGTTCGACGAGGGACTGGTGGACGGGCTTCGCATCGACCATCCCGACGGATTATCCGACCCGGGCGGCTATCTGGCGTGGCTGCGCGAGCTCACGGGCCCCGATGCGTGGATAGTGATCGAGAAGATCCTGGCCGTCGACGAGGCGCTCGAACCAACGCTGCCGGTTGCCGGAACCACCGGGTACGACGCGCTGCGTGAGATCGGCGGCGTCTTCGTCGATCCGACGGGTGCACTGACCCGAGGTGAGCCGCCCGACAGTGCCGCGCGGCTGAAGCTGGCCGCCGCCACCGAAACACTGGGCAGTGAGCTGGCCCGACTGAACCGCGCCATCGTCACGGCGGTGGGAACCGACGATCCCAGGCTCACCGATGCCGCCGCCGCTCTCCTCACCCACCTTGACGTCTACCGCTCCGACTACCGCAGTCTCTCCGCACTGATGACCACCGCGCTCGCCGAGACCGCACTCACCACACCGGAGTTAGCCCGACCGCTTCGGTTGATCTCGGCCGCCCTCCAGCACGCCGAGCCCGCGACGCGACTCCAGCAGCTGTGCGGGGCGGTCACCGCCAAAGCGGTGGAGGACTGTCTCTTCTACCGGGACACGCGGTTAGTTGCGCTCAACGAGGTCGGCGGCCAACCCGACCGGTTCGGGGTCGACCCCGCCGAGTTCCACCATGCCGCCGCGGTCCGCGCCCGGCTGTGGCCGCAGGCGATGGTCACGTTGTCGACTCACGACACGAAGCGAAGCGAGGACGTGCGCGCCCGCATCGGGGTGCTATCGCAGGTGCCTGCCCTGTGGAACGAGCTGACGGGCAGGTGGGCGCTGGCGACGCCGTCGCCCGATGCGTCAACCGGACTGTTCCTGTTGCAGAACGCGTTCGGCGTATGGCCTGCCGACGGAATCGTCACCGATCAGTTGAGGGAACGGCTGCACAACTACGCCGAGAAGGCAATGCGGGAAGCGGCGGTACACACCAGCTGGCATCAGCCGAACGAAGAATTCGAGGCGGCCGTCCACCGATGGCTCGACGACGTCGTCGACGGCCCGGTCGGAGTCGAACTCACCGGACTCGTCAAGCAACTGGTCGGCGACGGCTGGTGTGACGCGCTCGGCCAGAAGCTGCTGGCGCTCACCGTCCCCGGCGTTCCAGACGTGTACCAGGGCACCGAGTTGCTCGATGACAGCCTCGTCGATCCCGACAACCGCAGGCCCGTGGACTATGCGCGGCGGCGGGAAGCGCTCTCGTCCCTGCGCGACGCGAAGATGGGCGTCGTCG
Organism: Mycobacterium sp.; assembly: GCF_032162105.1. Lineage (GTDB taxonomy): Bacteria > Actinomycetota > Actinomycetes > Mycobacteriales > Mycobacteriaceae > Mycobacterium. Next base: position 3,956 of record NZ_JAVRPS010000677.1, on the reverse strand, counting down.
CCGCAGCACTGCGCCTGCGCAGAAAGCGACCCGACACCTTTCTGTCCGGTGGCTATACGCCGGTCCTCGCCGAGGGCGCGGGCGCCGAGCATCTCGTCGCATTCCTGCGCGGGGACGACGTGCTCGTCGCTGTCAGCCGCTACACCGTTCGGCTGAGCCAAACCGATTGGGGCCATACGTTTCTGACGTTCCCGAACGGACACTGGACCGATGCCATCACAGGTCGCCGGTATAGCGGCCGACTCGACGTATCCGAGCTGTTCAACTTAACGCCGGTGGTGCTGTTGGAGCGCGATGACTGAGCACGAGTTCGCGGTGTGGGCGCCCATCCCCGACCGCGTCCGTCTCGACGTGGACGGCACGCTATATCCGATGGCCCGGTCCGACGACGGTTGGTGGCGCGCTGACGTCGACGCGCGACCCGATGCGCGGTACGGCTTCGTCCTCGACGACGACCCGACGGTGCTGCCGGATCCCCGCTCCCCCCGCCAGCCCGACGGCGTGCACGAACACTCGCAGCTGTGGGATGCCTCGGCGGCGACGTGGACGGACGCCGCCTGGCATGGCCGGTCCATCGAGGGTGCGGTGCTCTACGAGCTGCACGTGGGGACCTTCACTGCGGCAGGCACGTTCGACTCCGCGATCGACCAGCTCGACTACCTGGTCGATCTCGGCGTGGACTTCGTCGAACTCATGCCGGTCAACGCGTTCGGCGGCACGCACGGCTGGGGCTACGACGGCGTGCTCTGGTACGCCGTGCACGAGCCATACGGCGGGCCGGACGGCTTGGTGCGCTTCGTGGACGCCTGCCACGACCGCGGGCTCGGCGTGTTGCTCGATGCGGTGTTCAACCACCTCGGCCCGTCGGGAAACTACTTGCCTCGGTTCGGGCCGTACATGTCCTCGGGCAGCAACCCCTGGGGTGAGTCGATCAACATCGCCGAAGCCGGTTCCGACGAGGTGCGCACCTACGTCATCGAGTGCGCGCTGCGCTGGATGCGCGACTTCCACGCCGACGGGCTGCGCCTCGATGCGGTGCACGCTCTGGTCGACACCACCGCCGTGCACATCCTGGAGGAACTGTCGGGCGAAACCGACTCGCTGGCAGCCCGATTGGACAGGCCGCTGTCGTTGATCGCCGAGAGCGACCGCAACGATCCTCGGTTCATCACGCCGCGCGACCGCGGCGGTTTGGGCCTGACCGCGCAATGGGACGACGACATCCACCATGCCATCCACACCGCCGTCTCCGGCGAACGCCAGGGGTACTACTCGGATTTCGGCTCACTGGACGTGCTGGCGACCACGCTGAAGCACGGGTACTTCCACGCAGGCACCTATTCCTCGTTCCGGCACCGACGGCACGGCCGCCCCCTTGACACCGCGACCATCCCGGCCACCCGACTACTGGCCTACACCCTGACCCACGACCAGGTGGGCAACCGCGCCATCGGCGACCGGCCGTCGCAGAACCTGGACTTCGGACAGCTCGCCGTGAAGGCCGCGCTGGTGCTCGGATCTCCCTACACCGCAATGCTCTTCATGGGCGAGGAGTGGGGCGCGTCGAGCCCGTTCCAGTTCTTCAGCAGCCACCCCGAGCCGGAGCTCGCCCGGGCCACCGCCGAGGGGCGCAAGGCCGAGTTCGCCGAGCACGGCTGGGACGCCGACGAGGTGCCCGACCCGCAGGACCCGCTGACCTTCGAGCGCTCCAAGCTGGCGTGGGACGAGATCGACGCAGGCGAGCACGCGCGGCTACGCGAGGTCTACCGCGGCCTGATCGCGTTGCGGCGCGACGAGCCGGACTTCGCCGACCCGTGGCTGGACCACCTTGGCGTGGACTACGACGAGGACCAGCGCTGGATCGTGTTGCGGCGCGGGGCCTTCGCCGTTGCCTGCAATCTCGGCACGGAGCCGGTTTCGGTGCCCGTCAGCGGCGAGGTCGCGTTGGCCTCCGACGAGCCGGCCGTCGGCGCGGAATCTACGCGGCTGGGCGGCCATTCGTTCGCGATCCTGCGCGTCGGGAAATGACCGGCTCACCGATCACTTGCGCCGCAACCGCGACTTCGTCGCGTCGATACGCCAGCGCACCAGGTTGACCTTCGCCCTGAGGTGGCCGCCGTCGGCGGCACGCTCATACCAGCGCCGGGCGGCGTCCAGATCCGGCGGATCCATCTGCATGTGGTGTAGCCACCCGAGGTTGTTCATCGCGCCGTGGTTTCCGGCGTCGGCCGCGCGCTCGTACCACTGCCGCGCCGCGTCCAGATCCGGCGGATCCGTCCAGTGCGAATAGAACAGGCCGAGGCTGTTCATCGCCTTGCTCTCCCCCGCCTCGGCGGCACGCTCCCACCAGCTCCGCGCCGTTTCGTCATCCGGCGGATCCATGAACGCGTGGTGCAGCACCCCGAGGTTGTGCATGGCGTCGCTGTGGCCGGCGTCGGCCGCACGCTCCCACCACTGTCGCGTCGCCTCCGGATCGGCCGGGCTGATCAACTCCTGGTACAGGTACGCGAGTCGGAGCATGGCGTCGACGTTCCCGGCGTCGGCGGCACGCTCATACCACCCGCGCGCCGCGTCGAGTTCCCGCGGCCTCGTCAACTCCTCGTGAATCCAACCGAGCTCGAGCATGGCTTCGCTGCGCCCGGCGTCGGCGGCTCGCTCACACCAACGACGCGCCGCGTCCAGCTCGGGCGGATCCATCCGCTCCGCGTAGACGAACCCGAGGTTGACCATGGCGTCGACGTTCCCGGCCTCGGCGGCACGCAAATACCAACGACACGCCTCATCCAGCTCGGGCGGATCCATCCAGTCCGAATGCAGAACACCGAGGGCGAACTCGGCCTCGCTGTCTCCGGCATCGGTCGCCTCTTCGTACTGGCAGCGCAGCTCCTCGAGATCGGGTTGGTCCGTCTCGGAATCCGGACGCTCAAGATCGTCCATGGTTGAACCCTACGGTCGAGCCGGAACCCAGACCGGCTCAGGTCAAGTAGCGATACGCCGGTGAACCCGGCTCCAGGGCCTCGACGTGGATGTCGGAGGCTCGCATCCGCTCCAGTAGGCCGTCGAAGTCGGCGGCCGAGCCGAGTTCGACGCCGACCAGTGCCTCGCCGGTCTCGCGGTTGTTGCGCTTGACGTACTCGAAGAGCGTGACGTCGTCGTTCGGGCCGAGCACCTCGTCGAGGAAGCGGCGCAGCGCACCGGGCTCCTGTGGGAAGTCCACCAGGAAGTAGTGCTTGAGCCCGAGGTGCACCAGTGAGCGCTCGAGCACCTCGTTGTAGCGCGAGACGTCGTTGTTGCCGCCCGAGATCAGGCACACCACCGTCGACCCCGGCGCGACGTCGGCTTCGAGGAGCGCGGCCACCGACAGGGCACCGGCGGGCTCGGCGATGATGCCCTCGTTCTGGTACAGGTCGAGCATCGCCGAGCACACCGCACCCTCGTCGACGGTGGTGATCGACACCATGTCACCGGCGGCGGCCAACACGGCGTACGGCAGCGCGCCCGCCTGCGCCACCGCCGCGCCGTCGACGAACTGATCGACGTGGTCGAGTGTCACTGGCTCGCCGTTGGCCAGTGCGGCGACCATCGCGGCCGCACCCGCGGGTTCCACCCCGAGCACCGCGGTGTTGGTGGTGCGCTCTGCGAGGTAGGTGGTGATGCCGCTGATGCACCCGCCGCCGCCGACCGGGACGACCACGAGGTCGGGCTCGACGTCGAGCTGAGCGAGGATTTCGACGGCGATGGTGCCCTGGCCGGCCATGGTGCGCAGGTCGTCGTAGGGCGGCACCAGGGTGGCACCGGTGCGGGCGACGTCGTCGAGCGCCGCGGCGGCGGCCACGTCGTAGGTCTTGCCACCGACGATGAGCTCGATGAACTCGCGACCGTGGTAGCGGATGCGGTCGCGCTTCTGCTTCGGCGTCTTGGCCGGTACGTAGACCCGGCCGTGAATGCCCATCGAC
>NZ_JAVRPS010000676.1:0-2534 GCF_032162105.1 Mycobacterium sp. | reverse complement strand
GGCAAGCCCGGCGCCGAGGTGCGCTGGGGCGTGGCAGGCCGGATGGCCGCAGCCTGGCTGATCACCCTGCCGTCGGCGGGCATCGTCGGCGCGATCACCTACTTCATCGTGCACGGCATCGGCAGTTGGGCCGGCATCGGGATCGGATTCCTGCTGCTCGTCGCCGCCGCAGCCGCCATCTGGCTGCAGTCGCGCAAGGCGCCCATCGACTCCAAGAACGTCAACGCCGAATGGGAAGGCAACCTGACCGCGGGCACCAGCGAGAAGGCGCCCGCCCCCAAGGTCGAGTCCACCCCCGCCGTCTAACTCGCCACACCGCAGACTCCGAGAGGCCGACACCATGACTGCTTGGTTCAATTACCCCGCCCTATTCCAGATACTCGTCGCCGGTTTGATCATCGGCGCCGGGCTACCCGCGCTCTTCGCCGTCGCCGTGCGGATGAACGCCGAAGGCTCCGGTGTCGCCGCCGGGCACGGCGGCGCGGCCGTCTCGCAGCGCAGCCCGGTGGTGGTCGCCATCAGCTGGGCCATCTTCGCGCTGGTGCTCATCGCGGTGATCGTCGGCGTGCTGTTCATCGCCCGTGACTTCATCGGCCATCAGACCGGTCTCTACATTCTCGGTGCGAAGCACAAGTAACATCGCACGACGTCCTCCGGGATAACCAACCCGGGAAACCCTCGCGCGGAAGTTGACGCTGTGAACGGATTTCTCGCCAAGATCGTGGCGTGGCTCAACGCCGGCTACCCCGAGGGTGTGCCGGGCCCCGACCGGGTGCCACTGCTGGCGTTGCTCACGCCGCGGCTCTCCAACGACGAGGTCAAGACCGTCGCGCAGGGACTGACCGACCGTGGCGAGTTCGACCACGTCGACATCGGCGTGCTGATCACCCAGATGACCGACGAACTGCCGACACCCGACGACATCGAACGGGTGCGGGCGCGGCTGGCCACCAAGGGTTGGCCGCTCGACGATCCGCGTGATGCGGACGCGACGGACGAGACGGGCTCCGCATAGCCCGACTTCGCGCACTCGTCATTCCGGACCTCCCTTCGACGCTGTCGCTTCTGACGGCGTTGGAGGGAGTTCTCGACGGCCAGGAACCGGCCATGCTGCCGGTCCCCGCCGACGACGAACGCCAGGCCGAACTGCTGATCACGTCACTGCGGGTCGGCGACGAGATCGACGACGACATTGCGATCGTGGTGTCGACTTCGGGCACGACGGGAGTGCCGAAGGGCGCCATGCTGACCGCGGCCGCGCTGGTCGCCAGCGCCTCGGCCACCCACGACAGGCTTGGCGGTCCCGGCAGCTGGCTGCTGGCACTGCCCCCCTACCACGTCGCCGGCCTGCAGGTGCTGGTGCGCAGCGCGCTGGCAGGCACCACCCCAGTTGCCATTCAGCCGAGCTTCGACGTCGATGAATTACCCTCCGCCATAGCGGCATTGGGCAGTGGACGGCGGTACGCCTCGTTGGTGGCCGTGCAGCTGGACAAGGCGCTGACTGACCCGGCCGCCGTCGCGGCCCTTGCCGAGCTGGACGGCGTGCTGATCGGCGGCGGGCCGATGCCGCCAACGGTCGCCGAAAGGGCCGCCGCCGCGGGCATCTCGGTGGTGCGTACGTACGGCATGAGCGAGACCGCAGGCGGGTGCGTGTACGACGGCGTGCCGCTCGACGGGGTCGAGGTACGAATCGACGACGGCCGCGTCGTGGTCGGCGGCGAGACGTTGGCCACGGGCTACCGCAATCCGGTGGACCCCGATCCGTTCATCGAACCGGGCTGGTTTCGCACCGACGACGTTGGCGTCCTGGATGATTCGGGTGTACTTCAAGTGCTGGGCCGCATCGACGATGCGATCAGCACCGGCGGCCTGACCGTATTGCCGCAACTCGTGGAAGCCGCGCTCGCCACCCATCCCACGATCGCGGACTGTGCCGTGTTCGGCGTCCCCGACGAGCGTCTCGGGCAGCGGGTCTCGGCCGCCATCGTGGTGGCCGAGCCCTCGGCGGCGCCCACGCTGGCCGAGCTGCGCGCGCACGTGGCGGGCACCCTCGACGCCACCGCCGCACCCCGGGAGATACACGTCGTCGACGAGCTGCCCCGCCGCGGTATCGGCAAGCTGGACCGAAAAGCGCTCGCCGCGCGGTTCGGTGTGCGCGCATGATGTAGGTCATGCGTCGTGAAGTGACCTCCGTCGAAGACCTCCGCGCGATCGTCGGGCAGCCCGTTACCGCCGCCGCCAACAAGGTGAAGAGCAGCCTGTCCGAAGCACAGCAGGACTGGCTCGCACACTCGCCGCTGGGGTTCGTCGCCACCACCGACGCCGAAGGCCGCGTCGACGTCTCCCCCAAGGGCGACCCGCCCGGCTTCGTCCACATCATCGACGCCAACACGATCGCCATCCCGGAACGGCCCGGCAACAAGCGGGTCGACGGCTACCTCAACGTGCTGCAGCGACCCCACGTCGGCACGGTGTTCCTGATCCCCGGGCGCGGTGACACCCTGCGGATCAACGGCACCGCGCGAATCCTGGCC
>NZ_JAVRPS010000675.1:0-8103 GCF_032162105.1 Mycobacterium sp. | reverse complement strand
CCAGAACAAAACTTGACATGCGTCAAGTCTGCCCTACAGGATGGGTGATACGAGTGAGATCGACCACATGTCCTCAGCCCCAGGAGCTTGCATGACGACCATCAGCACCCCGGAGTATCTGCTCGACCAGGCGAAGCGTCGATTCACCCCGTCGATCAACAACTTTCCCGGCATGGGCGCCCTTGAGCGCAGACTGCTGCGCACCGATTTCCCGCAGACGGTGCTGGCCGAGCCGCCGGCCGGCAGTGGCCTCAAGCCGGTGATGGGCGACGCCGGACTGCCGGTGCTCGGTCACATGGTCGAGATGTTCCGCGGTGGCCCCGACTACCTGATGCACATCTACAACACGAAGGGCCCGGTGTACTACGCCGACTCGCCGGTGCTGCCCGCCGTGGCGGCGCTGGGTCCCGACGCCGCCCAGGCCATCTACTCCAATCGCAACAAGGACTTCTCACAGCAGGGCTGGACTCCGGTCATCGGTCCGTTCTTCCACCGCGGGCTGATGCTGCTGGACTTCGAAGAGCACATGTTCCACCGCCGGATCATGCAGGAGGCGTTCGTCCGCACCCGACTGGTCGGTTACACCGAGCAGGTCGACACCGTCGTGTCGAAGGTGATCGACAACGACTGGGTCGCCAACGACCCGAGATTCCTGCTCTACCCCGCGATGAAGCAGATGACCCTCGACATCGCCTCGATGGTGTTCATGGGGCATGAGCCCGGCACCGATCACGAGCTGGTGACCAAGGTCAACAACGCCTTCACCACCACCGTCCGCGCCGGCAATGCGATCATCCGCACCGGCGTGCCGCCATTCACCTGGTGGCGCGGGCTGCAGGCCAGAAAACTCCTGGAGAACTACTTCGAGGCGCGGGTGAAGGAACGCCGCGGGGCCGAGGGAACGGATCTGCTGACCGTGCTGTGTCAGACCGAGGACGATGACGGCAACAAGTTCTCCGACGCCGACATCGTGAGCCACATGATCTTCCTCATGATGGCCGCACACGACACCTCGACCTCGACGGCCACCACCATGGCCTACCACCTGGCCGAGAACCCCGAGTGGCAGGACCGCTGCCGGGACGAGTCCGACCGCCTCGGCGACGGACCCGTCGACATCGAGTCGCTCGAGAAGCTGGAGTCGCTCGACCTGGTGATGAACGAGTCACTCCGGCTGGTTACGCCCGTCCAGTGGGCGATGCGACGGACGGTTCGCGACACCGAACTGCTGGGCTACCACCTACCCAAGGGCACCAACGTCATCGCCTACCCCGGTCTGAACCACCGGCTTCCGGAGTTGTGGACCGACCCGATGAAGTTCGATCCCGACCGGTTCGCCGAACCGCGCAGCGAACACAAGAAGCACCGGTACGCCTTCAGCCCCTTCGGCGGCGGCTCGCACAAGTGCATCGGCATGGCGTTCGGCCAGCTCGAGGTGAAGACGATCATGCACCGGCTGCTGCGCAAGTACCGGCTGGAACCGGCGCGTCCCGGCTACGAGGAGAAGTGGGACTACGGCGGCATGCCGGTGCCGATGGACGGTATGCCAATCATCCTGCGCCCCTTGCGTTAAGCGCTCAGTCGGTTCGCGCAGGCGATGACCGCCCGCAGCGCGGACTGGGTGGCGTCCCCCGCCCACCCCATCGCCCATTCGTCGCGGGCGCCGTCGGTGCCGTGGATGAACGTCGCGACGCCGCCATCCGCTCGAAGCTGGTGGAACTTGAGCGTCTCGACGGCGACGCCACGGTCGTAGAGCATCGCAGTCAGCGCCGCGACGGGCCCGGTGGCTGCGGCCGTCGACGTGCTGATCCGGTCCCCGATGGCGATCGTGGCCTGATAGTTGCGCGCCTGCGGCCCCGATCGGGTCGCGGCGCAGTCGACATCGGTGCACTCCCACTGGCCGAGCCGCAACGGCCCGGACGTCGGGGCGTACGTGGCGTGGAATGCGTCTGAGGACATCGCTTCGGATTCCTCGCGCAGACCCCGCGGCAGCGGCGTGTCGAATTGCGCTGCGAACAGGGGCGTCGCGCCGATTGCGGATTGTGTCGAAGAAGGGGAGAACATGTGCCGGTCTTCTCTTGCCAGAGGGAGTGACCGACGGAGTAGAAACGACCCACAGCGAGGGGTCGGTCCAGATCAGACCCCGCTGCGGGTTTCTACTACGAGAAGACTTCGCACGATCGCCACGCTAGCGGTTCACGCTCTCGATGCGCAAGCGAGTTGATCAGGGCGTACCCGCCGGCCGTGCGCCGACCGGATTGTGCTGAAGGTGCACCGGACCGCTACGGTGGATTGAGGTTTTACTCAATCCATCAACTGTTAGGGCGTCCCGGCGTGCCGCACCGCTTTCCCAACGGCTCCGAGCGACCGCTCTACGAGATCAAGGCGAACCTGTTCAAGGCGCTCGCGCATCCCGCCCGCATCCGGACGCTGGAGATCCTGTCGGCCAACGGCCGTCCGACACCGGTCAGTGAGATCCTGGCGGCGACCGACATCGAGCCGACCCTGCTCTCCCAGCACCTCGCGGTGCTCAAGCGCCATCACGTGGTCAGCGGCAGGCGGGTAGGCAATGCCGTCTACTACGAGCTCGCCCACCCGAAGATCTCGGAGCTGCTCCTCATCGCTCGCACCTTCCTCGCCGACACCCTGTCCGCCCGTCGAGACCAGCTCGACGCGCTGGACGCGCTGCCACCGTTGGCGCTTCCCGAATGATCGGCGCAAACGCACGCACGGTCAGCCGGCTACTCCCAAACCGTTCCGATTACGCCGGCCTGTCGCGATCGTGGCGCAGAGACGTGCTGGCCGGTGTGACCGTCGGCGTCGTCGCACTACCGCTTGCCTTGGCATTCGGCATCAGCTCGGGCGTGGGTGCGGCGGCCGGTCTGATCACCGCCGTGGTCGCCGGCCTGGTGGCGGCGGTGTTCGGCGGGTCGCACGTGCAGGTGTCGGGTCCGACCGGGGCGATGGCAGTGGTGCTCGCGCCGATCGTCACGCTCTACGGGCTCGGCAGCATCGCGCTGGTGACGGTCCTTGCCGGGCTGATCGTGCTGGCTGCCGGCGTCACCGGGCTCGGGAGGGCGGTGACGTTCATTCCGTGGCCGGTGATCGAGGGCTTCACCCTCGGCATTGCGACGATCATCTTCCTGCAACAGGTGCCCGCGGCGTTCGGCGCCGGCGCCCCGGTGGGCCTACGGCCATTGACCGCGGCGTGGGACGTCCTCCGCAACGCCGACTGGGCGATCGCGTCCACCACCCTGGTGCTGGCGGTGGTCGTCGCCACCCTCATGGTCGGGCTACCCCGGTTGCACCGCGCCATTCCCGAGTCGCTGGCCGCCATCGTCGCCGCGACGATCCTGGTGGTGGTCGCGCACCTGCCCGTCGCACGCATCGGCGAACTGCCCTCACACCTGCCGGCACCCGTGTTTCCACACGCCGATCCCGGTGCACTGCGAGCGCTCGTCGGCGCGGCGCTGGCGATCGCTGCACTGGCCGCCATCGAGTCGCTACTGTCGGCGCGCGTGGCCGCCACCATGTCGCCCACCGGGCCCTACGACCCCAACCGCGAGCTGGTCGGTCAAGGCCTGGCGTCGGTGGCCTCCGGCGTGTTCGGCGGCATGCCCGCAACGGGGGCAATAGCGCGTACCGCGGTGAACACGAGGTCCGGCGCACGGACCCGCGTGTCCGCCATCGTGCACTCGGTCGTGCTCATCTGCGTGGTGTACTTCGCGACCGATCCGGTCTCGGCGATTCCGCTGTGTGCCCTGGCTGCGGTGCTGATGGTGACGTCGTTCCGGATGATCTCGGCCACCACGATCGGCAGGATCCTGCGCTCCACCCGCTCGGACGCGCTGATCTTCGTGCTGACCGCAGTCGTCACGGTGTGCTTCGACCTGATCGAGGCCGTGGAGATCGGCGTCCTGGTCGCGGCGGTGTTCGCCCTGCGGTCGGTGGCACGTCGGAGCAGTGTCACCCGCGAGGACCTGCCAGGGCCACGCCGCCCCGGCGACGAGCGCATCGCGCTGCTGCGGCTGGACGGAGCGATGTTCTTCGGTGTGGCCGAACGGATCTCGAACCTGATCACCGATGCCGACCACCCCGACGTGTCGGTGGTCATGATCAGGATGTCGAAGCTGGGGATGCTGGACGCGACGGGAGCGCACACCCTGTCGCGCGTCGCGGAGGAGCTGGAGTCGCGTGGCGTCACCGTGATCATCAAGGGCGTGCAGGCCGAACACATGAACCTGCTGACCAACGTCGGCGTCATCGAGTCGCTGCGCCACGAGAACCACCTCATCGATTCACTGGACGACGCGATCGCGCACGCCCGCACCCACGTGGCCGCGGCGGCCCACTGACTTCCGGGATCATCAGCGCGCCGGGCTTGTCACCGCGCGCACCAGAATCGGTAGGAAGGGCCGGTGGTTGGCGCGACCGTCACGCCGCCGCGGCGGCATGCTGTCGAACGCCGCCGAATACCACTCGGCGCGGTTGGTCACCGTCAGGTCCAGCGTGCGACCGCAGCGGGCCGCGACACCGTGCAGCAGCAGTGCGCCGGTCCGCCCGTTGCCCTCGCGGAACGGGTGAATCTGGTTGAAGTCCACGTAGAGGCGGGCGAGTTCGTAGGCCAGCCGGGGGTCGTCGTAGGACGCGCAGGCATCGACCACCGACCGGGCCGTGTCGCGCACCCGAGCCATTCCCGCTGCGATCGTGGACCGCGGGGCGAAACCCTGCTCGCCGCGACGTAGTTCGCAGGTGCGGTACTGCCCGGCCCACGCATAGACGTCGCCGAACAGATGCCGATGCAGCATGCGAACGTCGAGCCCGTCCGGCTCGGTGGCTTCGACAGGCCTGCACAGCCACAGCACCATCCGGCCCGCGGTCGCGACGAATTCCAGGTCGGCCAGCATCTCTGCGGAATCCGCCCCGAAGTTGTTGCGCAACAGCGTGGTTCCTGGCAGGAGGTAGTGGGGCGCGGGTCGCAGGCTCAGGCGTCGGCGAGGGCGCTGCGGCGCTGGATACCGGTCGCGGAACTTCGCGAGATAGTCGTCGAACGGCACGTCTCCGCGGGCCAGCGCGGTCAGGGCGGTGACGTGCTCGTCGGAGGGACGCCAGCCCTCGAGGCGCTCGGCGGCGACGGCCTGGGCGACGGCGTTATCGCGTGTATCCGGTGTCATGCGTTCGGCGGCGACTCAGCGGAACGTCGACGTCGACGCGAGGTAGGTCAACTTGCGCCTGATGCCGGCCACCTCGCGCGCGACACTGCGCAGCATCGCGCGCTCCTGGGGTGGCGTCTCGGACAGTGCCACCACGTCGCTGACCCGCCGCCCGTCGAGGAACGTACCGGCCCGCGTCCGCCAGCGGAACCGCAGCAGCCACCCGAAGCATTCGCGCAGGCTGGACACGTCGTCGGCGTCGAGCACCTTGGCGGCTGCGGCGTCGTCGAGGCGTGCGAAAGTCGATAACGCGTCCGACCCGGCCGACAGCGCCGCCCACCGCGCGATCTTCACCACCGGATCGATCGCCGCCAGCTTGAGGTCGACGGTGTCCGTGTGCGTGGCGAACACGCGCAACCGCGACGGAAAGGCGGCCCGCACGGCCGTGGCGTCCTGCAGCATGGCCTGGCGGGCCGGATAGCTGCGTCCGGCAGCGGTGACGGTCGGCGCCCGCAGCGCATCGCGGGGCACGTCCGCACTGCTCCACACGCCCGTCGAGTCCGCAAGCAGGCCGGTCATCACCACACCGCGGTCCTCGCCGGGACCGGCTGTCCAGCGCTCGATGCCCTCGGCCCAACTGCTCAGGCGCCGGCAGAATCTCGGCCGGCTGGCCAGCACCCCGTTGGCGTCACCGCGTATCCCGCACCGCTCCAGCAGTGCGTGCACGTCGGCCGCGCGGGCCAGCAGCTCGGTCTTGCCCTCGTCGTCCACCGCGTCGCCGATGGCGACCATCGTCTCGACGTCGGAGCCCGGGGCGGCCTCGCCCCGCGCGACGCTGCCGGAGACGAACCAGGTCCAGTCCGACTGCCCAGGGGCCAGCCGGACGGCGGTGGCCACCCCATGCCGCAGTACCTCCGACCACGCCGCGGCCAGCGCAGGTGCGGGCGTGTGCGCGCGGAGTTCGGCGGCGACGGCACCCAGCGCCCGGTCGATTCCAGCGCGCAGAAGCGCCTCGTCGCTGGCAGCATCGATGTCCCCGATGGTCGCGGCGATCCCGCGACCGGATGGAAGCACAGGCGGCATGCCGACGATTGTTACCCGCCGGGCATCTGGTCACACAGTCGTGACCCGTTCGAGATGCGGGAAACAAGAGTAGACACTAATTTCTATCGTATGACAGTTATTAATCGGCACCCCAGGAGCGCCCCATGACCACGTTCGACCCCGCGATCTCGTCGGCCGAGGACGCGTCGACCCTGGAAGAACTCGGCTACACCCAGGAACTGCACCGCGGCATCGGCGGGTACGCGGCGTTCGCGTCGGGCTTCTCGTTCGTCTCGATCCTCACCACGGTGTTCGCGTTCTTCCCGCTCGGCTTCAATCTGGGCGGTCCGGCGTTCTTCTTCACCTGGCCGATCGTGTTCATCTGTCAGTTCTGCGTCTGCCTTATCTTCGCGGAGCTGTCCGGCAAGTTCCCGGTGGCCGGTGCCATCTACCAGTGGTCACGACGCCTCGCCGGCAACGCGGTCGGCTGGTTCGCCGGCTGGTTCATGCTGATCGGCTACATCGTCAGCATCGCCGCGCTGGCCATCGCCATGCAGACGGTGCTGCCACCGATCTGGAGCGGGTTCCAGGTGATCGGCGGCGACCCCGACCCGCTGTCGGTGAGCGGTGCGACTAACGGCATCATCCTGGGCTCCGTCACCATCGTGCTCTGCACCATCATCAGCGCGGCGGGTGTCGCGTTCATGGGCAAGATCACCGTGACCGGGGTGACGATCGAGATCATCGGCGTGGTGCTCATCGTCGGGGCGATGTTCCTCACCGCCGAACGCAGCCCGGCAGCCGCAGTGCTCGACACCGGTGGCCGCGGGTCGGGGCTCGGCTATGTCGGCGCTTTCCTGGCGTCGATGCTGATGGCCGCTTACGTCATGTACGGATTCGACAGCGCCGCAGAGCTTTCCGAGGAGACGCGGGATCCTCGCCGGACTGCACCCATGGCGATCGTCAACGCGCTGTTGGTGTCGTTCGTCGGGGGCGGGTTGATGATCATCGCTGCACTCATGTCGGCACCGGAACTGGGCGACGACCTCGCCACCGGCGGCATCGCCTGGGTGATCGAGAGCCAGCTCGACACCTGGCTGGGCAAGACGCTGCTGGCTCTCGTTGCCGTCGCCATCTTCTCGGCCACCCTGGCGATCCAGGCGTCGGCGTCGCGGGTGATGTTCTCGATGGCCCGCGACAATCGGCTGCCGTTGGGCAAGTTCCTCTCGAAGGTGAACAAGCGCACCGGCACCCCGGTGATCACCGGGATAGCGGTCAGCACGCTGGCGATCCTGGTGCTGTTGGTCAACATCGGCCAGTCCAGCGTGTTCGCCGCGATCGCGTCAGTCTCGGTGGTGATCGTCTATCTGGCCTACCTGATGGTGACGGTGCCTGCGCTGGTGCACCGGTTGCGTGGCACCAGCCTGTCCTACGGACCGCCGGTGATGGACCTCGGCAAGTGGGGCATCCCGGTGAACCTGATCGCCGTGGTGATGGGCGGTCTGCTGGTGGTCAACATCGGCTGGCCGCGCCAGGAGGTCTACGACCCGGCGGGTACGTCGTGGTTCCTGCAGTACTTCGCGGTGATCTTCGTCGCTCTCACGCTCGCCGTCGGGTACTTCGCCTATCACGTGGTCAAGGACCGCGACGGCGCGCCCGACCCGGTCGACGCGCTGGTCGGCAAGAAGAAGCCCACGTAGCGATTTCGGCGCGGGAACGTTCGCTCAGCGATCGAAAACGCACCCAAATCGCACGGCCGTAGCCTGGCGGCGATGACTTTTTGGGAAGCGGTGCTGCTCTTCGTCGCCGGAATCGGGGGCGGCCTGGCGGGCAGCGTCGCCGGGCTGGCGTCGGTGTCCACCTATCCCGCCCTGCTCCTGGTGGGGCTGCCACCGGTGGCCGCCAA
>NZ_JAVRPS010000674.1:0-10158 GCF_032162105.1 Mycobacterium sp. | reverse complement strand
ACCCCACGCCACACCGTGCGGCTGTAGTGCCGCCAGGAAGTCGGCCGGATCAAACGCCTGGGATGCGGCCAGCACTCCTCGCAGCGGTCCGCCCCGGCTCAAGCGCAGCGCACCCTCGGTGGCGATGACGGCGGTCATGCCATAGGGGTCGGTGCCGGCGACCCATCCACGTGCGTGGCGGCCGTTTGCGTCAGTCGCGTAGGCCGCCATCAACCAGCGTGAGTTCGAGCGCGTGTCGACGTCGGGACCCTCGGGCATCTGTTCAACCAGCTCTTCAGTGACGGCCGCGAACAGCGGCGTAACGTCCGCACGCATGACGGCCTCGATCCGCCGTGCCCGCACGTGCCGTGGCACCGTCACCACTCCGGGCAACGCGAACGGCGCTACCTCAACCTCACCGGCCGCACCGTCGGGTGCGGGCAGCGTGTTCGGCCCGCCATTCGGGTCGGCCTCGACCCACGCATCGTCTGACCAGACGAGGCCTGCCCCATCGGCCCATGTCCGTGAGTTGGCCAGTGCCGTGCGTGCGGTCCCGCGTGAGACCGCACCGGGTGCCCTCAGGTCGGCAACGACTACCGACTCCAGATCGCCTTCTCGCGCAAGGAGATCCGCGGTCAAGTGGGTGATCAGATCGCCAGGACCGCCGTCATCGGCCAGCGCTGGAACGACCGCGACGCCCGCCTGGCGCGCCGCGTCATCGAAATCTTCGAAAACCCTTTTGAGATAAGCCTGTTCGCCTGTGGTGTCAACGTAGTGACAGCCAGCCGCTACGGCAGCCTCCACCACCTGCTCGCCAAACAGTTCGAATGGGGCCACGCAATTCATCACCACATCACAGTCTGTGAACGCGGCGCGTAGCCCGTCTGCATCGGTCAGTGCCGCCACCCGCACCTCGTTGCGCGGGGCAGCGGCGACCGCTTCGCGTAATCGTCGCTCGTTTCTACCCACCGCCACAACGGGCACACCGCGGCGAACCAACTCCGCGACGACGAGCTTGCCGGTGAAACCACTTGCGCCATAAACCGCGATCATTGTCATAGCGGTTGACGGTAAGTGCTTACTGGCGGGCTTCTGAATGCCTGAAAGTCCGCGGTTGTTGTCTGATCGTCCTGCATCTCGCTCGCTGCTGAGACAGTTGATGCGAGCGGTCTAGAGTCGCAGTGTGGACGTTCTTAGCGACGCCATCGCCGCCATGCGCACCGGGAAGCCTCACTCGTCACGCACCCGCTGGGACGGGGAATGGGGGGTGGGCTTCGCGCCGTTTTCGGGCGCCGGATGCCATGTCGTGCTGCAGGGCTCGTGTTGGGTGCTTCCGCAAGGCGGAGACCCCGTGCGCCTCGGCGTCGGCGACATCGCGCTGATACCGCATGGTCTCGCCCACGGCTTGGCTGATGACCCCGCACGTTGCCTGCAGCCGACGTCCGATCCGAAATCATTACCGCTGCTGACGGACTCGACTGACGGCGACCCAACGGACACGGTACTGCTCTGTGGCGCCTATCTATTCGACCGTGCCAGGCAGCACCCGCTGCTGGCCGAACTGCCCGACGTCATCCATCTGCGTGCCCGGCTCGGTGCGCACGCCGAGGTGCGCGCCGTCGTCGACCTCCTCGGCGCTGAACTCGACCGCGACTTGCCGGGCAGCGCGGCGATTGTCCCGGCGCTGCTCGACTCTCTGCTGCTTTACGTGCTGCGCGCATGGCACGGCGAACGCAACGCCAACCATCCTGCTCCGGGGTGGGCCATGGCGATGCACGATCCTGCAGTCGGGGCGGCACTTCGCGCCATTCACGACGACCCGGCGCATCCGTGGACGGTGCGGTCACTGGCTGCCGCCGGTGGATTGTCACGATCGCCGTTCGCGCAACGCTTCACGACGTTGGTCGGCAGCCCGCCCCTTGCCTACCTGACTTGGTGGCGAATGACGACCGCGGCTCGGCTCCTGCGAGAAGGCAACCGCCCGGTCCGGCGTGTCGCCGAGGACGTCGGCTACACCTCCGAATTCGCCTTCGCCAAGGCGTTCAAGCGCGCATACGGCAGCACGCCGGGCCAGTATCGGCACCACGACGAGACCGAGCTCGATGGACTGGCCGATCTTGGGTGATGGGACACCGAAGGTTGCAAGGTTGATGCACTGTTATCTTCCGGATGTGCTCCGCCCTCGTCGTTACGCCACGGTCGGATAGGGCCGATGCAGAATCGAATCCAGTCGCTCCTCGGCGTTCAGTACCCGGTCGTGCAAGCGCCGATGACGTACATCGCGCGCGCCGAGCTCGCAGCCGCCGTTTCAGAAGGCGGCGGCATGGGCATGATCGAGACCCTGACCACCGAGGGGCGCGCCGATCTGCGCCGGGTGCGCGAGTTCACCGACCGGCCCGTTGCCGCGAACCTGATGATCCAGGGGTGGAAGAGTGACCCGTCGATCGTCGAGACGTTGGCCGCGGCCGAGGTGCGCCACGTCTTCACCTCCGCAGGTGATCCGGCACTGTTCACCGATCGTCTGCACGACGCGGGCATGACGGTGTTTCACGTCGTGGGTTCACTGAAGGGCGCAGTGAAGGCGGTCGACGCCGGCGTGGACGCCCTGGTGGTGGAGGGTGTGGAAGGCGGCGGATTCAAGTCGGCGCTCGCCGCGTCCACGATGGTGCTGCTGCCACTCGTCGCAGAGCACGTCGACCTGCCACTGCTCGCCGCAGGCGGAATGTGCGATGCGCGAACGGCGGCGGCGGCGCTGGTGCTTGGCGCCGAAGGCGTACAGATGGGCGCGCGCATGCTGGCCAGCCACGAGGCCGTCGTCCACGCGAACTTCAAGAACGCCATCATGGCGGCGGCCGACGACGGCACGGTGCTGTTGGACATCCCTGGGAACCCCACGATGCGCGTCCTGCGGACAGGCCTGGCGTTGCGGCTGGCCGCCGCCGATCCGGGTGCGCCGGTGCTTGGCGGCATCACCCGCCTGTACTTCGACGGCGACATGGACGCCAGCGTCGCCAACACCGGTCAGGTGTCGTCCCGGATCACCGACCTGCTGCCGGTGTCCGAGATCGTGCGGCGCACGTGGTGCGAGATCGAAGCTGCGTTGGACGCGGCGAGTTCTCGGCTCGGCCGAACGTAATCAGCTCGCCGGGTAGTCGCGCCGCAGCAGGTCGTAGAAGGCGAAGGCGGGAACCCCAAGGGCGGCAGAGAGATCGGCGGCATACGCGCGGGCAATGGCCAGACCCTCGGTGCGTTCGTCGAACGTCCCCGTCAGATCCACCGCGATCCGGCAGCCGAACGTGTCGGTGATCGCGTCGCAGTCGACCTTGACCTCGACGACGCCGTGTGGTTTGGGCAGCTCGGCAACGGCGACGCGGACGTCATCCGCCCGGGCCGCCATATCGACGTACACCGACACGAACGCATCCATATCGCTCCCATTGTCTCGGCTCGCGCCGTAACCCGACACCCGCACAACCTCTTGGTTGCAGCGTGTTCACCCATTGGTCACTCAGGTGGCCGGCTTAGCCCACCACTGTGGGTCGGCCGAAGCGGGCGCGCACCCCTGGCGAGAAGAGCGCACGCAGGCGTCCTCCTGCGGGTCGCACGCCACTGGCCGCCACCAGGTCATCGTCCAACTCGACCACCTCGGCCGCCTGAAGCGGGAACGGCTCGTGTTCGTTGGGCACCCACCAGGTGCGGCCGGCCTTGCGGGTGTGGGCTCCCCATCGCGCGGTGAGCCAGACCTCCAGCGGCGTCGGATCGACGGCCGCGCCGACCTCGACGGTCAATCGGGTCCGCAGTCCGCGGCGGGGCCAGCGCCGCACGCTGTCATAGCTGATTCGATCGCCGTGCCTGGTCAGACGCATCTTCGCCCACGTGTAGGGCACGCCGAGTCCAATCCTGGTCACCGGAACCACCGCCAACCGGGCCGTCTCCAGCGATCGGAACAGCACGCCGTGGCGGCCCTCGTCGTCGGTCGAGTACAGCCGGACGTTGGTCTCCAGGAACCGTCCGATGTAGGGCATGGGCCGCGAAATCCCCAGCGCGACATCGCTCATGGCGAACGGCACCAGACCGACGTACGTCATGCCGTCGGCGAAGACGTCGGGTCGGGCCCCGGCCGGGTACATGTGTGCGATCGCCTCGGGATACACCGGCCAATGCACGAAGGTCAGATCGGTCCAGTGCTGATGGGTGAAGACGGGCCACGGCAACGGCGGTGCGGTAACCGGAAAGCCGGCCAACTCCGAGCCGCCGGCGGAGTCGGCGGTCGACGGATCAGGTGGACCGGACACTCTGCGATCGTGTCACGTTTGTACGCTGTGGCCGCCAAACGGGTTCGCCCGGCAAATTGACAAAACTGACGTATCCAGGCATTTCCGTCCTGGCTGTTTTAGCATTTCGACGTCAATGCAGTTCGAAGGCGTCAAGGAGCAGCGCTTGGATGCGACGCCGTTCGGGCACTACCAGTTGCTGGAACTGCTGGGCCGGGGCGGCATGGGCCAGGTATTCCGAGCGCACGACACGCTCACCGACCGTATCGTCGCACTCAAGGTCCTGCCCTCTCACCTCGCCGGCGACCCGGTCTTCCAACAGCGCTTTCGACGTGAGGCGCACGCCGCGGCGGGCCTGAGCGACCCGCACGTCGTTCCCATTCACGGGTACGGCGAGATCGACGGCCAGCTCTACCTCGACATGCGGTTGATCGACGGCGAGGATCTCGGAACCGTGCTGTCCGAGGCCAACGGACCACTCGCTCCGGAACGAGCAGTGACGATCGTCGAGCAGGTGGCCGCCGCGTTGGATGCGGCGCATGCGGTCGGGTTGGTGCACCGGGACGTGAAGCCGTCGAACATCTTCGTCGCCGCCAGGGACTTCGTCTACCTCATTGACTTCGGCATCGCGCGGACTACCACCCAGACCGGATTGACCAGTGTCGGAAGCACTCTCGGCACCATGGCATACATGGCGCCGGAGCGATTCAAGACCGGGCAGAGCGATCCGCGCTCGGATGTCTACGCGCTGACCTGCGTCCTGCACGAATGTCTGACGGGCAGCAGGCCCTATTCCGGCGACAGCCTCGAACAGCAGCTCGCCGGCCATCTGGTGGCGCCACCACCACGCCCGTCAGCGATCAATCCCGCCCTGCCCAAGGGTTTTGACGAGGTCATCGCCAAGGGGATGGCGAAGGACCCCGACCAGCGCTACCAGACCGCCGGGGAACTCGCCGATGCCGCCAGATCCGTCCAGCCGGTGCGACGTGCCGCCCATTCCAAGCGCAAGCCGAAACCGGCGGGTTCCCGGCGGCCCCGGCGGCTGAGCACGCTGGCACTGTCCGCTGCCGCACTCGTCGGGATCCTCATCGCCGCGCTGGTCACCTGGCAAATGCGCAGTGCACCAGGCGATTCGGGATCGATACACGCAGGCGATACCAGCGCTTCGACGTCTGGATCGTCGACGACGAGCCTCGCCCCGATGCTCGGCGACCCTGCAGCCATCGCAGCCACCGTGCCCGATGCGATCAGGGCTGCAGGGAAATTGGTGGTGGGGATCAACGAACCCTACGCGCCAGCCGAGTTCAGGGATGCCGATGGCAATCTCACCGGCTTCGACGTCGACCTGATGAACGCGGTCGCAAACGTGCTCGGACTTGAGGTCGAGTATCGGGAGACGGCCTTCGAGAGCATCATTCCGTCGGTGCAAGGCAAGGCCTTCGACGTCGGGCTGTCATCGTTCACCGACACCAAGGAGCGCGAAGCGGCCGTCGACTTCGTGACCTACTTCCAGGCGGGGACGCAATGGGCTCAGCGGCCAGGTGCGGCGGTCAACCCGAACAACGCGTGCGGCCTACGGGTCGGTGTGCAGTCCCGCACGATCCAGGACACCGACGAACTTCCGGTGAAGAGCAAGGCCTGCGTCGCGGTCGGTTCGGCACCGATCGTGGCGATCGACTACAACAGCCAAGACGACGTCACGGCTGCGTTGACCGCTGGTGAGCTCGACGCCATGTCCGCCGACTCGCCGGTGACGGGCTACGCCGTCAACCGCAGCGACGGCGCACTTGAGGCGGCAGGCGAGGTCTTCAACGCCGCGCCGTACGGCTGGCCGGTCGTCAAGGGATCGCCGCTGGCCGAGTCGCTCCGACAGGCCGTGATGTACCTGATCGCGAGCGGCGAGTACCGCACGATCATGACCAACTGGGGTGTCGAGGCGGGGATGATCACCCATCCGGTGATCAACGGCGCCTACAGCTGATCCCGCCGATGGCGCCCATGCCATGGCAGCCGACCTTCGACGAAGACACTCTGCGGCATCGCTTCGTCCAGGTCCGACGGTGCTGAGCGCCCGTTGCCCGCCATCAGCTCGTCGGCGGTCAGGGCGGTGGTGCCCCAGCCCTGCGCCTGCAGCCAGTCGACGACCTCGGTCCGTTCCTCCTCGTACAGCAAGGTTCCCGTCTCGGCGATGTCCTGCCGTCCCAGCTTCACCGCTGCCGCCCGATAACGCGCCATCTGCTCTTCCCGGCGGGCGACGCTATCCGCACTGAAGAAGTCGTTCGAGAACGCCTCCACCGCGATCCGGCTGCCGGGAGCGCTCAGACCCTGGATGCGCTCGAACAGCAGATCCTGCGCCGCCGCGGGCAGGTAGGGCAACAGCCCCTCTGCCGACCACGCGGTTGGCACCCCTGGATCGAATCCGGCCTCCTGCAGCGCGGTCGGCCAGTCCTGGCGCAGGTCGATGGGAACGCCGACGTATCTCGAAATCGGTGCGGCGCCGTGGGATTCGAGCGTCTCGGCCTTGAACGCCAGCACCTTCGGCTGGTCGATTTCGTAGACCACGCTGCCGTCGGGCCACGCCAGCCGCCAGGCCCGCGCGTCCAGGCCGGCCGCCAGGATCACCGATTGGCGCACACCCGCGGCGGCAGCGGCGAGGAAGAACTCGTCGAAGAACTTCGTGCGCGACGCCATGTAGCCCGTCATCGCCGCCATCCGCTCCTTGAACCGCGGGTCGACCTCAGCCAGTTCGGCGGGCAGCTCGTCGTTCAAGTACACGCTCCAGATGCCATCGCCCGCTGCTTCGAGGAACAGTTGCGCGTAAGGATCGACGATGAGGGGATCGTCGCTATTGGTTTCCGCGGCCCGTCCCGCGGCGACGCCGAGCGCGGTGGCTCCGACGCTCTCGCTGATGTCCCAGGTGTCGTCGTCAGTTCTCGCCATTGCATCGACTCTACGCGAAGAAGTTAGACTCGCTTAGCAATGTCGCGGTCGAAACCCGGTGCAGCGCCGCGCGTGCGCATGAGACGCTTGGCCGTGCTGATGCGAAAGTCCTATGTGATCTGCGTCTTGGGGCCTGCGGCGGCAATCGCCGTGTGAATCGTCCTCGCGCCAACGGCCGCAGCCGGCTGCAACTCCAGCGGCGCGGCCACCGTCTGCGCGCAGGGCGAAGTCCGAGGCGGCCCTGGGCCAACACCCGTTTCGACCTACGACCCGTATCAGTGCAGCGACCCGTACCTCTGCTACTACGACACCTACGACCCGCTCATCGTCGTGGATCCCGATTGGGACATCGAGCTGCCCATCGGTGGTGGCGGCCGACCCGGTGGCGGCGGCGGTATACGCCCCCGCTAGCTGTCGGCGGTATCGGGGCGGGCCGATTCGCGGGTTGCCCGGGCAAGGACCTCCGGCCCGGTCGTCAGCGCCCTGCGCCACGGCGCGACACCGTCGACTTCGATCTCGATCGTGATGCTCAGCACCGTTCGAATCAACACGATCATGCCCAGCACGGCCGCATCGGTCAGTGACGGCGGGGACGTGACGGTCTTGACGATGTCTGCGGCGACGAGCAGCTCCAAGCCGAGCAGAATTGCCCCACCGAGCGAGTCGCGCAACGACTTGAAGGCGCGTCCGCCGTTGCCGGTTCGCTTCCAGGTGACAGCGGCGAGAGCAAACGCGTACAGCGAGCCCAGCACCATCGCCAGCACGCCAGCCACCTCGAACGCGTGAGTCGCCCACTCGAAGAACGCCTGCAGGTGCATTGGCCAAACATCCTGTCTACCGGGACCAGTCGGCCCCTTGCTCGTGGGCGATGCTCCACCGCACCGATGTGACGCCGGGCTGTTGGCTGAGTGTGCGGACGGCGTCCTCGGCGACCTCATCGTGGCGGACGGCGGTCCCGTAGTCGGCCTGGACTTCCACCTGCTCGGCGGCATGGGCCGGCAGTGCCCGCATCGCGCGCAGTTGGAACTGCGGCCGGGGCATGGCCTGCGCGACCAGCGCCTTGATCTCGGCCTCCACCTGCCGGCCGCACACCACCTCGAGCACGTAATCGGCAGGCGTCACGTCACGGCCGCTCTCTTTGTGCACCCGGTCCATGCGACTCGCCAGCGGCTGCAGGAACCAGTTCGCCGCGACGATGATCGCTGCACCGGCGATCGCCTCGCGCCACATCCACGCCCCGGCCAGCGCGCCAACGGCTGCCGTCGCCCACAGGGTTGCGGCGGTGTTGAGGCCGGTCACGGACAGGCCTTGCTTCATGATCACGCCGGCCCCGAGAAAGCCTATGCCGGAGACGATCTGGGCTGCGACCCGAAGCCGGTCGCCCGTCTGGTCGAAGCTGTAGGCGCTCAGAATGAGGAACAACGCCGAGCCCATGCTGACCAGTGCCATCGTCTGCAGGCCCGCCATCCGGGACCGCCATTGACGCTCGAAGCCGATCGCGATGCCGAGCAGAGTAGCCAGCCCGACACGGGTCAACAACTCGACGGCCAGCATGTCCCCGATCCTCCACCCTTTAGCGGAACCGACCCGTCAGACACGCACACGCAGCGGGTCGACATCGCTGAAAGAGATTTCGTGCCGACGACCCAACAATTCGGGGGGATTCAAGAAGTAACGGCGAGCCGCAATGCGGACCGCTTATCGAGCGGCCAACCTGAATGGCTAGTGCGCCGCCTCGAACGCTTTGACGACCTCGGCTTTGATCCGTCCGCGGTCCGATACCTGGTGGCCGTTGTTCCGCGCCCATTCACGAATCGCGGCCAGCTGCTCCCTCGACGCCGAGCCGCCGTTGCTTGCCTTCCCGCGCTGGGCGCGACCACTGCGTACCTTCATGGCCCCGGCGACGAACGGCTTCAGCGCCTTGTCGAACTTGGCGGCATTGGCCGTGGACAGATCGATTTGGTACGTCACGCCACGCACGGAGAACTCGACGCGCTCGCCGCCATTCTCCGGTATTTCCGAACCGTCGAGATCGTCGATGAGCTGGCGGACAATGCGTTCGGCCATGAACACTCCTTCATCGTTTCGGGAATACGATACCAGCGGTTCTGGCTAAACTTCGCCATCCGTTGGCAAGATCAGGGCGCCGCTCAATTGCCATGAAGAATGGTTGGAAATGGGATGTCGGCACGCAATGGCAACCGCAAAGCACCGGCCCACAACCGAACTGATTGGGTGGCCGGCGGCACCCCGCTCGACTCTGCGTTGGGAACGGCTCGGCGTGCTGAGGCGCTACCGCACCTCAGCACGCCGATTGCTGAGTCAGACAACGGCGCCGCGCGTCAGCGGCTCGAAACCTCGCTCGACCTTCTTGGCCGTGCTCCGCACCTTCACGGCCCACACGATCTCCGTGGTCCCGATGACGACGAGCCATACGCCGGCGACGATCGACAGCACCACGATGGAGCTGATCGGCGACCCAAACATCACCACGCCGGCGACCATGGTCAGGACTCCCACGAAGATGTACCAGCCACGTTCGGGCAATTCCTTGAAGCTGATCGCCAATGCGGTCTCGGTGACACCTCGGAACATGAACCCGACTCCGATCCACAAGGCCAGCAGCCATACGGCGGCGACGCCGTCGTTGAAGTCGCGGAAAGCGAACACGCCCAAGGCTATTGACAGTGCGCCGCTGATGAACAGCAGGACACGGCTGGCTGCTGGCGAATGGGCCGTGAACGCCGCAATGACCTGTGCGATGCCCGACGCCAACAGGTAGACGACGAACAGGATTCCCGCCGCGACGATCGAACTACAGACGGGGTTTCGAAGGGATTTCGCCACCCGAGGCTCGGAGAGCTTCATCTCCATCGGACCAGGCTCAGGGTGCCGCACTCGGATGGGCAGCACATGCTGATTTATCACGCCGAGCCCGGCAGCGAATCAGCCCAATCTCTAGAGA
>NZ_JAVRPS010000673.1:0-3172 GCF_032162105.1 Mycobacterium sp. | reverse complement strand
GCAGCGCACCGCCATCGCGCGCTCGCTCATCAGTAACCCGACCCTCGTCCTCGCCGACGAGCCGACGGCGAACCTGGATCACAAGACGGGGGAGACGGTCGTGCGAATGCTGCGCGACCTATGTTCGACCATCGGCGTCACCGTTGTCGCCAGCACCCACGACCCGATTGTCGCCGAGGAGGCAAGCCGCGTCGTCCGGATGAGAGACGGACAGATCGTCAACTGACCCGGTCCCTTCGTGGGATTCGATCCGATTGGGAGATAACCAATGACACAAGAGATGGAAGCGACGCGGCCGTCCGACCGCGACGCCCTGATGACTACCGAGCTGGTCCCCGAACAGATCCTGCCCAAGGTCATGACCACATTCGGGCTGGTTGCCACCTATGTGTTCATCATCTGCTGGATCACCGGCTCATCGGTGATGGCGGCAGGCGGTTGGACCGCCATCCCGATGTGGATCCTGGGCATCCTCACCTTCCTGGTGCCTGCGGGCCTGGCCGTCGCCGAGCTGGGCAACCTGTGGCCCGGCCAAGGTGGCGTGTACATCTGGGCCACCCGCACCATGGGTGAGACGTGGGGATTCGTCGGCGGCTATCTGTCGTGGATACCGGTGATCCTGAATGCCGCTTCGTCACCCGCGGTCGTGTTGCAGTTCCTGCTCTTGGCCTTCCACGCCGAGCTCGGTCTGACGCTGAGCATCATCATTCAGCTGGTCATCCTTTGGGCAGTCATCGGCCTGGCCTTGGCGAAACTTGCTGCCAACCAACGCATCATGAATGCCGTCTTCATCGTCTACTGGGCGCTGACGGCCGTCATCTTCATCTCCGGCGTCGTCTACGCGATCAACAACGGCTCGGCTACGCCGTTCAGCCTGCATGAAGTGACGGTGCCCGACTTCGCGGGCGCCGGCTTCCTGTACGGCACCGTGCTGCTGTACCTGCTTGGCGTGGAGACGCCCTACAACATGGGCGCGGAGTTCCTTTCGGTGCGCAAGAGCGGGCCGCGGATGATCATCTGGGGCTCGGTGGCTCTGGTGGCCATCTACCTACTGACCACGGTGGGCACCATGATGGTGCTGCCCGGGGATCAAATCGATCCGGTCACCGGCGTCATCGGGATGCTTGGAACGGCCGCCCCCAAGGGCGTGATGGAGGTGGCGGCGATCGTACTGGCCTGCATCGTGTTCGTGGCCCTGGTGACTTATCAGATCGCGTACTCGCGACTGATCTTCGTCTCCGGCCTGGAGCGCCATCTGCCGCGGATCTTCACCCACCTCAACCCGCGTACCCGCAACCCGGTGACCGCGGTGCTGATCCAGGGTGTGATCTCGTCGTTGATCCTGGTCGGGTTGTACTCGCAGAGCAGCATGGCCAACGTCACCATCTTCATCCAGGGCGGTCTTTCCACCGTCTGGCTGATCTCCGGGTTCTTCTTCCTGTTCCCGGTCATCATCGCTCGCAAGAAGTACGCCGATCGCTACGCGAACGAGAAGTTCTGGCGCATTCCCGGCGGTACCGTCGGAGTGTGGGTCACCGTGGTCGTCGGCACCGTTGGCACCATCGGCGGCGTGTACTACTCGTTCGCCAAGTCGTGGATCGCGGACGTTCCGGACAGTGAGTGGATGACGTGGACCGGCGGCATTTCGCTGGGCATCATCGTGTTCGGTGCGGTCGTCTACGTGTTCGGCCGACGGTCGGCGCACAAGACAAGTTCGGAAGACGCACTGGCGCATCTTGCCGTCCTCGATCTCAAGAAGTCTGAAACCACCACCCCATAAGTCTGAAACCACAACCCCAGAGGGAGCCTGACCCATGACCCTGGACAGCACCACGCTTCGCGCGGACGCTACCGAGGACACGACCCACTACCCGCTCGACCCGCTGTCCGGCGCCGAGATCCAGTCCGCCGCGGCCGTCATCACGTCGTCCGAATACGCTTCGCCGACACTGAAGTTCGTGATGATTCAGTTGGCGGAGCCGGCCAAGACCGCCGAGCTCACGTTCGAAGGCGCGATCGACGTGCCGCGGTGCGCGTTCGCCACCATGTACGACGCTGCCGCCAAGATGGTGTACGAGGCGGTCGTCGACCTCGGTGCCAGGGTCATCGAATCGTGGAAGGCGATTCCCGGACGGTTCCCGTCCTATCTGGTCGAGACCATGACCGGGGTGGAGGAGACGGTCCGTGAGGACCCGAGGTGGCAGGCCGCGATGCTCAAGCGCGGCATCACCGACTTCAGCCTCGCCATGATCGACCCCTGGCCCGCAGGCTATTACGGCCAGGGCGACCACTACGACAACTCGCCGCTGATCTGCCGTCCGCTGACCTTCATGCGGGCGGCGCCGTCCGAGCATGGCTACGCGCGTCCCGTCGAGGGCCTGATCGTCACCTTCGATCTGGACAACATGAAGATCATCGACATCGAGGACCACGGCGTGGTGCCGTTGCCTCCCACCGCAGGCAACTACGCCGAGAAGTTCATGTTCGATCCGAACAACCGGCCTGCCTTCACCGAGTTCCGTCCCGACGTCAAGCCGATCGAGATCACCCAACCCGACGGACCCAGCTTCACCGTCGACGGCTGGCACGTGACGTGGCAGAAGTGGTCCCTGCGGATCGGCTTCAACCCGCGCGAGGGCATCACGCTGCACGAGGTGAGCTACACCGACCGGGGTGAGACCAGGCCCATCATGTACCGCGGGTCGTTGTCGGAGATGGTGGTGCCCTACGGCGATACGTCTCCGACGCACTGGAACAAGAACGTGTTCGACATGGGTGAGGTGGGCATGGGCTTCTCGGCCAACCCGCTGACGTTGGGCTGTGACTGTCTCGGCGAGATCCACTACTTCGACGGCACGGTCAACGACTCCAACGGGAACGCGGTGACGATCCCGAACGCCATCTGCATGCACGAGGAGGATTACGGAATCTCCTGGAAGCACACCGACTTCCGCACCGAGGAGGTCGAGGTGCGGCGCTCCCGGCGGCTAGTCGTCTCGATGATCTGCACCGTCGGCAACTACGAGTACGGATTCTTCTGGTACTTCTACAACGACGCCTCCATCGAGGTAGAGGTCAAGCTGTCGGGCGTTCTCACCACGGGGGCCGTCGCCGACGATGAGGTTCCGCGCTGGGGCAAGCTCGTCGCTCCCGGCATCTACGGCCCGAATCA
>NZ_JAVRPS010000672.1:0-29807 GCF_032162105.1 Mycobacterium sp. | reverse complement strand
GCCGCTTGACTCTTCCGTAGCGGGAGACTCCAGACTGGATGGATGCCTGTTGACGTGGTCTCGATCGGTGACTTCTCGCGGATGACGCAGCTGAGCGTCAAGACGCTGCGGCACTACCACGACGTCGGACTGGTCGAGCCACACCACGTCGACCCGGCCACCGGTTACCGCTACTACTCGCGCGACCAGGTGCGCACCGCGCAGGTGGTGCGCCGGCTGCGAGGCCTGGACATGCCGATCCCCGAGGTGCGCTCGGTGCTCGCCGCCGACCCCGACGATCGCAATGTCATGATCAGTGCCCACCTCGGCCGTTTGGAGGCCCGGCTGGCCGAGACTCGCGACGCCGTCAAGGCGCTGCGCGACATCCTCGACCGGCCGGGCGGCGGGGCCGCACTGGAGCATCGCAGCGTGGCTGCCGTGCCGTCGATCGCGGTGCACGCCGACGTCGAACGCGACGACCTGGTGTCCTGGTGGCAGGGCGCGATCGCCGAACTGCAGGACACGGTGCGAGAGCAAGGCCTCGATGCCACCGGCCCACCCGGTGGCCTCTACGGCTTCGACGTCTTCGCCAACGACCGCGGCCCGGTCACGGTGTTCATCCCGGTCGCCGGCAACGTCCGGGCGGTCGGCCGGGTACGGGAATTCACCGTCCCCGCAGCAGAACTCGTCGTGGTACGGCACCATGGCCCGCACGACGACGTCGACCTCGCCTACGGTGCACTCGGCGACTACGCGACCCGACACGAGATCAGCGTCGAGGGCCCCCTGCGCGAGTACTACCTGCGATTCGCCTGGGACACCGACGACTCGTCGCGGTGGGAGACCGACCTGTGCTGGCCCATCTTCCGGTCCGATCGCGGCGGGCCGGCGTGATGAACCTCGACGGCCGCCGGGCCGTGGTCACCGGCGGGAGCAAGGGTGCGGGTGCCGCCGTGGTGGCCCGGTTGCGCGCAGCTGGGGCAGCGACGACCGTCGTCGCACGCCATCGGCCGGCCGATGCCGATGACTTCGTCGCGGCCGACATCACCACAGGCGAGGGCGCTCTGGCCGTCGCGGACCACGTGTCCAGGCTGGGCGGCGCACAGATTCTGGTCCACGTCGCGGGTGGATCAGCCGCGCCCGCAGGCGGATTCGCGGCGCTGACCGACCAGCACTGGGTCGACGAGCTGCAACTCAACCTGCTCGGCGCCGTCCGGCTCGACCGTGCCCTGGTGCCTGCCATGATCGAGGCCGGTGCGGGCGCGATCGTCCACGTCGGGTCCATCCAGAGCCGGATGCCGTTGGGCGACGGCACACTCGGTTATGCCGCAGCCAAGGCCGCCCTGCGTGCCTACAGCAAGGGCCTGGCCAATGAGTTGGCGCCGAAGGGGATTCGGGTCAACACCGTGTCGCCAGGCTTCGTCCAGACCGGCGCGGCCGATGCGCTCGTCGAGCGGATCGCCGCCGCCGGAGGTACGGATGAGGCCACCGCGCTGCGGACGCTGATGGACTCGCTCGGCGGGATTCCGTTGGGCCGCCCGGCCCGACCGGAGGAGGTCGCCGAGGTGATCGGGTTCCTGGTGTCGGACGCCGCGTCGTCGGTGGTCGGGACCGACATCGTCGTCGACGGCGGCACGGTGCGGACCATCTAGAAGGGTGGTGGGTTGTGGGCCTTGGGCTCTTGTCTTAGAACCGAAGTCGACGCGCAAGTAGCGTCAGAGACGTGGCTCTTGCACCAGGAACCTGGCCCCGTCCGCTGCTGCGCGCGATTCGTATCTCAAACAAGTACCTGCTCAACCCGGTCATGGTCGCACTTGCGGGGCGAAAGAACTCGTACGCCGCAGCCATCCGACATACCGGCAGAAAGTCGGGCAAACAGTACTCGACGCCGGTCGGGGCAGACCGTGTGCAGGACGGGTTCATCATTCCGCTGGCCTACGGGAGCCAGGTGGACTGGCTGCAGAACGTGCTAGCCGCCGGGCGGGCGACGGTATCGGCCGAGGGCGAAACCCACGACGTGACAGAGCTTGAAGTGATCGACGCGGCGACAGCCTTGCCAATGCTCTCGTCGAAGCGACGACGGACCTTTGAGCGCATGGGCATTGCGCAATACCTGAGAGTGAAGCTCGCCTGACGTCGATGGGAAGCTGGGTCCCACTTCAACGCTGGTCTGAACGTCTCTCTTCACTCGACGACGGGGCCGGTCGACCACCCTGCAACCCCGACTCGACGGTGAGTGAGCCATCCAGCGGGTCGAAGATCTGGACGGCGTCGGGAATCGGCGGGACCCACGGGTGGCGGAACCTCGTGAAGAACTCCGTTGTCGGCGGCGGGAATACCGCGTCGACGAAGCTGCCGAGCGCGATGGTGAAGACGCGCCCGCCAATGTGCGGGAAGATCGCGTCCATGTAGATGCTGGAGCCGCACACCGCACAGAAGCGGTAGTTGATTCCTCCCGGCATCCCGACGGCACCGACGCCGTCGACTTCGAGGCCGTTGTAGCAGCACGTCTCGCCGGTGATCGACACCACTTGATCCTCGGGGAACTGCGCCGAAGCGATGAACACGTTCCCCGATCGCCTTTGGCAGAAATCACAGTGACACACATAGACGAGCAGCGGCTCGCCCTCCACCGTGACTTCGACCCGACCGCAGGCGCACCGAGCGGTTCGCGGTGTCATACGCAACCTCCATCGAGACCCGCGACGGGCTGCAACCGACCACCTCGACCGGTCGTCTCTCCCCGGCACACACACTGCCCGACGCGGCACCCGGCCGCTACCCCCGATCGACCGTCACGGCCTTGCGGGCGGAAGAAGCAATCAAGGCAGTCCGAGCGGTGAGACGAATCCGGCGCAGCGACGGTAACTGGCGTGCCTTGAGGGATGCGCACGACGTCGTTATGCGGTCATCGAGCGTCTTGGAGGGTTAGTGGTAGCGATTGCGCGAAAGACATTTCGCAGACGTGTAGGTGCGTTACGGGCGCAGTTCGACGGGATTGATGAGGTCCAGCGCAACGTACACGATGAGGATGGCGTAGATCACGACTCCGAACCCGATTCCGACGACTGCCGCCCATCGGCCCGCGTGCCCGTTGCGCTTTATGCGGGAGAGCGCTAGGAACCCCAACGCGAGTGAAAGCGTCGCGGCCAAGAGTGAGGCCCACCCCCCAACCATCCGCCACGCGATCACACCGACGAGAGCCGCCACGAAGGAGGCCATCGCCGTCGGGTCGATCCGCGACTGACGGGTTGTCATGGCGCAGCCTTCCCCTCCGTGATGTTGTATTGACGGGCGATAGCGGGTGGTGCCCGACGGTACGCGCACGTCGCCCCAGAACGTCTTGCACAGGTGATGTCACCGAATACGCGAAGAACACCTTTACTCCTACTTCAATCCCAGTATCGCGCACGGATATAACCGCAGCTCAGAGGCGGTTTTTTGAACTCCCGCCGAACCCCGTGGAGAATGCGTGGAATTTCGACCGGGGTGGCCCTCCAAGTCACGCTGTGGCATATCTGGATTGCCCCGCCAGCGCCCACACGGCCCACGACGATCCCGTGGTCATCTGCACGCGCTTGGCCGCACACGGCGAACTGTTGCGCATCAGGCGGTCACCGCCGAGCCTGTGAAGGAGGACCGCCGTCCGGCCTTCTGCACGCGTCACCGTGCGAACGTTACAAACCCACGCCGGTCGACGTCGCGCACAGCTACAGTACGGCGGTGCTGACCTGGATCGCGCTTCTGATCCTCATCGTGATCGTGTCCGCGGCGATAATCAGCAAGCTTTTCGTGCGAAGTCGGATACCTGAGCAGGGCTGGTTCGCCGATCCGCCGCGCGCGGCCACCACTTTGTCCGTGGTCGGCACGATGACCGCGGTGTTGCTCGCGTTCGTCATCTTCTTCTCGCTGCAGAGTTACCAACACGCCCGCGACGGCGCGAGCGTCGAAGGCGTGGCGGTCACCGAGCTTCACGATGTCGCCAACGTGTTGGAGGGGCATTCGGGCCGGGCTCTGCACGGGGGACTTATCTGCTATTCGCGCGCCGTCATCTCCGATGAGTGGCCGGCGATGAGAGCAGGGAAGTCCTCGGAGGTGGTGCTTGCCTGGGTCGAGACGATGGGTCGGGACTTCGAGGGCATTGAGCCGACGAGCGCCAAGCAGGAGGCGGCCTACGCGCAGTGGTTCGACCAGCAGGCGCAGCGTCGCGAAGGTCGCCGCGCGCGTCTGGCCCAGGCGACGGCGTCGGTGCCACCGCCGCTGTGGTTCGTGCTGGGTGTCGGTGCCTGGGCGGTCGTCGCCTACATGTGCCTGCAAGCGGATAAGCGCGAAGGGCGTCTCATCCAGGCGGCGCCGATCGGCTTAGTCGCGATGCTGGTGACGTCGGGCCTACTGGTCGTCTTCCTCCTCGACCACCCCTACGCGGACTGGAGCGGCAGCATCCAGCCCACCGAGATGCGCCGCACGCTCTCATTCATCGACGACGGCCACCCCGCGCCGTGCGACGAACGAGGCAACCCGACGTAAAGCGTGTCGGAAACGGCGTACCCGGCGAATGGCGCCTCTTCGTAGGGCTTGAGCAGATGATGAAACCGACACAGGCGCTTCAGGTTCGACGCCTGGGTTGGCCGCCGCCGTGGGGAATCGTGTGGTCCCCAGCGCAATGGGTCGCGGCTTCGTTGTAGTTGGGGGAAGCGGCAGGTCGGGTCGGGTCCGACATTGATGCCGTTAGGACGCGGGATCGAACCGGAACACCGCCAATCGGCCCGCGAGCGCCTCGAACTCGTCGGGCGTGCCGTCCACCACGAGCCCGCTGCGCTTGGCGAACCCGACGCCGACCGGCACCTTCACCGCGAATGCCCTTAGTATGGACCGGGATTCGTCGGCGGACAGTTCGACGATTTTCACCTGGCGTGACCGGCGGCCCCTGGTGAGCGTGCCCGTGCCCGCCGCTCGGGCGTTGGCCGCCCAGTCGGCGCCGGGATACCCGGCCACGGTGTAGAGGCCGCCGTCGTGGTCGAACGGCGTCATCGGCGTGCTGCGCGGCTGACCGGATTTACGGCCGGGCACCGTCAGCACGATCGACGGCCCAGCGGGGATCCCCAGTCGCTGCATGGCGACCACCACCTTGTTCATGCGCTTGAGCCAGCGCGGCGGGCGTGGATCGGACACGGCCGTCTCCTATGCGGTGAACAGGTGGTGGTGATCGGACGCCCACCGGGCGAACGAGGTGGCAGGCCGGTCGAGGATCTTCTCCACGTCGTGGGTCACCAACGCAGGCCGGTCGACCGTCTCGGCCAGCAGCGCCATGTACGCGTCGGCGAACTCGGCCCCGAAGCCAAGGCCGATGAAGCGCTGCCGCACCAGTTCTGGCGGTGCCTCCTGATAGCGCAGCGGACGGCTCAGCACGGTGCCGATGACCTCGACCATCTGGGTGTTGGTGAGCGCCTCCGGTCCGGTCAACGGCACCCGCATGCCCACCAGATCATCGGTGAGCAGGGCGTGCGCGGCGACGGCGGAGATGTCGACGTCGGCGATCGCCGCGGTGGACGCCGACGCGTACGGGCCGCCGACCACGTCACCACCCCGGATCTGGGGCCCCCACATGCCGGCGAAATTGGACGCGAACACCGTGGGGCGCAGGCTGATCCACTCCAGGCCGGACTCGGCGGCGAGCTGATCGACTTCCTTGTTGCGGTCGCCCCGGAAGCGGGACGGCTGGCGGGAGAAGTCGTCGTCGGCGTTGATGGCGGACAGGGCGACGAGTCGCGTCACTCCGGCGGCGCGTGCCTCGGCGACCGTCGGGGCCAACGCTTCTCCGAGTGCGCGCGAGTTGAGGAACACCGCACCCGCGCCGGGCAGCGCCGCGAACACGGAGTCGAATGACGTGACGCCAG
Organism: Mycobacterium sp.; assembly: GCF_032162105.1. GTDB lineage: Bacteria > Actinomycetota > Actinomycetes > Mycobacteriales > Mycobacteriaceae > Mycobacterium. The sequence goes on along the minus strand of NZ_JAVRPS010000672.1, from coordinate 23,931 downwards.
ACGGGAAGTCTGCGGTGTCGGGATTGCGGGTGACCGCGCGGACCTCGAGGCCGGCTTCGGCGAGTGCGGTGACCAGCGGCCTGCCGACGTTTCCCGTCGCCCCGGTGACGACTACTGCGGTTGGGTGGGCCATGGTGTGCTCCTTGACGTTGCAGTGGATACCTGCAATCAAGGACGGGTGGTCGCGGCGAAAAGTTACACGCGAGCTGAAACGCCCTGTTCGTTCCTCATCCGTCGGCGCGCAGGAGGGCCACGTCGGAGACGAGTCGGATGTGTTCGGCCATCGCGCGGCCCGCGGCCGTCGGGTCCTGCCTGCGGACTGCCTCTGCGATGCGCCGGTGCCCCTCGAGGGACGCGCGCGGACGGTCCGATTGCGAGAGCGATTCGATCCGCGTTTCACGGATCAGTTCGGCGATCTCCTCCATCAGGCGTGCCAGTAGCGGTGAGTGCGCGGCCACCGTGATGGCGTGGTGGAACTGTTCGTCTCCCGTTACGCCGCGATCTCCCTCGGTGATCTCGACGGTCATGATCGCGAGTGCGTCGTCGATGGCTGCCATCTCCGCATCGGTGCGACGCTCTGCCGCCAGCTCGGCGAGCTTCACCTCAAGCGCTTCTCGGGCCTCGATGACCTCCGGCAAGCGATCGGCATGTTCGCGGAGTGCTCGAATGGCTGCATCACCGACTGGGCGCCGGACCATCACGGCGCCGTCACCGTGCCGCACGGACAGGATCCCTTGCACTTCGAGTGCGACCAGCGCCTGGCTCAACGAAGCCCTGCTCACGCCCAACTGCGCCGCCAGTTCGCGTTCCGGCGGCAACCGGTCGCCAGGCTGCATGTCCCGGGCGGCGATGTGCTCGCAGAGTTGCTCGACGATCACTTCGTACAGCCTTGGCCGGCTCACCGGCCGAATTTGCTCAGCCACTGTGTCACCCACTCTCTGTTCCTCTGATCCATAGGGTAGCGGTGTGGGCGGGGGTAACCGGCGACACATCGGGTCTTGACAGTGACTCAGATCATTGATTAGGTGCAAGTGACTCAGTGGCTAGTCCAATTAGCCACTCGGATCCCGGGTAGCCGCCCGGGTGCCACCGATACGAACCGGAGACCGTCGATGCCGACCGAATTGATCCCCATCCTCGCGTTGGTCGTCATGTTCATCGCAGCCACGGTGCTGCCGGTGAATATGGGGGCACTGGGCTTCGTCGCCGCGTTCGCCGTCGGCACACTCGCCGTCGGCATGGACGCCGATCAGATCATCGGCGGATTCCCCAGCAGCCTGTTTCTGACCCTGGTCGGCATCACGTACCTGTTCGCGATCGCGCAGAACAACGGCACCGTCGACCTCCTGGTGCGTGGCGCCGTCCGCCTCGTCCGTGGCCGGGTGGCCCTGATTCCGTGGGTGATGTTCGGCATCACCGGCGTCCTGACCTCGATTGGAGCCCTCGGGCCCGCCGCTGTCGCCATCGTGGCGCCGATCGCGCTTGGATTCGCCGCCCGCTACAAGATCAATGCGCTGTTGATGGGCATGATGGTCATCCACGGCGCGCAGGCCGGCGGATTCTCGCCGATCAGCATCTACGGCGTCACGGTCAACAACATTGCCGACAAGGCCGGTCTCACCAACAGCCCCCTGACCCTCTTCCTGGGAAGCCTGCTGTTCAACGCGGCGATCGGCGTGCTGCTCTTCGTGTTTCTCGGCGGCCGCGCACTCATCGGGCGCAGTGTCCACGACGAGGATGGGACTCGTCCCGACGACGACACCGGCTCGGTAGGCGGCGGGAAGTCGGCGGCGACGACGATGCGTGGCTTCGGCACGACGATGACCAAGACGCCGTCCCAAACGGTCACCGTCGAGAACGCGCCGCCATTGGCGACCGCGGTCAAGGCGATCTCGTTCGAACAGATCCTGACGCTCATCGGGTTGGCGTCATTGGCCGTGTTCGCGCTGATTCTCGATCTCGATGTCGGCTTCGTGTCGATGACCGTCGCGGTGATCCTGGCACTGGCCTCGCCGAAGGCGCAGAAGGGGGCGATCAATCAGATCAGCTGGTCGACGGTTCTGCTCATCGGAGGGGTTCTCACGTTCGTCGGCGTGCTTCAAGAAGCAGGCACCGTCGACTGGGTCGGCAATGGTGTGGCCGGCATCGGCATACCGCTTCTGGTGGCGCTGCTGCTCTGCTACATCGGCGGCATCGTCTCCGCCTTCGCATCGTCGACGGCGATCCTTGGCGTCACCATTCCCTTGGCGGTTCCGTTCCTGTTGGCTGGTGACATCGGAGCGATCGGAGTGATCGTCGCACTGTCCATCTCGTCGACCATCGTGGACGTGAGTCCCTTCTCGACGAACGGGGCGCTGGTGCTCGCGAACGCCCAGGAAGTCGACCGCGACGCCTTCTACAAGCAGATCTTGAAGTACAGCGCGTTGGTCGTCGCCATTGGCCCGCTCATCGCCTGGGCGCTGCTCGTGCTTCCCGGCTGGCTCTGACCGCCCCGTAGCGGGACACCGGCGGCACGTGGCCCTCGCGCGCCGCCGTTGTCCACGTGGAAGTCGCTGAGCAGCGGATTCGACGCAACGCCCGTTGACAAACCGCGATACCCTTGGTCAATAGAATTGGATAGGCCACTGAGCCACCGGGCCAATGACAGAAGGATCATGAAGACATGCCGCTGAATACGACTGGCAGAACCGGCCCGCTCGAGGGAACCGTCGTCGTCGATCTGACCCGCGCACTCGCGGGACCGCACGCGGCGATGATGCTCGGCGACCTCGGAGCCGACGTCATCAAGGTGGAGAGCCCGAAGGGCGGCGACGACACCCGCGGCTGGGGACCGCCGTTCGTGGCCCAGGAGGGCGCCGAACGCGAATCGACCTACTTTTTGTCGGCGAACCGCAACAAGCGGTCGATCGCACTCGATCTGAAGACCGACGATGGTCGGAAAGCGCTCGAAGACATGGTGAGGCGCGCAGACGTCCTGCTGGAGAACTTCCGCACCGGTGTCCTTGATCGGCTCGGTTTCTCGCCCGAACGGCTGTCGCAGATCAATCCGAGGCTGGTCGTGCTGTCCATCAGCGGGTTCGGCCACGATGGCCCCGAAGGTGGGCGTGCCGGATACGACCAGATCGCGCAGGGCGAAGCCGGGCTGATGTCGTTCACGGGTTCGGGTCCGGATGACGTTCAACGCGTGGGGGTTCCGATCGCCGACCTCCTCGCGGGCATGTATGGGGCGTTCGGGGTACTTGCCGCCCTTCGGGAGCGGGACCGCACCGGACGCGGCAAGGTCGTGCGGACCTCACTGCTTGCCAGTGTGGTTGGTGTGCATGCCTTCCAGGGCACGAAGTGGACCGTCGCCGGCGAGATCGGCCGGGCGCAGGGCAATCACCACCCATCCATCTGTCCGTACGGCCTGTTCCCGACGGCCGACGGCGCCGTTCAGATCTCTGTCGGCAGTGAGGGATTGTGGCACCGATTCTGCGACGGGTTTGGTATCGACCCCGATCTCGATGGAATGGCGACCAACCCGCAACGCGTCGACCACCGCAGCGACGTGATCGACCTGGTGTCGACGATCTTCCGGGCGCACGACACCGAGCCGCTCCTGAAGCTGCTCGATCAGATCGGTGTTCCCGCAGGCAAAGTCCGCAATGTGCAAGAGGTCTACGAGTGGGAGCAGACCAAGTCGCAAGGGCTGCTCGTCGACGTCGAGCACGCCACACTGGGGACCGTCACCCTCCCAGGGCCGCCCCTTCGCTTCTTCGAGCCCGACGGAACCGAAGTGACCGAAACCCGTCACCTCGCACCGCCGCCGCTCGGAGGCGACGAGGACCTGATCCGCGCATGGCTGGCAGAAGCAGTCTGATGGGGAGAATGTCAGCGCTCGAGTTGCTCGACGTCGTCGTCGACGCCGACAGCTTCGACCCGTGGGATTCACCCGCGTTCGACTACCCGGTCGACGACGACTACGCCGAAGCGCTCGCCGCGGCACGGGCGAAGACCGGCCTCGATGAATCGGTCCTCACCGGAGCGGCCACCATCCGAGGGCGAAAAGTCGCAATACTGTTGTGCGAGTTCTCGTTCCTCGCCGGATCGATCGGGGTCGCCGCAGGCGAGCGACTGGTGTCCGCCATCCACCGCGCCACCGCCGAGGGACTGCCGTTGCTGGCGTTGCCGACCTCGGGCGGGACCCGCATGCAGGAAGGTACCGTCGCCTTCCTACAAATGGTCAAGATCACCGCCGCGATCACGGCACACAAGGCTGCCCATCTGCCCTACATCGTCTACCTGCGGCACCCGACCACCGGTGGCGTCTTCGCGTCGTGGGGATCGTTGGGCCATGTCACGGTCGCCGAGCCAGGAGCACTCGTCGGATTCCTCGGCCCACGTGTGTACGAGGCGCTCTACCGAGCCGAATTCCCAACGGGGGTGCAGACATCGGAGAACCTCCAAGCGCATGGTCTCATCGACGCCGTCAGGCCCCCGGAACAATTCGGCGAAGTCGTGGACCGGGCACTGCGCATCATGACCGACACCCCGAAGTGCCGAGGAAGGGCTGTCGGCGCACCGACATGGACGATCGACGACGTCCCGGCGTGGACTTCGGTCCTCGCCTCGCGCCGAAGCGACCGGCCGGGAGTCCGAGAGCTACTGTTCAACGCCGCGGCAGATGTCCTTCCGCTCAATGGAACTGGTCAAGGCGAAGCAGACCCCGGGCTCATCCTGGCTCTGGTTCGATTCGGCGACATGCCCTGCGTCCTCCTCGGCCAGGACCGCCGAGGACAAACCGAGCTCGTCCCGCTCGGACCGGCAGCGCTGCGCGAAGCACGACGCGGTATGCGCCTCGCGCAGGACTTGCAACTGCCCCTGGTCACCGTCATCGACACTGCCGGAGCTGCGTTGTCCAAGGAAGCCGAGGAAGGCGGGCTCGCAGGGGAAATCGCACGATGCATCGCCGACATGGTCGACCTACAGCCACCGACGGTGTCCTTGCTGCTCGGGCAAGGAACCGGCGGCGGCGCTCTCGCGCTGGTTCCCGCGGACCGCGTCCTGGCGGCCCAGCATGCCTGGCTGTCTCCGCTGCCGCCGGAGGGTGCCAGCGCCATCGTGCACCGTGATGTCGACCATGCCCCGGAAATGGCTGTCCGGCAAGGGGTTCGGTCTCTCGACCTTCGTCGCGCCGGGATCGTGGATCTGATCATTCCCGAGTTCCCCGATGCAGCCGAGGAGCCTCAGCAGTTCTGTGAGCGAATCGGTGCGGCGCTATATCGCGAGCTGGCCGAACTGGTCGGCCAAGACGCCGACATGCGCAGAATCGCGAGAGGCAAGCGATTCAACCGCATCGGATGCACGCCCGCACTCACACCTTGCGCGCCGTGGTGACCTCCCACAGTTGGTGAAACCACAGTGCGCCATCGGCATTGCGGTGCGGGCACATCCCGGTGTCCGCCCCGCCGGCCAGCTCGCCGGCGAAGGCCTCACCGACTCGAGTGGCAGCCGACGGGTCCGTCGCCGGCGACTCGGTTGGCCAGAGCGCGGCTGACGATTCCCGTCCCGCCCGCGACGTCGAGCACGATGTCGTCGGCTCCGGGTGCCATGTGATCCAGCAGCCACGGCACACTCGACGTGAAGGCGACGTTGAGCCTGGCATCCTCGAACGTCGCCGCCTGCGAGGTAAACGCGGCCCGGATCCTTTCGTCGTGGGAGTCCATGTCACTGTCCGGTAGTGGCGGACGACGGCAGCGATTTCGTCATGCCCGAGTATCTCGCTTGTAACTTTTCGAGCCGCCGATTCGTCGTACATGCATGAGCGATGGGTCTGGTGCGGACGGCGACATCACCGTCGCGTGGCGAGATCACCGGCCCTACCTGGTGAATCTCGCCTATCAGATGCTCGGCGACGTCGGCGAGGCCGAGGACGTCGCGCAGGAGGCGTTCCTGCGGCTGTCCCGCACCGAGCTGGCCGGGATCGACGACGTCCGCGGCTGGTTGACCGTCGTCGCCGGAAGGCTGTGCCTGGATCAGCTCCGATCGGCGCGGGTCCGGCTCGAGACGGTGCTGCGGCCCGAACACGACGTTGCGGGCGAACGTGATCCCGCCGACCGCGTGACCCTGGACGACGAGGTCCACACCGCTCTGCTGGAGGTGTTGCAGCGCCTGACCCCTGGGGAGCGGGTGGCGTTCGTGCTGCACGACGTGTTCGCGGTTCCGTTCGACGAGATCGCCGAGACGGTCGGCAGGCCTGCGGGCACGTGCCGTCAACTGGCCCGCCGCGCGCGCGGGAAGTTCGCCGACGCGGCACCACGCGCGGTCGACGTCGTGCGGACCGATCACCGACGTGTCACCACCACGTTCATCACCGCGTGCGCGAACGGTGACCTGGAGGCGCTGGCGTCGGTGCTCGATCCGACGGTCTGGGGGGTCGGCACGGTGCTCGCCGACCCCGCCCCGCCGCCACAGGTCAACCACGGGCCGCACGCCGTCGCCGCGAACCTGATGCGCTACCTGGGGCCGGGGGCGACGGTGGTCGGCGGTCCGGCCGGCGAGCCGGTGCTGCTGGCGTTCGACCGGGGGCGGCTGTTCGCCGTGGTGGTGCTGACCATCCGCGACGAGATGGTGATGAAGATCGAGGCCACCGCCGACCCGTCGGCCCGTCAGTCGTAGCCGGGGACGAGCGGTTACGCCGGTGCCGGCGGCATCATCACGGTGTCGACCATGTAGACGGTTGCGTTGGCGGTCTTGACCCCGCCGCACACCAGCCCAGACTCGTCGAACTTCAGCGCCTCGCCGGCTCCGGTGACGGTGACCTCGCCGCCTTCGACCGTCGCGTGCTTACCGGCGGCCTGAGCGGGGCTCAGCCGGCCGGGGATCACGTGGTAAGTGAGGATGCGGTTCAGTAACGGGGCGTCGGTCTTGAGCTTTTGGAGTGTCGCGGCGTCGATCTTGGCGAATGCGTCATCCGTCGGAGCGATCACGGTGAACTCACCACCGTTGAGGGTGTCGACCAGGTTCACGCCTGGGTTGAGCTTGCCCGAGACGGCCTGGGTCAGCGTCTTGAGCATCGGGTTGTTCGAGGCCGCGGTCGCGACCGGGTCCATCGCCATGCCAGTGACCGAACCCGGCCCGGTGGGGACCTGCGCCCCGTATGCGGCGCAGCTCGCGCCGACGAGGTCGGCGGCGGGATCGGCCGCGGCGCTCGCGGGTGCGGCCGACGTCATCGCCATGCTCGACGAACTGGTCATCGCGCTGCTGCTGGAGGCCTCCGTGGCGGAACCGCTCGAACACGCGGCCACGCCGAAGACGGCGACCGCGCTCAGGCCTGCCGCTGTAAATGCTCTGCGGTGAGCTGAATTCATGTCTTCTCCCGAGTTATGGGACGACGCGTGCCGTCGCCCGTGACACCTGGCATTCGCACTCGCTCGGGTCACGGATGGTGCGGGATGGTGTGCGTCACGATTGCGTAAGGGTTACGTGGCGCCGTCCCCGGATGTGGCAGTGATTCGGGGCTTTTGCCTCGGTTGGCGTCACAATGGAACGGTGAACGCCGGCGGGCAGGAGCGAAGCGACCCGGGGATCAGCCGCGTCCGCGTGCTGATTCTGGGTAGCACCGGGTCGATCGGCACCCAGGCGCTCGACGTCATCGCCGCCAACCCGGATCGCTTCGAGGTGGTCGGACTCGCTGCGGGTGGTGGCAACGCCGACCTGCTGGATCGCCAACGCGCTCAGACCGGTGTCACCAACGTCGCGGTCGCCGACCCTGCCGCCGCAGCCCGGATCGGGGACGTGACATACGCGGGTCCCGACGCCGCGACTCGGCTAGTGGAGAACACCGAGGCGGACGTCGTGCTCAACGCCCTGGTCGGCGCGCTCGGTCTGCGCCCCACGCTGGCCGCACTGAGGTCCGGGGCCCGGCTGGCGCTGGCCAACAAGGAGTCGCTGGTCGCGGGTGGTCCGCTGGTGCTCAAGGCCGCCGCGCCGGGACAGATCGTTCCGGTGGACTCCGAGCACTCCGCGCTGGCCCAGTGCCTGCGTGGCGGTTCCGCCGACGAGGTCGCCCGGCTTGTGCTGACCGCATCGGGTGGACCGTTCCGGGGTTGGGCGGCGGCGGACCTGGAGCACGTCACCCCTGAGCAGGCCGGCGCGCATCCCACCTGGTCGATGGGTCCGATGAACACGCTGAACTCGGCGTCGCTGGTGAACAAGGGCCTGGAGCTGATCGAGACTCACCTGCTGTTCGGTGTCGGTTACGACCGCATCGACGTGGTGGTGCACCCGCAGTCGATCGTGCACTCGATGGTCACCTTCACCGACGGCTCCACCATCGCCCAGGCCAGCCCGCCGGACATGAAACTGCCCATCGCGCTGGCGCTGGGCTGGCCCGCCCGGGTGGCCGGCGCCGCGTCGGCGTGTGACTTCGCCACGGCCTCGACCTGGGAGTTCGAGCCCCTGGACGATGCGGTGTTCCCCGCCGTCGCGCTGGCCAGGCACGCCGGAAGCGGGGGTGGTTGCCTCACCGCGGTCTACAACGCCGCCAACGAAGAGGCGGCGGCGGCGTTCCTGGCAGGGCGCATCCGGTTTCCGTCGATCGTCCGAACGGTGAGCGACGTGTTGCACGCCGCAGATCAGTGGGCTGCCGAACCCGCTACCGTAGAAGACGTACTCGACGCGCAGGACTGGGCCCGGGCGAGGGCCCGACGCTCGGTCGCACAGGAGGTCGTACCCACCAGATGATGTTCGTGATCGGCATCGTGCTCTTCGCGCTGGCCATTCTGCTGTCCGTGGCCTTGCACGAGTGCGGGCACATGTGGGTGGCGCGTGCCACCGGGATGAAGGTGCGCCGCTACTTCGTCGGCTTCGGTCCCACGCTGTGGTCGACCATGCGTCCCAACAAGCTGGGCTACACCGAGTACGGGGTCAAGGCCGTCCCATTGGGCGGCTTCTGCGACATCGCAGGAATGACGTCGGTCGACGAACTCGCACCCGAGGACCGCCCATACGCCATGTACCGGCAGAAGGTGTGGAAGCGGGTCGCGGTGCTGTTCGCCGGGCCTGCGATGAACTTCATCATCGGCCTGGTGCTGATCTATGGCATCGCGGTCGTGTGGGGGCTGCCGAACCTGCATCCGCCGACCACCGCGATCGTCGGCGAAACCGCTTGTGTGGCAGCCGATGTCAGCAAGGGCGAGCCTGGGAAGTGCACGGGCCCCGGTCCTGCCGCGATCGCCGGGATCAAGCCGAGCGACACCGTGGTCAAGGTCGGCGGCACCGACGTGAAGACCTTCGACGAGTTGGTGGCCGCGGTGCGCAAGGCCGGCGGTCCGACACCGTTCGTCGTGCAGCGCAGCGAGAACGGTCAGGTCCACGAGTTCACCACCGTCGTCGACGTCGAGCGCACCGAGCGCTGGGTGACGAAGGACGCCACCAGCCCGATCACCATCGGCGCCATCGGCGTCGCGCCTGCCGAGTTCGGGCCCACCCCGTACAACCCGCTCTCGGCGGTGCCGGGGACGTTCGCCTTCACCGGCGATCTGGCCGTCGAACTCGGCAAGTCGCTGGCGAAGATCCCCAGCAAGGTCGGCGCGCTGGTGCACGCCATCGGCGGCGGCGAACGCGACCCGGAGACGCCCATCAGCGTGGTTGGCGCCAGCATCATCGGCGGTGACACCGTCGACCACGGCCTGTGGGTGGCGTTCTGGTTCTTCCTGGCTCAGCTGAACTTCGTGCTCGGCGCGATCAACCTGGTACCGCTGCTGCCGTTCGACGGCGGCCACATCGCCATCGCGGTGTACGAGAAGATTCGCAATATGATTCGTTCGGCCCGCCGCATCGACGCCGCGGGGCCGGTGAACTACCTCAAGCTGATGGTCCCCACCTACGTCGTGCTGGTCGTGGTGGCCGGCTACATGCTGCTGACCGTGACTGCGGACCTGGTCAACCCCATCAGACTCTTCCAGTAGGAGATGCCATGACCACGTCCATCGGGCTGGGGATGCCTGCACCGCCCGCGCCGACTCTGGCGCCGCGCCGCAAGACCCGGCAGTTGATGGTCCGCGACGTCGGCGTCGGCAGCGACCATCCGATCGCGGTGCAGTCGATGTGCACCACCAAGACCCACGACATCAACTCGACCCTGCAGCAGATCGCCGAACTGACCGCGGCGGGCTGCGACATCGTCCGGGTGGCGTGCCCACGCCAGGAGGACGCCGACGCGCTCCCGGCGATCGCCAAGAAGTCCCAAATCCCGGTGATCGCCGACATCCACTTCCAGCCGAAGTACATCTTCGCCGCGATCGACGCGGGCTGCGCCGCGGTGCGCGTCAACCCCGGCAACATCAAGGAGTTCGACGGCCGGGTCAAGGAAGTGGCGAAGGCTGCGGGTGCCGCAGGCATCCCCATCCGCATCGGCGTCAACGCCGGGTCGCTGGACCAGCGGATGATGCTGAAGTACGGCAAGGCCACCCCGGAGGCGCTCGTCGAGTCGGCGCTGTGGGAGGCCTCGCTGTTCGAGGAGCACGGCTTCGGCGACATCAAGATCAGCGTCAAGCACAACGATCCCGTCGTCATGGTCGAGGCCTACGAGCAGCTCGCCGCGCAGTGCGACTACCCGCTGCACCTCGGCGTCACCGAGGCAGGCCCGGCGTTCCAGGGCACCATCAAGTCCGCGGTCGCGTTCGGTGCCCTGTTGTCTCGGGGCATCGGCGACACGATCCGGGTATCGCTGTCGGCGCCGCCGGTCGAAGAGATCAAGGTCGGCAACCAGATCCTGGAGTCGCTGAATCTCCGCCCGCGCGGGCTGGAGATCGTGTCCTGTCCGTCGTGCGGGCGCGCGCAGGTCGATGTCTACACGCTGGCCAACGCGGTGTCCGCCGGGCTGGACGGTCTGGACTTCCCGCTCCGCGTCGCCGTGATGGGCTGTGTCGTCAACGGGCCGGGCGAGGCCCGTGAGGCCGACCTCGGCGTAGCTTCCGGAAACGGCAAGGGGCAGATCTTCGTTCGCGGCGAGGTCATCAAGACGGTGCCCGAGTCGCAGATCGTTGAGACCCTGATCGAAGAGGCGATGCGGATCGCTGATGAGCGCAGTTCGGATGGTGCGAGCGGTTCTCCCGTAGTAACCGTAAGCTGAGCTGGATCCCTGTGAGCGGGGTCACCTCCGCCCCGGGTTGTAGTTGGAAAGAGTGACCATGTCGGCCCCACCGCTGTTCCGCCTCGCCGACGAGCGGCGCGTGACGGTGGTGCGCGACGCGGCGATGGTGCGCAGGGTGCTCGACGACGATCCGGTCGGTACGTGCATGGTGGCGTCGAGGGTCGCCGATCACGGTGTCGAGCCGACCGCCATCGGGGGAGAGCTCTGGACGCGTCGTCGTCCCGGCGAGTCGCTCTGCTACGCCGGGCCGAACCTCATTCCGCTGCGCGGCGAGACTTCTGACCTCGATGCGTTCGCCGACAAGGCGATGAGTACCGCGCGCCGCTGCTCGTCGCTGGTCGGCCGCGCCGAGCTGGTGTTGCCGATGTGGCGCCGGCTGGAGAACGCCTGGGGCCCGGCCCGTGACGTGCGTGACCACCAGCCGTTGATGGCGCTCGACAACGCACCGCTATGCGCGATCGACCCCGCGGTGCGCGCGGTCCGGATCGACGAGCTCGATGCCTATCTGGTGGCGGCCATCGACATGTTCATCGGTGAGGTCGGCGTCGATCCCCGGCTCGGGGACGGCGGCCGCGGTTATCGGCGCAGGGTCGCCGGGCTGATCGCCGCGGGCAGGGCATGGGCGCGCTTCGAGCGGGGCGAGGTCGTGTTCAAGGCCGAGGTCGGCTCGCAATCGCCTGCGGTCGGCCAGATCCAGGGCGTCTGGGTGCGGCCCGACTCGCGCGGCCGCGGCCTTGGTGCCGCGGGCACCGCAGCACTCGCTGGCGCCGTGGTCCGCAGCGGCCGCACAGCGAGCCTGTACGTCAACAGCTTCAACACCGTCGCTCGAGCCACCTACGCCCGGATCGGGTTCCGCCAGGTCGGCACCTTCGCCACGGTTTTGCTCGACTGACCCTACGAACTCGTCACGGTTCGATCTCGGTGCGCCTCCCGGACATTGGGCAGTCACACTCATAACATCTGCCCCAATGGCAACGCGAACCTCATCTGCATCACGGGTCGCCGGTCTGTTGACGGTGACGGTCCTCATCGGCGCGGCGGGCGCGCTGACCTCGTGCACTCCGAAGCCCAACGGTCCCGAACCGATCGCCGCGGCGTTCTTCGCCGCGCTCGCTGCGGGCAACACCGGCGCCGCTGCCGACCTCAGCGACAAGCCCACGGAAGCCAGGGCCGCGCTGACCGAAGCCTGGTCAGGACTGCAGGCCACCGGCCTGGACGCGCAGATCCTGAGCTCGAAGTACGCCGAGGACACCGGCAGCGTGGCCTACCGCTACACCTGGCACCTTCCCAAGAACCGCACCTGGACCTACGACGGACAGCTCAACATGCTGCGCGACGAGGGCCGCTGGGAAGTCCGTTGGAGTGCAACGGGTTTGCACCCGAATCTGGGCGAGCATCAGACCTTCGCGCTACGCGCAGACGCACCGCCGCGAGCCTCGGTCAACGAGCGCGGTGGCACCGACGTCCTGGTTCCCGGCTACCTGTACCACTACGCGTTGGACGCCAAGGCCGCGAAGCTCGCCGGCGGCGGTCTGATGGCGACCGCGGTCGCCGTCGCCGACGCGTTGCGTCCCTTCGACCCGACCATCGATGCGCAGCGCCTCGCCGAGCAGGCCAGTTCCTCGGCGAAGCCGCTCGATCTGATCACGTTACGACAATCCGACCGCGATCAAGTGGCGGCCGCGATCGGCAACCGTCCCGGAGTGGTCATCACTCCGCAGGCCGAACTGCTGCCCACCGACGATCGCTTCGCGCCAGCGATCATCGACGAGGTGAAGAAGTCGGTGGTCGACGAACTCGACGGCGAGGCCGGCTGGCGCGTGGAAAGCGTCAACCAGAACGGCGCCGAGGTCGACGTGCTCAACGAGGTGCCGGGGGCGCCGTCGCCGTCGGTGACCATCAGTCTTGATCGCGCCGTGCAGGACTCGGCGCAGGACGCCGTCAACATGGTCGGCCGCAAGGCCATGATCGTGGCGATCAAGCCGTCCACCGGCGAGATCCTGGCCGTCGCGCAGAACGCGGCGGCCGACGCCGACGGACCCACCGCCACCACGGGGCTGTACCCGCCGGGGTCGACCTTCAAGATCATCACGGCCGGTGCGGCGATCGACCGCGACATGGCGACCCCCAACACTCTGCTGGCCTGCCCCGGCCACATGGACATCGGCCAGCGCACGATCCCCAACTACGGCGGGTTCGACCTTGGCACCGTGCCGATGTCGCGGGCGTTCGCGAGTTCGTGCAACACCACCTTCGCCGAGCTGGCCAGCAGGATGCCGCCGAAGGGCCTGACCACGGCCGCCGCGCAGTACGGCATCGGCACCGACTTCGTGGTCGACGGAATCACCACGGTGACGGGCTCGGTGCCGCCGACGGTGAACCTCACCGAACGCACCGAGGACGGCTTCGGACAGGGCAAGGTGCTGGTCAGCCCGTTCGGCATGGCACTGGCCGCCGCGACCGTCGCCGCAGGCAAAACCCCTGTGCCGCAACTGATCGAAGGCCGCCAGACCCAGGTGACGGGCGACACCACGCCCATCTCACCGAAGATGCTCGACGGCCTGCGCCCGATGATGCAACTGGTGGTGACCAACGGCACCGCGACCGATCTGAAGGGAGCGGGCGACGTGCGCGGCAAGACCGGCGAGGCGGAGTTCGAGGGCGGCTCGCACGCCTGGTTCGCCGGTTACCGCGGCGACATGGCCTTTGCGGCACTTATCGTCGGCGGTGGAAGCTCCGAGTACGCGGTCCGGATGTGCAAGGACATGTTGAACGGCTTGCCCCCCGACTACCTCGCCTGAGTAGCCTGTTCTCCAGAAGGGACGGGCCTGCAATGACCAGCATCAACTCGGGCGTCGACTCCGGTGCGAACGGAGAAGTCGCCGCGCTACGCATCTCGGACGCCGACCGCAACGGCACCCAGCGCCGCCTGCACAACGCCGTGGCGCTCGGGCTGATCGACATCGACGAGTTCGAGGAGCGATCGGGTGCGGTCTCGCAGGCCCGGTTGCACTCCGAGCTCGCCGCCCTCGTCGAGGATCTGCCCGGCCCCGGCGCGATCGTCACCTCCTCGACCGACCGCGTCGAGCTACGCGGTGTGCTCGGATCGCTGAAGCGCCAAGGGGAGTGGGTGGTACCCACCCGACTGGCGCTGGTTCGGCGGATGGGTTCGATCGACCTCGACCTGACGCGAGCACGCTTCGCTGGGCCGATCGTGGTGATCGAGCTCGACGTGAAGTTCGGGTCGGTGGACATTCGGCTGCCCGACGGCGCGAGCGCGTCGATCGACGACGTCGAAGTAGTCGTCGGCAGCGCCCGCGATCACCGCAAGGACGCACCCGCCGAAGGCACGCCACACGTGGTCCTCACCGGGCGCAGCGTGTGTGGCTCGGTCGATATCCGCGGGCCGCGCCGCGCGGTGATCAAGCGCTTCCGGCGGCGCTAACATGGCTCGAGGACGGCGAACGTCAGTGTGGCGCCGAGTCCGCCCTGCAGAGCGCCGCGGGTGCTGGTCAGATCGGGCCGGTTCATCTCGATGACGAGGCGTTCGGTGGAGTCCTCGACGTCCCGCATGCCCAGCCGGCTCAGCAGGTGTGCCCTCGATCTCCACGCGGTGCGGTAGCACCATCCTCTCTGTGGGAGATTCCCATTCTCTTGGTTACGCTGGCATCATGCCTGTTCGCACCGCGCTCCGTTCTGGAGATCTGTCGCCGACGCTGCCGGTACCCACGTCGATTGCCCGGCCGGAGTACGCGTGGAAGCCGACCGCGAAGGAAGGCACCGAGCCCTGGGTGCAGACGCCCGAGGTGATCGAGAAGATGCGTGTCGCCGGACGCATCGCGGCGGGCGCGCTCGCCGAAGCCGGCAAGGCCGTCGCGCCGGGTGTGACCACCGATGAACTCGACCGGATCGCCCACGGCTACATGGTCGACCACGGCGCCTACCCGTCCACGCTGGGTTACAAGGGCTACCCGAAGTCGTGCTGCACGTCGCTGAACGAGGTCATCTGCCACGGCATCCCCGACTCGACGGTGGTGCAGGACGGCGACATCGTCAACATCGACGTCACCGCCTACCTCGACGGCGTGCACGGCGACACCAACGCGACCTTCCTGGCCGGTGACGTCGCCGAGGAACACCGCCTGCTCGTCGAGCGCACCCACGAAGCGACGATGCGCGCGATCAAGGCCGTCAAACCGGGACGCTCGTTGTCGGTCGTCGGACGGGTGATCGAGGCCTACGCGAACCGGTTCGGCTACAACGTGGTTCGCGACTTCACCGGCCACGGCATCGGCACCACCTTCCACAACGGGCTGGTGGTGCTGCACTACGACGAGCCCGCCGTCAGCGCCGTCCTCGAGCCGGGCATGACGTTCACCATCGAGCCGATGATCAACCTGGGCGCGCTGGACTACGAGATCTGGGACGACGGCTGGACCGTCGCCACCAGGGACAAGAAGTGGACGGCGCAGTTTGAACACACGATGGTGGTCACAGAGGACGGCGTCGACATCCTGACCCAGCTGTGAGACTGCTCGCCAGAGAAAAGTGAGCGGAGCGCTGCTGGTCGCGGGCACCACGTCGGACGCAGGGAAGTCGATGGTGGTCGCCGGGTTGTGTCGGCTGCTGTCCCGCAAGGGTATTCGCGTCGCGCCGTTCAAGGCGCAGAACATGTCCAACAACTCGGCCGTCACCGCCGACGGCGGCGAGATCGGCCGCGCACAGGCCATGCAGGCGCGCGCCGCGGGCCTGGCGCCCAGCATCCGGTTCAACCCGATCCTGCTCAAGCCGAGCGGCGACCGCACCTCGCAACTGGTGGTCCGCGGTAGGGTCACCGGATCGGTTGGCGCGGCCGACTACTTCCACCACCGCACGGAGCTGGCCACGGTGGTGGCCGACGAACTCGCTTCGCTACGAGGTGAATTCGACGCCGTGATCTGTGAGGGCGCGGGCTCGCCGGCCGAGATCAACCTGCGGGCGACCGATCTGGCCAACATGGGGCTGGCGCGCGCAGCCGACATGCCCGTCGTGCTGGTCGGCGACATCGACCGCGGCGGGCTGCTCGCGCACCTGTTCGGCACGGTCGCCGTCCTCGAACCCGACGACCAGCGCCTCATCGCCGGATACGTCGTCAACAAGTTCCGCGGCGATCCCGCCCTGTTGGCACCCGGGCTGGACCAGTTGCAGCGTCTGACCGGCAGGCCGACCTACGGCGTCATCCCGTACAGCGACGGATTGTGGCTGGACGCCGAGGACTCGCTGTCCGTTCGCGCCCATCACGCGGTGGGACAGGTGCAACCACCGCGGGGCCCGGAGTGGCTCAGGGTGGCCGCCGTCCGGTTGCCGCGCATCTCGAACTCCACCGACGTCGAGGCACTGGCCTGCGAGCCGGGGGTGCTGGTGCGGTGGGTCACCGACCCCGCCGACCTGGCCGATTCCGACGTCGTCGTGCTCCCCGGCAGCAAGGCCACGGTGTCCGACCTCGGCTGGCTGCGTGCCACTGGGCTGGCCGACGGGGTCGTCGCCCACGCGGTGTCGGGCCGGCCGGTGCTGGGCGTGTGCGGGGGCTTCCAGATGTTGTGCCGCACCATCGACGACCCGGTGGAATCCGGCACCGGTCGCACCGAGGGTCTGGGGCTACTCGACGCCGACGTCGTCTTCGCACCCGAGAAGACCCTCGAACTCTGGGACGGGCGCGGGCGTATTCCGCTGCACGGCTACGAGATCCACCACGGCCAGCTGGCCCGCAGCGCAGAGGCGGACTGGCTTGGGGTCGGAATCCGCCGCGGCGCGGTGTTCGGCACCCACTGGCACGGTCTGCTCGACAACGACGACGTGCGCCGCCGGTGGCTGACCGAGGCCGCGGAGGCGGCGGGGCGGCGCGGCTTCATGGTCGCCGACGACGTCGACGTCGCCGCACGTCGCGATGGACAACTCGACCTGATGGCCGACCTGTTGGCCGCCCACCTCGACGTGGACGCCGTCATGGAGCTGCTCGAGCGGGGTGCGCCGCGACGCCCGACCGTCACCTCGGGGCTGAGTAACCTCGAGGAATGATCGGACGGCGCACCGCAGCCGCAGTGTTGGTGGTCCTGACCGCCGCGCTGTCCGGCTGCGCGCACGCCATCGACGGCACCGCGACCTGGCCGGGCGCCCGGCTGGAGGCGGCGGTCCTGACCGCCGCCGACTTCCCGGCAGGCGTGCAGTACGACCGCGTCCCCGAGAATCCCGACCAGGTCGACGGTGAGGGCGGACCACCGGCGATGCTGTCCAGTCCCGAGGGCTGCACGGACGGGCTCACCCGGGTGATCGCCGCCTCGGCCGAGCGCGGCGCGGGCAGCGCGGCGAAGTACGTGGTGGCCTACGACGGCGCCCGGATGGTGATGACGGTGGTGTCGTGGCCCCTCGACCTCGACGGGCTGGCCGCCGTGGCGCAGCGGTGTGCCAGCTTCCAGACCTTCTTCGACCGGTCCTCGCAAGGCATTCCGATGACCACCACCCGGCTCGAGACGTCGCGTCCCAGTGCGCTCGCCTACCAGCAGACCATGCAGCTTGGCACGCAGCAGAACAGTGTCTACTTTTCGTTCGAGAACGTCGGTCCGTCAGCCGTGTTCGGGATCGCGCTCCCGACGCCGAATCCGACAATCGCCGTCAAAGCGACGCTGCCGCAGACGTTTATGGAGCTAGTGGCCAAACAGGCGCAGCGCTTCGAATTGCGCTGACGGCGAAGTCGGAGACCGGTGAAATCGGCCATGAACACGAGCAACCCCTGTAGCGTGACCAAATGCCTTCGACCGTGGTGACCGTCGACGGGTTCCCGGCCACCGTCGACGTGTCGGGTCCCGACAAGGGGTCGGCCGTCGTGCTGCTTGGCGCGGCACATCAGGGGCCGTCGGCCTACGACGCGGTCTGTCAGCGGCTGCACACCGCATCGCTGCGGACCGTCGTGATCGGGCCTGACCCGCGGCTGAGTCCCAAGGCGGTGGTCGGCATCCTCGACGCCCTCAAGGTGCGCTGGGCGCTGCTGGTCGGCGATCGCGTCGGCGGCGAATTGGCATGGGAGCTCGCGGCCACCCGCCTTGACCGCTTCATCGGGCTGGTGGTGATCGACCGCGGGCACCCGTGCGTCGCCGACCAGGCAGGGGTGATCCGCGACGAACACTGCCCGCCGGTCGAGGTGAACACCACCGCATTGGTCAGCACGCCGTCGGCACGCAACGTCGCCAAGGCCAGCCAGCGCTACGTCTACGGCGACTTCCGGCTGGTCGAACTGCTCGGCAGGCGCAACGCGCACGAGTCGACGGCGCAGCTGGCCGCCGAGATCGTGCTGCGCACCAGCACGTGGTGACTTCGTCGCGTATCCGTTTCTGTTGCGGAAGTGACCGCAGTGTCGCCTGTGCCGCGTGCGATTCGAGCTGCTGGCCTGTGTGCAGACACGCCAAGCCGACGTCACGGACGCTGTCGGGGCACGTCTCTATCCTTCGCCCATGTCGTCACCCCACGGGTTCGTCCCTGACGCCGGTGAGCTGCTCGCCGACTTCGACGCCGCGACCATCCAGCGTGGTGCGCGGTATGCCAATCTGGGCCGTGTCCGCGATACCGCGTGGAGCGCCAACGGACTCGAGCTCACCGGTCGCTGTGCCGGTTCCGGCAACAACGTGTACTCGGTCACCGTCAACTTCGAGTCCTTCGACGACGATCTCGAGCTCGCATGGGTCGCCTGTTCGTGCCCGGTGGGCGCCTACTGCAAACACGCCGTCGCACTGCTGCTGACTGCCGCGGAGGGTGAGTCGCGGCCTCCCGACACCGACCGGTGGCGCACCATTCTCGCCAAGGTGTTGGACGAGCTGGCGCCTCCGAGCGGCGAGCACACCTCGCCGATCGGGTTGGAGTTCTCCATCGCAGCACCTACTCGGTACCGTCCCGGCGCGACGATCGCGCTGCGCCCCGTCACCGTCGGCAAGCGCGGAACCTGGATCAAGACCGGCCTGACCTGGCAACGCCTGGCGTACCACGCCGAGGCCGGCGAATTCGATCGGCGCCAGTATGCCGCGGTCCGTGCGCTCCTGAACGAGGCGAACAGGTCTGGTGTGCTGCCCATCGGCGACGCCATGACAATCAGCCACGTGCCACCCGCCTTCTGGTCGCGGCTTGACGACGCCGTCGACGTCGGGGTCACCATGGTCGCCGCCAAAGGTCTGCAAGCCGTCGACTTCATCAAGAGTGCGCAGTTGCGGCTCGACTTCGTCTCCGATGGCGCCGGCGGCGCCACAATGTCGGTCGTTCTTGTCGTGGACGGCGAGCGATGGGATCCCGACGGTGTGGGCCTGATCGGTTCACCTGCTCCGCACGGGATGTACAGGGTCGTCGACGGGGTGGCGCGGCTAGGCCGGTTCGATCCGGTGCCCGGACGTACCACGCTGGACCTGATCGGCCGCAACGAACGGGTGCACATTCCCGCCGAGACGATTGCGGAGTTCTCGCTCGACGTGCTCCCGCGGTTGGCCGACGTCGCGCCGGTGGAGATCGAGGAGGGGCTATTCACCCCGCCCACCATCAGTGGGCCGCTGCCGGTACTGACGGTGAAGCTGAGTCACGATGGTGCCCGTGCGTTCTGGAGCACGCGCTACGAGGTGAATGACAAACACCATGATTTCGATCCCGATTCGCATCCGCAGCGGACGGGTTACCGTGACGCCGACGCCGAGGACCTCGCCTGGGAGCGGGTCACCCCCGCGCTGCGGGCCGTCGCGGCCGCGGCGCACAACTGGAAACAGCAAGCGACACAACATATCCAGCGAATGTTGCGCGGCATTGCCTATGCCGGGGTGGTTGACGAGTTGTTGGCGATCGACTATGCCAAATCCGCGACAGACGCCACCACGGTGGCATCGACGGCGATTCTGCGCTCGACCATCGAACTCACGTTGGTCGAGGCCGCGGTGCTCTGCAGCGAGATCCTCCCGCAACTGGACTGCCGCGACGCCTTCACGGTCGAGCTAGACCAGGGCGCACGTGATTTCCGTGCCGCGGACGACGCTCCGCAGCTGGAGTTCAGCAGCGGCGACGGGGAGCCGGTGCGCAACGACTGGTTCGACCTCAGCATCTCGGTGCAGGTCGACGGGCAACAGGTGCCCATCGCCGCGGTCATCGCGGAATTGGCATCGGGGGCAACGCATATGCTGCTGCCCAACGGGGTCTACTTCCCCCTAGAAACCCCGGAGCTGCTCCGCCTGCGGGAACTCATCGACGAAGCTCGCGCGCTGGGCGAGATCGAGGGCGACAAGGTCAACGCGGGCTCGTACAACGTCACCCTGTGGGAGGAGCTGTTGGCCCTGGGCGTCGTCGACAAGCAGTTGGCCAGCTGGCGGGAGAGTCTCGCTCGGCTGGCCACGGCACGGCCGCCGCTTCCGGTCGAGGTGCCCGAGGGCCTCGATGCCACGCTGCGGGACTACCAGCGCGACGGCCTGAACTGGCTGTCGTTCTTGTGGGACAACGAACTTGGTGGGGTGCTGGCCGACGACATGGGGCTAGGTAAGACGGTGCAGACCCTCGCGCTCATCGCCCGCGCCGCCGAGCGGGGCCCCCGACGGTTCCTGGTGGTCGCGCCCACCAGCGTGGTCACCAACTGGGTCGACGAGTGCCGCAAGTTCACCCCTGGGCTGACTGCGGTGGCCGTCACCAGCACCGAAGCCCGATCGGGCACCTCACTGGCGGACCAAGCTGCGAACGCCGACATCGTCGTCACCTCGTATGCTCTGCTGCGCATCGATTTCGAAGCGTACGCCGGGATCGATTGGGCGGGAGTCATTCTCGACGAGGCCCAGTTCGTCAAGAACCACACCAGCAAAACCCATCAATGCGTGCGGCGACTCGACGCCCGATTCAAACTGGCCATCACCGGCACGCCCATGGAGAACAACCTGATGGAGTTGTGGTCCTTGCTGTCGATCACTGCACCGGGCCTTTTCCCGTCGCCCAAGGCGTTCACCGACTACTTCCGCAAGCCGATCGAGTCGGGAAGCAACAAAGAACGGTTGCCCGTTCTGCGCCGCCGGATCAAGCCGGTGATGCTGCGCCGAACCAAGGGCCAGGTCGCGACGGAACTGCCGCCGAAGCAAGAACAGGTGCTCACGCTCGACCTCAGTGCCAAACACCGAAAGATCTACGACACCCGGCTGGCCCGCGAGCGCCAGAAGGTGCTCGGGCTACTGGGCGAATGGGAGAAGAACCGGTTTCAGGTGTTCCGGTCGTTGACCCTGCTGCGGCAGCTCAGCCTCCATGCCGGATTGGTCGACGAGTCGAAGCTCGACGTTGGCGCTGCGAAGGTCGACTTCCTGGTCGAACAGTTGCCCGAGTTGGTGTCTGAAGGCCACAGCGCGTTGGTCTTCAGCCAGTTCACCGGTTTCCTCGACATCCTGCGAGCGAGCCTGGACGAAGCCGGAGTCAGTTACAGCTACCTGGACGGATCATCGAGTTCGCGCCAGCGTGCGGCCGCCATCCGCAGCTTCAGGGCAGCCACCAACCAGGTGTTCTTGATCAGCCTCAAGGCCGGCGGCTTCGGACTCAACCTCACAGAGGCCGACTACTGCTTCGTTTGTGATCCGTGGTGGAATCCAGCAGCCGAGGCTCAGGCCATCGACCGGACCCATCGCATCGGTCAGACGCGGCCGGTGACGGTCTATCGGCTCGTTTCGCAGGGCACCATCGAGGAGAAGGTGGTCGCGCTGCAGGAGCGTAAGCGCGAACTGTTTACCGCCGTCGTCGACGATGGCGAGGTCTTCGGGTCGGCCATCACCGCGTCGGATGTGCGAGAACTCTTTGGGTAGCCCATCTTTGGCCCTACCGCGCCCGTCGGCCTTTCGGCGCAGCTGGCCGCCGAGATCGTGCTGCGCACCAATACCTGGTGACAGGTCGTCTCAGGAGACGCCTTCCAATGCCTCGCCGCTGGCGTCCACCTGCTTGATCGGCCCGGTGAACCAGTTCTTCACCGAGGCGTGCCAGTAGATGTAGAGCAGGATCAGCACGCCGCCCACCAGCAGCGGGGTGTAGTTGACGAACTTCCATTCGAAGGCGTCACCCCACGGCACGCCGCCCGAGGACGTCGGGAACATGGCGATGATCGAGGTGACGACGATTTCGATCAGGGCAACGGGTGCCATCCACTTGTGGTGTCCACGCAAGTTCCACTTGCCGACGGGGAACTCGTCGCCGGCCTTCCAACGGTAGTAGATCGGCACCGCGAAGCAGAGGTAGAGCCCCACCACGCCGATGGACACCACGGCGAAGAACGCGATCGGGACCGGTGCGCCGTTGATGTCGACCTCGACCAGCGCGGGCAGCGTGAGAATGGCGGCGAGCGAAGCGGTGACGATGACGCCGTTGGCGGGGATCTTGTGCTTGCTGACCTTGGCCCACAGCTGGTGTCCGGGAACCGCACGGTCGCGGCTGAACGCGAACAGCATGCGCGAGGCGCTGGTCTGGCAGGCGGTGGTGCAGAAGAGCTGGCCAGCCGTCGAGATCAGGAGCACGATGCCGACCCACTTGGAGTCCATCGCCTGCGCGAAGATGACCGCGACCGCGCCGCCGCCTGCCGACACCGCATCGGAGTCTTTGACGGCGAACAGGAACGTCAGCAGCAGGATCCAGCCACCAATGGCCGAGTAGAAGATCGAGCGCCAAATGCCCTTGGCCGCGCCGTCGGCGGCGCCTTGGGTCTCCTCCGAGAGGTGCGCCGAAGCGTCGTAACCCGTGATCGTGTACTGCGTCAGGATCGCCGAAATCGGCAGCACCAGGAGGAGGAAACCGAAACCCGATGTCGTTCCGCCGAACATGCCGCTGTTGTTGATGGTCTTGGCGAACACGTCACCGAAGCTGGCGTGCTGCTCCGGAACGAAGATCAGGATGCCGATGACGATCGCGGCGCCTGCCACGTGCCACCACACCGAGATGTTGTTGATCACGGCGAGCAGATGCGACGAGAAGATGTTGACTGTCGCCGACAACGCCAGAATCACCAGGAAGATGAGGAACGTCCTGGTCAGGCTGTAGCCGGCCAGCCAGGTTTCACTGAACGTGCCCAGCGTGAGGTCCAGGAACGTCGCGGCGCCGTAGGCGACCGAGGCCAGGATGGCGATCAGGCCGATGAGGTTCAGCCAGCCGGTGTAGAAGCCGGCCTTGGCACCCCCGAGTTTGCTTGCCCACCAGTAGATGCCGCCCGAGGTGGGGTACGCGGACACCAACTCGGACATGCACAGCCCGATGATCAGGATGAAGACCGAGACGATCGGCCACCCCCATGCGATCGCTGCGGGGCCGCCGTTGTTCCAGCCGAGGCCGAACGACGTGAAGCAGCCCGCCAGGATCGAGATGATCGAGAACGAGATCGCGAAGTTGCTGAACCCGGACCAGGAGCGGTTCAGTTCCTGGGTGTATCCGAGGCTGGCCAGGTGTTTCTCGTCATCCGTCAGTTCCGGCAGATCGTGACCCTCAGGCACGGTTTTCTCCTTCGTCAGGCCTATGCCCGCCCCTTATTCGGCGGTTCACTGCCTAGGCACATTAGAGTGCTATTGGTCTGGTGTCCTACCTTTGGGAATGACGAATTCGTAAACCTTCCCAGGGGATCGCCCGGTGGGCGGTTGTCAATGGTCGTGTTCTTCGTTTCGACTGGCATGCTGCCACCCTGATCCTTGACGGTGGAACTGACGGTGATTATTCTCCAAGTTGTCTGACAACTTTCGTCAAGAAGCCTAGGAGGGCGTGATGGCGGAGAACACGCGGGCAGTCGGATCGGT
>NZ_JAVRPS010000671.1:0-25016 GCF_032162105.1 Mycobacterium sp. | reverse complement strand
TGTTTCACGGCTTGAACGAAGTCTTCGTGGGTCGTGAATCCGGCCGAGTCACGACCGTGAGCGCAGTCGAAACGGCCGTGCCCCTCAGGCGACGAGCGCGTGCCCTCCGGCGGTGTGCACCGTTTGGGCGGACGTCCCGCGCACCGCGGACTGGCACCGCATGGCCAGATCCCGCCGGTTGTCACCGGGCAATTGCAGTGACTGGACCTGCACGTGGCACACCGTGAGCCTGGCGGTGATCACCCGCCGCACGGACTCGACCAGCGAGTCGTCGCCGATGAACGCCGGAACGGTCGACGGCGCACCGTCGCGGTGGTGGTAGGTCAGCCGGAGCGGCTGCACCGGTCGACCCGCGTCGACGGCGGCCTGGAACATGGCAGGCCGGAACGCGCCGTAGCCCAGTCCGCACCACGTGGTGCCCTCCGGGAAGGCGACGACGGTCTGCCCGGCCCGCAGCCTGTCGGCGACGGTGCGCACCACGTCGGGCAGCCTGCGCAGATTGGCCCGTTCGATCGGGATGACCTTCAGCAGCCGGGCCAGGAAGCCAAGGGCGGGCCAGTCCACCAGGTCGGCGCGCGCGACGAACGAGCCGGGCATCACCGAGCCGATGGTGAAGATGTCCACCCAGGACACGTGGCCGCTGACCACCAGCACGCCGCTCAGGTTGCGAATCGGGCCGCCGGACACCGTGATTCGCACACCGATGCACCGCAGCATCAACCGGCAGTAGAGCCGCTGGATCCTGGATTTGCCGGGCAGTGGCACCGCGAGCAGCGGCAGCAGCGGGAACAACATCATCGCGCACGCGATGCGCAACGAGGTGCGCAGCGCGACGACGGTGGGAGCCGAGGCGTGTGAGGCGTCGGTGCAGATGCAGGACGAGTCGCAGGACGCCCTGGGCAACCAGGGGCTCTCGGTCAGCGCGTGACTGCTCATCGTGGCGCCCCGTCGCCCAGGTCGGACGCCATGGTCCCCACGACCTCGCCGGCCTGGGATACCGATCTGAGCCGCTTGAGGTAGCGCACGTCGGCCTGGCGCTTGTCCAGCAGCGCCGGGAAGTCGCCAACTCCGAAGTCGGGGTCGTGGGCCGGATCGCCACAGACTCGGGCGCCAAGGCGCAGGTAGCCGCGCATGAGCGCAGGCACTGCAAGGCGGGCCGGCGGTTCGATGTCCTCGAGTCCTCTGCCGTCCACCACCACCGGGCGGTAGGGGTGGACGACGAACTCGGAGGCATGCCTGCGCCGGACGAAGTCGCGAACGCCGCGGATCTGGGTGCCAGGGGTCTCGTCGGGGCCGCCCTGGACCGGTACCGAAACGCAGCCGGTGACGTAGTCGTATCCGCAGCGATCCAGGTAGGCCAGGATTCCGGCCCACATCAGCAGCACGACGCCACCGTTGCGGTGGTCGTCGCGGACCACCGCGCGGCCCATCTCGACCAGCGAGGGCCGAAGCGGGTCGAGCGCGCGGACGTCGAACTCCGTCGCGGTGTACAGGCCCCCCGCGGCGATGGCCCCTGGTGGCGGGAGCATCCGGTAACAGCCGACGAGTTCACCCGAGGTGTCCTCGCGGACCAGCAGGTGATCGCAGAACTCGTCGAAGCGGTCGGCATCTCGACCACCGGAGTGGCCGTCGTCCTTGAGCTCGAAGCCGGGTTCGGAGGTGAACACCTGGTGACGCAGTCGCTGCGCGGCGTCGATGAGGTCGGGGTCGGTGGACAGCAGCAGGGTGTAGCGCGGCCCACTCGCGTCGGGGGCGGCGCCGTCGGTTTCATCAGCGGCTATGAGTACGGATGCAGTGCTCATGCGCTGCACGTTCGCCGAGTCGTCGGGCGCGACGGCAATCAGGGCGTGTCGTGTTCGTGCACGCTGGGTGACGAGTTGCCCTCGAGTCGCGCCGTCAAATGCGATTTCGGCGCGGTTTCGCCCGAACAGCCCGCTCAGCGACGGTCAGCGCGCCGAAATCGCAGGATCCGTGGGCTGCGGCTCGTACTCGTCGATCGCCTCGACCTTGCCCGCCGACGGGCTCTTGGGGTCGAATTCGTAGGTCAGCCACTCGCGGGCCAGCCGCCTGGCCAGTTCCAGGCCGATGACCCGCTGCCCGAAGCACAGCACCTGGGCGTTGTTCGAGAGCACCGACCGCTCCACCGAGAAGCCGTCGTGTGCGGTGACGGCGCGGATTCCCGGAACCTTGTTGGCGCTGATCGCCACGCCCAGCCCGGTGCCGCAGACCAGCAGCGCCCGATCGGCCTTGCCGTCGGCCACCAGGCGGGCGGCCGCAACGGCGACGTGCGGATACGCGGTGTGCTCGTCGGAGCCGACACCGACGTCGATGACGTCGGCCACGCGTGCGTCGGCCAACAGGTCACCCTTGAGTGCCTCCTTGTACTCGTAGCCGGCGTCATCGGCGCCGACGACGATGCGTAGCCCGGTCACGAGGCGTCTCCCTTCGAAGTCAGGACGAAGCACTCCGCAACGGTGTGCGCGCACATCGCCAGCGACGTAGCGCCTGGGTCGGGGGTGCCGACGCTGCGTTCGGCCAGCGGGCGGGCACGACCGACCTTGGGTCGCAGGTCCGTGGTGGCGCGGGCAGCGTCGGTGGCGACGTCGGCGGCGGCCCGCCATGCGTCCTGCCACGGTTCGCCGGCGCCGACCCGGCGTTGCAACTCGTCGACGAACGGCAGCAGCGCGTCGAGCATGGTCTTGTCCCCTGGCGCCGCGCCCCCGAGCCGGACCAGCGCGTCGTACCCATCGCGCATCCCGGCGCCGACCGCGGCCGAGTCCGGCCGACCGGTGTCGCCGAGCCGGGCCCCCAGCGCGCTGAGCATCGCACCCCACAGCACACCGGAGGTGCCGCCGGCCTTCGCCGCCCATTCCTTGCCTGCGGCGGTCAGTACCGAACCCTGGCCTGCGCCGTCCTGCACCGCCCGTGCGGCGGCGTCGCGGGCCGCCGAGGACCCCTTGACCATGCCGCGGCCGTGGTCGCCGTCGCCGGCGACGGCATCGAGGCGGCCCAGTTCGTCCTCGGCGTCGGCCAGCATCGCGGCCATCGCGTCCAGCGCCCTGGCGACGAGCACTCCCCCGGAGCGGCCGTCGTCGTCGGCGAGTTCGGCCAGGTGCGGTGTCGCGACGGCCGTGTCGGCCACCGCGTCGGTGCGACGCTCACCCGAATCAGGCTTGGCCGCGACGCCCTTGCGGTACGCCGGGGTGTCGGCCGGTGCGGTCCAGTACTTCTCGAGTTCGTCGTCGAGCCACATCACGGTCAGCGAGCAGCCGGCCATGTCCAGGCTGGTGACCAGTTCACCGACCTCGGGTTCGACGATCTCGTAGTCGCGTTCGCGGAGCAGCCGCGCCATCGTGCCCCACACCACGAACAGCTCCTCGTACTTGGTGCGGCCAAGTCCGTTGAGAATCACGGCGATTCGTTGCGAGCCGGTGGCCGGCTTGTCGCCGAGTACACCGTCGACCAGCGTCACCGCCAGATCGGCGGCCGACGGCATCGGCTCGTCGGCCACCCCCGGCTCGCCGTGGATGCCGAGGCCGACACCCATCTGCTTGTCGGGCACCGTGAACAACGGATCCTCCGCGCCGGGCAGGGTGCAGCCGTCGAAGGCGACGCCCAACGTCCGGGTGGCGGCATTGGCGGCTTCCGCGACGCGGATGACGCCCGCCAGGTCGAGTCCGTCCTCCGCGGCGGCGGAGGCGCACTTGAACACCGTGAAATCGCCTGCGATGCCGCGCCGTTTGGCCTCCTCGCCCTTGGGCGCGCTGGCGATGTCATCGGTGACGGCGAAGTAGTGCGCGTCGATGCCCTCGCTGCGCAACTGGGTGACGGCCAGCGAGAAGTTCATCACGTCGCCGGCATAGTTTCCGGTGGTGAGCAGCACGCCGGCGTCGCCATGCGCGGCGCGGGCCACCGACGCGGCGTCCTCGGCCGACGGTGAGGTGAAGATGTTGCCCACCACCGCGCCATCGGCGAAGCCGGATCCGACGGTCCCGCAGAACGCCGGATAGTGCCCGGACCCGCCACCGATCACAACGGCCACCTTGCCTGGCGCGGTCTCGCGCGCCCGGACCACGCCGCCGGGCACCCCGACGGCGTAGGACGCGTTGGCATCGAGGAACCCGGCCAACATGTCCTCGGTGAACCGGGCGGGATCGTTGTACAGCTTGGTCATCGCAGCCGCTCTCCTGTGTCCACGTCGAACAGGTATACCCGCTCGGGCGGCGCGCTGACCACGACCTTCTGTTCGGGCTGGTAGCTCTCCTGGGCCGGTGTCTGGACGACGATGCCCTCCTCGACGCCGACGACGGTGCTGGTGGCCAGCCCGAACTCGAGCAGGTGCTCGAAGTAGGCGACCGTGGTGCGGATCCCTGGTCCGTTCCCGGTGGACAGCGCGCAGTCCTGCGGCCTGATCCCGACCGAGACCCTGGTGCCGTCGGCGATCCCGGTCGCCGCGGTCTCGAGAGCGTCTGCGGCTGAGCCGATCTCGACGCGCAGCCGTCCGTTCTCGGCCCGGACGACGCCGCGCAGCACGTTGATCTGCGGCTCGCCGACGAACTGCGCGACGAATAGGCTCGCCGGGTCGTCGAACACCTCGTCGGGCGTGCCGAACTGTTGCACCACCCCGGCGTCCATCACCGCGAGCCGATCGGCGAGCGACAACGCCTCGACCTGATCGTGGGTGACGACGATGGTGGTGTAGCCGAATTCGCGCTGCAGCACCTTCAATTCCCGGCGGACTCGTTGGCGCGCGGACGCGTCGAGATGACTCAATGGCTCGTCGAGCAGCAGCACGGGTGGGTTTCTGACCAGCGCCCGTGCCAGTGCGACGCGCTGCTTTTGCCCGCTGGACAGGCCGGCGGGCCGCAACGCCATCAGGTCGTCCATATCCAGCCGAGTGCTGATCGACGTGACCATCTGCTCGGCGCCCTTGACCTTGCGTGCCTTGAGGCCGTATAGCAAGTTCTCGCGGACCGACATCGGCGGATACAACGCATAGCTCTCGAAGCCGACGCCGATGCCCCGCTTGGACGCCGGCAACTGCGAGACCTCGCGGTCACCGATGCGGATGGAACCGCTCGTTACCGTCTCCAAACCGGCGATCATGCGCAACGTGGTGGTCTTGCCGCAGCCGGACGGGCCGAGCAGCGCGACGAGCTCGCCGGGTTCGATCGCCAGGTCGATGCCCTTGACCGCGGTGACGCTCTCGCGCCCGCGGGTGGCGTAGGTCTTCACCAGGTCGGTCAGCACCAGGCTCTGTGCGGTCGCCGCCGCCGATGCGGGCTTCTGTGGAGCATCCGCCGTCACGCTCACTGTGCCGCCTCCAGGGTCGTCTTGTCGGTCGCGCCGAGCCGGACCGTGTCGCCCTCGCCTGTGGCGAAGACGTGAATGTCGTTGTCGGCGACGCTCATCGTGACGTTGGCGCCTTCGTCGACGCCCTCTCGGCCGGATGCCAGCACGATCACTTGTTCACCACCGGCCTTCACGGTCAACTCGACGCTGCGACCGAGGCGCTCCGCGAGCATCACGGTGCCAGCCATGTGCGCCGAGCCGGCCCCGGTTCCGACGTGGATGTCGCAGGGCCGCAGCCCGACTCGCACGCGGTCGCCCCGATCGCAACGGGTGTTAGCAGGGACGGGTACGTCAAGGGATCCGTCCCCGAGGCGGATACGGCCCTCGTCGACGACGCCGTCGAGGATGTTGATCTCGGGCTGTCCGAGGGCACGCGCGACGAACGTGTCCGCGGGCCGTCGCCAGATGTCCTCGGGCGTGCCGATCTGCACCAGCGAGCCCTCCCGCATGACGGCGATGCGGTCCCCGAGTGCCAGTGCCTCCTGATAGTCGTGGGTGACGTAGACCGTGGTGGTCTTCGACATCGCCCCGAGTTGCTTCAGCTCCGCGCGCATCGCCGCCCGCAGCTTCGCGTCGAGGTGACTCAGCGGTTCGTCGAGCAGGTAGATGTCGGCAGGCCGCACCAGGACGCGGCCAAGGGCAACTCGCTGCCGTTGCCCGTTGGACAGTTCCCGCGGAAACCGCTTGAGCAGAGGGTTGATTCCGAGCGTGGTGGTCACCTGGTCGATCCGCTCGGTGCGTTGCGCGTCGGTGTACTTGCCGGTGCGACCCGACTTCAGCGGCGAGGCCAGATTCTCGCTGACGGTCTTCTGTGGGTAGAGCGCGTAGCTCTCGAAGGCCATCGCGACGTTGCGGTGGTACGGCTCGACCCTGGTGACGTCGTTGCTGCCGACGGTGACCGTCCCGGCATCGATGTCGACCAGGCCGGCAATCGATTTCAGCGTCGTCGTCTTGCCTGCACCGCTTGGGCCGAGGATGACGAAGAACTCACCGTCGGCGATGTCGACCGAGAGGTCGTTCACCGCTCTGGTCTTCCCGAAGGACTTGGACAGGCCCTTGAGCGATACGGTGGCCATCAGGCTTTCACCGCCCCGAAGGACAGGCCACGGACCAGATACCGCTGAATGGTGAGCGCGAGTATCAGAGGTGGTAGGGCTGCGATGATGGCCGCCGCCGCCGTGAGGTTGTAGTACGCCTGACCGCCGCCGCCGAGGAACTTGGTGATCGCGACGGTCACGGTGCCTGCATTGCTGTCGGCGAGGATCAGCGGGAACACGTAGTTGTTCCACGCGAAGATGAACGCCAGCAGGGCCGCCGCCGCGATGCCGGGCCGCACGATCGGCAGCGCGACCATCACGAAGGCCCTTCTGCGGGTGTAGCCGTCCAGCAACGCGGCCTGTTCGAGGTCCTCGGGCAGGTCCTCGAAGTACGAACGCAGGATCCACACGACCAGCGGCATGGTGACCAACTGCAGTACCCAGATCATCCCGACCTTGGTGTCGAACAGCCCGATCTGGTTGTAGATCACGAACAGCGGGACGATCACCATCAGCTCGGGAGCGAACCGGAAGGACAGCATCTGGAACATCAGGTCATTGCTGCCCTTGTACTTCCAGCGGCCCGCGGCGTAGGCGGCGGGGATGCCGATCACCAGCGAGACGATCACCGCACCGCCGCAGTTGATCAGGCTGGTCAGCAGCGAGGTCTTGAAGTCGACGCTGGTCATCTGAGTGCCCTTGTCGGACACCACCGTTGCGAAGTTCGACCACGTCGGGCTGAACTGGAAGTACGTGGTGGTCTGCTCCTGGGCGTTCTTGAGTGCAAGGATGACCATCCACACGATCGGGAACAGCGAGAAGACGAACCACCCGACCAGGCCGATGTCGGCGACCACGGGTCCGACACCGAGCCGCTTCTGGCCTGGCAGGAGTTCACTTCGGCTCGGCCTGAATTTAGTGAGGTTCATGGCTTACGACTCCGCTCCGGCAGCTCGACGCTGCGCCTTGCCGAGCACGCTGACCAGGTAGCGCGCGGTGATGAACACGATGATCCAGAGCAGCAACATGTAGGTGCTGCCGCGGGAGTAGTCGAGGTTGATGATCGAGTCCTCGAACGCACCGATCTGCAGCGTCCTGGTGGCCACACCCGGCCCGCCTGCGGTGAGAACGTAGATGTGGTCGAAGACCTTCAGGTTGTCCATGAAGCGGAAGATCACCGCGACCAGGATGTAGGGCCACAGCATGGGCAGCATCAGCTTGCGGAACATATAAAACCAACCGGCACCATCGACTTCTGACGCCTCGAACGGTTCCTTGGGCAGCGAACGCATTCCCGCGAGCACGAGGATCGCGACGAACGGGGTGAAGATCCAGAGATCGACGAGAATCACCGACCACAGCGCGTGGCTGCTGGACAGCCAGTCGAAGGTGTTGCCCAGTCCGAGAACGTGATTGAGGATGCCGAACTGCGGGTTGAACATCAGCTTCCAGATCACGCCGGCGATCACCGGTGCGATCATCAGCGGCAGGATCAGCACCTTCTCGAAGATCTTGCCGATGATGCTGGAGCGGTTCAACAGCAGGGCCAGCCCGACTCCCAGCGCGGTCTCCACGGCGGTGGCCAGGACCGCGAAGATGGCGGTGACCTTGACGCTCTGCCAGAACACCTGGTCGCCGAGAACGGATTTGAAGTTCTCGAACCAGACGAAGTGCGGATTCGGGTTGACCGCTGCGTAGTTGAGGAACGCATAGTAGGCGCCGACCACGAACGGGTACAGGATCCCGATGACGATCACCAGCGCGGGGATCGACAGCAGGTACGGCCGCATCTTGCGACGCCAGACCGCTACCTCGGGCAGAACGCGGCTCGGCGTCTTGGCCGGTCGATCCGGCGACGTCGCCGGCGCCTTGGGGGTCTGCGTTGTCATGTATGCCAGAGCTCCTAGAGGTTGACCTTGGAGGTGTTGGTCTTCGCCAGGCTCCGCAGGCGCGACGCGGCGTCGTCCCCGCCGTAGATGTCCTGCAGCGCGACGGCCCAGTTCTGCGTGGTGTCGAAGAACTTCTTCTGCGGGGTGAACTGGATCTTCGAGGACCCGATGACGGTCTCGAAGGTTTCGAGGTAACCGAACTGATCGGCGGCGACCCGCTTGAAGGTGGTGTCGAACACCGACTTCCGTACCGGATCGGCGTAGGTGCCGCCCTCCACGGCCTTGTTCATCGAGTCCTTGCCCGTGGCCCATTGGATGAACAACCATGCAGGCAACTTGTTGCGGGAGTTCGCGCTCATCGCCCAGCTCCACGTCCACAGGTTGGTCTTGTAGTCGCCGTCCGGTCCGGCCGGCCCCGGATACCAGGCCAGGTTGCCCGCCTCCTTGCTCGCGCCCGGCTTGTTCTTCGGGTAGGTCGCGCTGTCGGCGTCGAAGACCATCATCGCCTTGCCGTCACCGAGATCACCGGTGGCGTTGGGATAGTCGTAGGTGGTCCACGAGGTGGGGCCGGCCGCGTGCTGCATCTCGATCCACTTCTTGGTGAACTCGATCGCCTTGTCGCTGTCCATCTCGGCGATCAGCTCCGAGCCGTTGAACTTGTAGTCGACCGCGCCCTCGCGGGTGTACTGCGTCATGAAACCCGGATGGATGGTGGCCCAGGACTTCGATCCGCGGGTGGAGATGCCGTAGCGATTCTGCGAGCGGTCGGTCAGATCGACCGCCAGCTGGATGAAGTCGTCGAGTCTGTCGGGCAGCTTGGTGATGCCCTTCTCGTCGAAGATCCTCTTGTTGTAGGCGACGACGTTGTTCTCGAAACCCCACGGGATCGCCCACTGCCCGCCGGTCCCCAGCGGCTGACCGAGCGTGAAATCCCAACGGGTGGAGGTACGAAGACCCTCGAAGATGTCATCGAAGTCGTAGTCGGCGTTGGTGGCCGAGCTGTTGTGCAGCCACGGGTTGAGATCCTCGATCCAGCCTGGCGGCCCGTACTGCCAGATGAAGTAGGCGCCGAGCATGAACGCGTCGTGCTTACCGGAGCCGCCTGCCAATTCGGTGTTGAGCTTGGTGAAGTAGTCCGCCTCGGGCACCAGGTCGACGTTGACGGTGATCCCGGTGAGGTCGGTGAACTCGGCCAGCAGCGGCTGATACGACAGCTGGTACGGGTGCGGGGTCTGCAGGATGTTGATCGTGGACCCGGACGCCTTCTTCCAGTCGAACCCGCCGCTCACCTCTCCTGCGCCGTTCGGTGCGCTGGCCTTGCCGCCGACGCCGCAGGCACTCAGGATCGGCAGGGTCGCGGCGGCCGCACCGGCAATGCCCAACGCCGCCAACATCTTCCGCCGCGACATCTGCGCCCCGGTGAATGGCTCTCGACTCATCTTGATGTGGTCCTTAGGTCGGGTGGGTCAGGCGGGGATCAGGGAGACCTTCACCGACTCCTTGCCACTGGCGACGAGGTCCAAGCCCTTCTGGAAGTCGCTGAGCGGCAGTTGGTGGGTGCAGATCCGGTCCATCGGCAGCACACCGGACTCGATCATCTTGATCGCGGCTGGCCAGCAGTACGGGCCGAGGTGGGCGCCGAGGACGTCGAGTTCCTTGTCGTCGCTGATGATGCTCCAGTCGACCGTGACGTCGCTGCCGAAGACGCCGTACTCGACGTAGCGACCGAGCTTGCGCAGCGCGTTGAGGCCCTGCGGCACGGCGGACGGATGTCCGGTGCCTTCGAGATACACGTCGGCGCCGTATCCGTCGGTCAGGCCCTTGATGATCTCGACCGCGTCCTGCTCGGCGATGTTGATGGTGATGTCGGCGCCGCAGGCCTTGGCCAGCTCGAGCTTCTCCGGCGCCATGTCGAGGGCGATGACGTGCATCGGATTCTTCGCCCGCGCACCTGCGACCATGCCGAGTCCGATCGGGCCGCAGCCGGCCACGACGACGGTGTCCTCGAAGGTGATCTGGGCCCGCTCGACGGCGTGCAGCGAGCAGGACAGCGGCTCGGCGAACGCGGCATGCGCGGGTGGGATGTCACCGGACACCTTGTGCACCAAGGCTTCCACCGGATAGACCATGTAGCTCGCCATGGCACCGGGCGTCCGGCGCTTGAATCCGTAGAGATCGTGCGGCTGACACATGTGGTACTGCCCGCGCTTGCAGAAGCGGCACGTCCAGCACGGCACGATCTGCTCGGACACTACGCGGTCACCCACGGCGATGCCCCACCTGTTGGCCGCTTCGTCGTCGAGTTCGACCACGCGCCCTGCGAATTCGTGGCCGGGGATGACCATCGTCTCGGCCCATGCGGGGCGGTTCTCGTCGCCCCAGAACTTGGCGGCTCCGTGATAGCACTTCAGGTCGCTGGCGCAGATGCCGACGGCCTCCACCCGGATCAGCGCCTCGCCCGCCTTACGCTGCGGAACCGCGACCTCTTCGAGCCGGTAGTCGTGCGGTCCGTGACAGACGACCGCCTGCATCTTCTCCGGGATCTGATCGGTCATCAACGGCTCCTTCGCGTGTGGCTGCGGTCACACTATCGACTCTCTGCACATTTGTCCAGAACGATTGTTCAGGAAACTTCTTTCCAGAACAGATGTGCTGAGCCTTTTTTTCGATGACATACTGCTTCTATGCCCCGGCCGGCCCAGAACACCCCGCTGAACCAGCTCGGTGACGGTGCTCCGGCCAGTGCTTCACCAGATGGCGAGGGCAGCCACTTCCCGGCATCGTTGCTGTACACCGCGGCGCGGCTGTATT
Source organism: Mycobacterium sp. (assembly GCF_032162105.1). GTDB lineage: Bacteria > Actinomycetota > Actinomycetes > Mycobacteriales > Mycobacteriaceae > Mycobacterium. Next base: position 13,927 of record NZ_JAVRPS010000671.1, on the reverse strand, counting down.
ACGAGGACGAGGCGACCCAAGCCGAGGTGGCCGAGCAGCTCGGCACCAGCCGCGCCACCGTGAGCCGGTTGCTGTCCGAGGCGAAACGGCAGGGCATCGTGCGCATCGAGGTGGTGCCGCCCGAGGAGGCGCAACCGGGCGACCTCGCAGATCGGCTGGCCCGCGCGCTCAATCTGACGTCGGTGTACCTCAGTCCCCCGCTGCCCGCTCCCGGCGCGGGCCGCAGCGTCGTCGACGTGATGGGCCGCGTGCTGGCGCCCGCGGTCGGCCGCGCCCTGGGCGAAGCGGGTCTGTTGCCCGGCGACGTGTTGCTGGTGTCGTCGGGACGCACGGTGTACGAGGTCGCGCAGTTCGAGCTGTCCCCGCTACCCGGGGTCGTGGTCGCCCCGACGGTCGGCGGCAACGACCAGCCCGAGGATTGGTACCAGACCAACGAGATCACCCGGCTCGTAGCCAATCGGGTAGGCGGTCGGGCGAACTATCTGTTCGCCCCCGCGCTGCCCGGCGAAGAGCTGTACCAGTCCCTGCTCAACGATCCGAGCATCCAACGGGTGTTGCACCTGTGGCCGCGTGCCCGGTGCGCGCTGATGGGCGTCGGCGCCCCGCCGCTGATGCGGTCGGACATCCCGCGGTTCGTGCCGACGGGATCGTCCTCGCTTCGCGCGGCGGTCGGCGATGTGTGCTCCCGGTTCTACGACCGCGACGGCGCGCCGGTCGACTTCGAGGGCGGGGAGCGCCTGATCGCCGTCGAACTCGATGTGCTGCGCCACATCCCGGTGACCATCGCCGTCGCCGTCGGCAAGGAGAAGGTCGATTCGATCGTCGCCGGAGCCCGCGGCGGTTACTTCACCCACCTCGTCACCGACCCCATGACCGCCACCGACATCCTGGCCAGCGGGGCCATCGACGAACGTGGGTGACGGCTACTCGGCGGTCTGCGCGTCCCGCCCGCCGATCACACCGAGGCCGTGCACCAGTTCCCTGGTCGCCGGATACAGTCCCCGCCACACGCCGTAGAGCTCGTCGTATAGCGCGCGGTTGGCCGGGTTGGGCGTGATCTCACGGGCGATCCTGGCCCAATCAGTCTCCGGCGCAACCAGTCCCACCCCGATCGCCGCCATCAGGGCGTCGCCGTAACTGGCGCCGATGGCCTGCTCGGGAACCAGTTGCGGACGGCCCGTGATGTCACTGACGGCCTGCGCCCAAACCGGGCTCTGCAGTCCGCCGCCCACCGCGACGGTCCGCAGGCCGGTGTGCGCGTCGTCGAACATCTCCAGGATCTGCCTGATGCCGAAACCGATGCCCTCGTAGGCCGCGCGGAACAGGTGGCCACGGCCGTGCCGCAGGGTGAGCCCGGCGAACAACCCCCTGGCCTGCGGATCGAAGACCGGAGTGCGCTCCCCTGCCAGATAAGGCAAGGCGATCAGCCCTTCACTGCCCGGTGGCACCGCCGCCGCCTCGGCCATCAGGGTGTCGAAATCCGCACCGCCGGTGATGGTTTGCAGCCAACTGATCATGCTGCCGGCCGTCGAGGTGCCCGCCGCCAACGCCAGCAACCCGCGTTCCACGCCCGCCGTCGTCCACAGTGCGGGGTCGCTGTGGTAGCCGTCGATGACCTGAATGAGGAACATGGTCGAGCCGTACATCAGCATCTGATCGCCGGGATTGCGCACACCCACCGAGAACGCCTCCGCGTACGCGTCGACCGTGCCCGCCACCAGCGGCGTGCCCTTCGGGATGCCGGTCGCGGCAGCGGCTTCGGCACGAACCGTGCCGACGACGTCGCTGGGCCAGACCAGCCGGGGCAACGGCAGATGGCCGCATATCCGCTTGGCCCATTCGATGTTCCAGTCGAACTCGCGGGTGACGTACAGCGGATCACACTGGCTCGCGGTGTGGTGGTCGAGCACGTATTCGCCGGTCAGCTTGGCCGCGATGTAGGAGTTCGACCCGTACCAGCCCGTCGCACGGTCGAAGACCGAGGGCTCGTGGCGCCGGACCCACTCCAGCTTGGGCCCGACGGCCTGGCTGGACAGCAGGGTGCCAGCCCGATCCAGGATCGCGTCCGCGCCGAATTCCTCAGTCAGCAACTCGATCTCGGCGCTTGCCCGGGTATCGATGCCGTACAGGATCGCCGGCCGCAACGGCGTCAGTGCATCGTCGCAGAGCACCAGGCAGGGGCCGACACCGCTCACGCACACGGCGGCGAGCTTCGAGCCGGACGGCATCTCGCCGGTCAGCCGGGTGCTGATGTCGCACACCTCGCGCCACCACATCGACTCGGCGTCGACCTCGGCCCAGCCGGGGCGGGGCAGGTCGATCGCGTGCGAAAGCGTCGCCGACGCAAGGACCACACCTGCGGTGTCCACTAGGACGCCCTTTGTGCTCCCGGTGCCCATGTCGATTCCGAGAAGCAGGTCCACGCGGCAACCCTACGTGGACAGTTCCGGTGGCGTGAGCAGTCCGAGAGCGACTACCCCTTGCGGGCCTTGACCTTCTCGGTGAGCTGCGGCGCAACCTTGAACAGGTCGCCGATGATGCCGAGGTCGGCGATCTCGAAGATCGGCGCCTCCTCGTCCTTGTTCACCGCGATGATGGTCTTCGACGTCTGCATGCCTGCCCGGTGCTGGATGGCGCCGGAGATTCCGAGCGCGATGTACAGCTGCGGCGACACGGTCTTGCCGGTCTGGCCGACCTGGAACTGGCCCGGGTAGTAGCCCGAGTCCACTGCGGCACGCGACGCGCCGACGGCCGCACCCAGCGAGTCCGCCAGCGCCTCGACCACCGCGAAGTTCTCGGCACTGCCGACGCCACGGCCGCCCGACACGACGACCGAGGCCTCGGTCAGCTCCGGACGGTCACCGGCCTCCGCGGGCTCGCGGGCCGTGATCTTCGTCGCGTTCTCGGCGACGGCGGGCACCTCGACGTTGACCACTTCTCCGGCACCGGCGGCGGGTTCGGCCTCGACGGCACCCGGGCGCACGGTGATCACCGGGGTGTCACCGGTGGCTTGGGCGTCGACGGTGAACGCGCCACCGAAGATGGAGTGGACGCCCACTGCGCCCTCTTTGACCTCGACGGCGTCGACCAGCAGACCGGAGCCCAGGCGGGCGGCCAGCCGGCCTGCGATCTCCTTGCCGTCGGCGTTGGCGGCCAGTACGACGGCCGCCGGGGAGGCGGTCTCGACCAGCGACGCCAGCACGTCGACGACCGGGGTGACCAGGTAGGCCACGGCGTCGTCCGACTCGGCGACGTAGATCTTCGCGGCGCCGGCCTCCTTGAGTCCGTCGATCAGCGGCGCGGCGGTGCCCGGGGCGCCGACCACGACGGCGGACGGCTCGCCCAGCACACGGGCGGCGGTGATCAGTTCGGCGCTGACCTTCTTCAGCGCCCCATCAGCGTGCTCGGTGAGCACCAGTACTTCAGCCATGGATTCGTCAGCCTCTTGATCTCGTGAGAAGTGTTCGGGGGTATGGGGACTAGATGATCTTTTGAGCGACGAGGTACTCGGCGATCTTGGTGCCGCCCTCGCCCTCGTCGGCGACCTTCTCGCCCGCGGTCTTGGGCGGCTTCGGTGTCGCGGACAGCACCTTCGAGCCGGCGTTCGCGACGCCGACCTCGTCGGCCTCGACACCGATCTCGGCCAGCGTCAGCGTCGTCACTTCCTTCTTCTTCGCGGCCATGATGCCCTTGAAGGACGGGAAGCGCGGCTCGTTGATCTTCTCGTTGACGGAGACCACGGCGGGCAGGCTGGCCTCGAGGGTGAACACGCCATCGTCGGTCTCGCGCTCACCGGTGACCTTGCCGTCCTCGACCGTCACCTTGCGCAGGTGGGTCAGCTGCGGCAGGCCGAGGTACTCGGCGATGACCGCGGGTACCGCACCACCGACGCCGTCGGTGGCCTCGTTGCCCGCGATGACCAACTCGGTGCCCTCGATGGTGCCCAGCGCGCGGGCCAGGGCCCAGCCGGTCTGGATCACGTCGGAGCCGTGCAGGCCGTCGTCGAGCAGGTGCACCGCCTTGTCGGCGCCCATCGACAGGGCCTTGCGGATCGCCTCGGTTGCGCGCGCGGGGCCTGCGGTCAGGACGGTGACGGTGCTCTCGCCGCCTTCCTTTTCCTTGATCAGCAGGGCTTCCTCGACGGCACGCTCGTTGATCTCGTCGAGCACGGCGTCGGCAGCCTCGCGGTCGAGGGTGTAGTCGCCGTCGGTCAGCTTGCGCTCCGACCAGGTGTCAGGGACCTGCTTGATCAGGACCACGATGTTCGTCATGAGTCTGGTTCGTCCTCCTCGATGAGGCCGCGGGCGGCCTGCACTACCACGATTGATGCCACTACCATCATGTTACTCGTCGGTAACTTCAGGCGGTTCGCAGGAACACCATAGCTGGTCGAAGTTCGCCTTCCAGCCTCCCCTTAGTTCAACGAACTATTCGCGAACGATCGGTGACGGGTTAGCCTGCCTTGCAATGAGCGCATTTTCTCCCCTCGAGCCCTCGGCCGACGGGGCCATGCCCCTGACCGGGGAACGCACGGTCCCTGGCCTGGCGGAGGAGAACTACTGGTTCCGCCGCCACGAGGTGGTCTACCAGCGGTTGGCCGACCGGTGTGCAGGTCGCGACGTACTCGAGGCGGGCTCCGGTGAGGGCTACGGCGCCGACCTGATCGCCGGCGTCGCGCGCCGCGTCGTCGGACTGGACTACGACGAATCTGCGGTAGCCCACGTCCGGGCCCGCTACCCGCGGGTGGACATGCGGCAGGGGAACCTCGCCGCGCTGCCACTGCACGACGGTGAGTTCGACGTGGTGGTCAACTTCCAGGTGATCGAACACCTGTGGGATCAGGGGCAGTTCGTCGCGGAGTGCCACCGGGTGCTGCGCCCATCGGGAGTGTTGCTGATGTCCACGCCCAACCGCATCACGTTCTCCCCCGGCCGCGACACCCCGATCAACCCGTTCCACACCCGCGAACTCAACGCCGCCGAGCTCAGCGAACTGCTCACCGCCAACTGCTTCAAGGTGGAGGCCATGCTCGGCGTTTTTCACGGCCCGCGGCTTGCCGAACTCGACGCCCGCCACGGCGGGTCGATCATCGACGCGCAGATCGACCGTGCGCTGGCCGACGCACCGTGGCCCACCGAGCTGCTGGCCGACGTCGCCTCGATCGGCACGGACGACTTCGACCTCCTGGACGCTCGGGATCACGACATTGACGACAGCCTCGACCTGGTGGCGATCGCGGTGCGGCCGTGACCGACGAGTCCAGCCCGCCGGACCCCGTACCTGGGCTCTTCACCCTCGTCCTGCACACCCACCTGCCGTGGCTGGCCCACCACGGCCGCTGGCCGGTTGGCGAGGAATGGCTCTACCAGTCGTGGGCGGCCGCCTACCTACCCCTGCTGCGGGTGCTGCGCACGCTGGCGGCCGAGGACCGCAGCCATCTCGTCACCCTCGGCATGACGCCGGTGGTCACTGCGCAACTCGACGATCCGTACTGCCTGACGGGCATGCAGCACTGGCTGGCGAACTGGCAGCTGCGGGCCCGGGAGGCCGCCACCACCCGAGTAGCCGGGGACGGCACCGCATACAACGCACCGGAAGCGTTGCGCGCCTTCGGTATTCGCGAGTACGCCGAGGCCGGCCAAGCGCTCGATGACTTTGCCGTGTCGTGGCGTCACGGCGGCAGTCCGCTGCTTCGCGAGCTGATCGACGCCGAGAGCATCGAATTGCTCGGTGGGCCGCTGGCACATCCGTTCCAACCCCTGCTCAACCCGCGGTTGCGCGAGTTCGCGTTACGCGAGGGCATCGCCGACGCCCATCAGCGCTTCGCCCACGCGCCCACGGGCATCTGGGCGCCCGAGTGCGCATATGCGCCGGGGATGGAGACCGACTACGCCGCGGCGGGCGTCACGCACTTCATGGTCGACGGTCCGTCGCTGCACGGCGACACCGCACTGGGTCGGCCGGTGGCGGGCTCCGACGTGATCGCCTTCGGACGCGACCTGCGGGTGAGCTACCGGGTGTGGTCCCCCAAGTCCGGCTACCCGGGCCACGCCGCCTACCGCGACTTCCACACCTACGACCACCTCACCGGCCTCAAGCCCGCCAGGGTCACGGGCCGCTCGGTGCCGTCGCAGGACAAGGCGCCGTATGACCCCGAGCGCGCCGACCGTGCCGTCGACGCCCACGTCGCGGACTTCGTCGAGGTGGTGCGCAGGCGCCTGCTCTCGGAGTCGGACCGCATCGGCAGGCCCGCCCACGTCATCGCGGCGTTCGACACCGAACTGTTCGGACACTGGTGGTACGAGGGCCCGGTCTGGCTGGAGCGGGTGCTGCGGGCGCTGCCCGCCGCCGGTGTGCGGGTCGGCACCCTTTCCGACGCCATCACCGACGGCTTCGTGGGCTCGTCCGTTGAATTGCCTGCCAGCTCTTGGGGCTCGGGCAAGGACTGGCAGGTATGGAATGGGGGCCGGGTGACGGACCTCGTGCACCTCAACGCCGAAGTGGTCGACAACGCGCTGAGCACCGTCGACAAGGCGCTGGCACAGCACGCGTCGGTCGGTGCGCCGACGCCCCGCGACACCGTGGCCGACCAGATCCTGCGCGAGGCCCTGCTGACCGTGTCGAGCGACTGGCCGTTCATGGTGAGCAAGGACACCGCCGCCGACTACGCCCGCTACCGGGCCCACCTGCACGCCCACGCCACCCGCGAGATCGCGGGCACGCTGGCCTCGGGCCGCCGCGAACAGGCCGAGCGCCTGGCCGCAGGCTGGAATCGCGCCGATGGCCTGTTCGGTGCGCTCGATGCCCGAAGGCTCCCGCGATGAAGGTCCTGATGGTGTCGTGGGAGTACCCACCGGTGGTGGTCGGGGGGCTCGGCCGACACGTCTACCAACTCGCCACCGCGCTCGCCGCCGACGGGCACGAGGTGGTGGTGCTCAGCCGCAGGCAGTCGGGCACCGATCCCAGCACCCACCCGTCCACCGACGACGACGCCGAGGGCGTGCGCGTGATCGCCGCCGCCCAGGATCCGCACGAGTTCGACTTCGGCACCGACATGATGGCGTGGACCCTGGCCATGGGGCACTCGATGGTTCGTGCCGGCCTTGGGGTGAAGACCCGAGCACGGCGTTCGACGAAGCCGTGGCGTCCCGACGTGGTGCACGCTCACGACTGGCTGGTCGCCCACCCGGCCATCGCGCTGGCCGAACACTTCGACGTGCCACTGGTTTCCACGATCCACGCCACCGAGGCGGGCAGGCACACGGGGTGGGTGTCCGGCCGGATCAGCAGGCAGGTGCACGCCATCGAGGGCTGGCTGGTTCGCGAATCCGATTCGCTCATCACGTGTTCGGCGTCGATGAGCGACGAGATCACCGAACTGTTCGGGCCCGGCCTTACCGAGACGCGGGTGATCCGCAACGGCATCGACGCTGCGCTGTGGCCGTACGCGAAGCGCAGGCCCCGTCGCGGCCCCGCCCGACTGCTCTATCTGGGACGGCTCGAGTACGAGAAGGGCATCCACGACGTCATCGCCGCCCTGCCCCGCATCCGCCGCAGCCATCCCGGCACCACGCTGGCCATCGCCGGCGACGGCACCCAGCAGGGCTGGCTCGTCGAGCAGGCCCGAAAGTACAAGGTGCTCAAGGCCGTCGAGTTCGTCGGCCGGGTGGATCACGAAGAACTGGTGACGCTGCTGCACAACACCGACGCCGCGGTGCTGCCCAGCCACTACGAGCCGTTCGGCATCGTGGCGCTGGAGGCCGCGGCGACTGGTGCGCCACTCGTCACGTCCAACGTCGGCGGGCTGGGTGAGGCCGTCATCGACGGCGAGACCGGCGTCTCGTTCCCGCCCCGAGACGTGGCTGCGCTGACTGCCGCGGTGCGCGTCGTACTCGACGATCCCGCGGCCGCCCAGCGGCGTGCCATCGCGGCCCGTGAGCGGCTCACCTCCGACTTCGACTGGCACACCGTCGCCTCCGAGGCCGCGCAGGTCTACCTGGCCGCGAAGCGTCGCGAGCGGGAACCCCACCGACGGCGCATGATCGTGGAGCACGCGCTACCCGACCGGTAGTTCGACGAGGATCGAGTTAGCGCGACGCCTTCTTGCGTTCGATGTCGGCGAGTGCGGCGGCCAGTTCGGCGCGCTGCGCCTCCGACGTCTCCCACGCCAGCTTGCGGTTCTTGACCACCTTGGCCGGTGCCCCGACGGCGATCGAGTAATCCGGGATGTCGCCCCTCACCACGGCGTGCGAGCCGAGCACGCAGCCGCGCCCGACCGTCGTCCCGCGCAGGATGGTGACCTTGGTGGCGATCCAGGTGTCGGGCCCGATCCGCACCGGGCTCTTGGCGATGCCCTGGTCCTTGATCGGCAGCTCGATGTTGTCCATCTTGTGGTCGAAGTCGCAAAGGTAGACCCAGTCCGCCATCAGCACCGAATCCCCCAGCTCGATGTCGAGGTAGGTGTTGATGACGTTGTCCCGGCCGAGCACCACCTTGTCCCCGAAGCGCAGCGAACCCTCGTGGCAGCGGATGGTGTTCTTGTCGCCGATGTGGACCCAGCGGCCGATCTCCATCGTGGACAGCTCGGGCGTCGCCTGGATCTCGACGCCCTTACCCAGAAACACCATGCCGCGCGTGATGATGTGCGGATTGGCCAGCTTGAACTTCAGCAGCCGCCAGTAGCGGACCAGGTACCACGGCGAATACGCCTTGTTGGCGATCACCCATCGCAGCGAGGCGCGAGTGAGGAACTTGGCCTGGCGCGGGTCGCGCAGCCGTGATCCCCGCCAACGAACGTGAATCGGCGCGCCCCACATCGTGGTCATGGCCGGACAGCCTACGCGAGCCGCAACGACATTCCCGGGTCGCTGCGCTCCTGCCCTCCGGTAGACGGCCGGGCTAGTGTCGGGACTCGATGCCTGCTCGAGGAATGACCGTCCGCCGGTTGATCGCCGTGGCGGCCGTGGTTTTGATGGCGCTGGGCTCAGGCGCCTGCGGAACCACCGACTCCTGGGTTGACGCACACCCCGCCGACGGCTGGCCTGCGCAGTACGGCGACGCGGGCAACAGCAGCTACACGCCGACGCCGGGGGCCGACGGTCTCGCGCTGGACTGGCGCCGATCGGTGAAGGGTGATCTCGGTGCCCAGGTCGCCCTCGGGTCGGGTGGCTACCTGGCCGCCAACGCCCAGACCGCCGCGGGATGCTCGCTGATGGTGTGGGAGTCCGATCACGAGGGCCGCCAGCGCTGGTGCGGCAGGCTGTGGCAGGGCGGCGGCCTGTCCGGCCCGTTGTTCGACGGCTTCGACAACCTCTACGTCGGGCAGCCCGGCGCCATGCTGTCCTTCCCGCCGACGCAGTGGATCCGGTGGCGCGTGCCGGTGATCGGCGTGCCGTTGACGCCGCGCATCCTGGCGCCCGGCCAGCTGCTGGTGATCACGCACCTGGGCCAGGTGCTGGTGTTCGACGCACACCGCGGCACGGTGGTCGGCACGTCCCTCGATCTCGTCGAGGGCCTCGACCCCACCGACGCGCAGCGCGGCCTGTCCGACTGCCAGCCCGCCAGGCCCCGGTGCCCGGTGTCGGCGGCTCCTGCGTTCTCGCCCGCGACGAACATCGTCGTCGTCGGGCTGTGGGAGCCGAACGCCGAGGCGCCCGTGGTCGTCGGGCTGCGCTACCGACCGGGTCAGACGCCGCCGCTGGTGCGCGAGTGGAGCAGCACCGCAGTCGGCGGCGGGGCACTGGCCAGCCCGGTCCTGTCGGCCGACGGCAACACCGTCTACCTCAACGGCCGCGACGGACGGCTGTGGGCCCTGGCCACCGCAGACGGCAAGGCCAAGTGGTCGGTCCCCCTCGACTACCAGCCGCAGACACCACCGTCGGTGTCCCCGGACGGCCTCATCGTGGCAGGCGGCGGTCCGGACGCGAAGCTGGTGGCCGTCAAGGACGGCGGCGACCACGGCGACGTGGTGTGGAACCGCGACGACGTCGCGCCCCTGTCGACGTCGAGCCGCGCCGGCGCCGACGTCGCCTACACCGTGACGCGCGACGGCGAGAAGGGCATGGCGTTGACGGTGTTCGACCCGGCCGACGGCCACACGGTGAACACCTATCCGCTGCCCGACGCGACCGGGTTCCCGGTGGGCGTTTCGATCGGCCACGACCGTCGGGTGGTGACCGCCACCAGCGACGGTCAGGTGTACGCGTTCGCGCCGAGCTGAGTCGTCAGGCGATCATCGCGTCGACGGTCCCACGCGGAACCGCGACCTGCAGCGCCCCTGCCGCTTCCGGCAGGAGCTCGCCCTGGCTGAAGAAGAAGACGAGCGCGTCGTTGGTGATGGCGAAGTTCTCGTACGTCGCAGGGTCGAGGCCGACCGCGGGCGGGATCGCTACCGGTTGACCGGACTGCTTCTCCAGTTCGCTCTGCACGATCGGCAGGATCACCGGCCACGGGTTGGCCCCCGGCTGGAACAGCGGCTGGATCTTGTCGGAACCACCGGTGTCGATCTGGATCGGCTTGCGCATGCCTTGGTCCCAGTTGAACGTCTTGTAGAAGGTCTGCGGGTGCACGCCACCGACATCCTGGAAGGTCTTGAACACCAACGTCTGGGTGCCGCGCGGCGGGACGTCCGAGCTGTACTCCGTCGAGGTCGTGTCGAGTTCGTACGGCATGTCGTGCGGGCCAGGCATCTTCGCGACGTTGAGGAAGCCGTCGCGCGTCTGCTTGACGTAGTCGAACACCGCTTGGTAATCCGGGTAATTGACCGGGTAGCTGATATTGAGCGTGTAGGCCGGATCGGTGGCCTGGATCTGGCACGTCTGCGCGCCGTCCAACACACCGGAGACGTCGGAGCACTTCGGCGGAGCCGCGGACGCGATGGCGACGCTCGACCAGCCGAGCGCGGCAGCCCCCGCGACGGCCAAGGCGAGTGTGGGAATGCGCATCTGATGAATACCCTTCGCCGAAGAGCGGCACCGGCGCCGCCGACGCCACAATACCTGCGACATCATCGCGAAGGTCGGCAAACGTAGGCCACCGCACGGCTGCTGCGGCCCGTCCCGATTCTGGTGATCACCACCGCGAGCTGTCGGGCACCACGCAACTTCAGTCGCAGCCGCAATGCGTCGGGGTCGACGTCGACACCGCGGACCAGAATCTCGACGGCTCTCACGTCGTGGCCTGAAAGCGCCTGCCGCAGGCGGCGTTCGCCGTAGTCGAGTTGGTCGAGCACCTCGAAACCACGCACCCCGTCGGGCAGGTCGTCGCCGGACAGGTAGGCGATGTCGGGGTCGAGTTGCCAGAGGCCGTGGCGCGCACCGTACTGCCGCACCAGGCCGGCGCGGACGACGGGCCCGTCGGGGTCGACGATCCAGCGACCTGCGGGCGCCGTCACGCACTCGCCGGGCTCGCGGTCGGTGATCTGCTCGGCGCGGTCCAGAATTGTCGCGCGCCGGGTGACGCCGGGTTCGGCCAGTCCCGCCGACCACAGGCACGCTTCGCGGACGCCGCCGGCCAGGGACGTCACCTCGATCTCACCGGTGAATCCGAGGCGCCGTATTTGATCGAAATCGATTCCAGGAGCGCACTTCACGGCGAAGTCGCGGTCGGCGTACGCGTCGAGTAGCTGATCAAGCGCGGGCGTGTAATCCCGCGGATCGAACCGGCGCCTGCCACCGCTGCGCCTGGCCGGATCAGCCACCACCACGGTGTCGCGGGTGACGGGTCGCAGGGCATCGGCGCGGCACAGCGACACGTCATTGCGGCCCTGATCCAGGTTGTGACGGGCCATCGCCAGCCGGACCGGGTCGAGATCGCTGCCGACGACATAGGACGCCCGCCCACGAAGCGCCGCCAGCTCGGCGCCCACCGAACACGTCACGTCGTGCACCGTTGCCCCGGCCAGCCGTTGGGCACGATGTGCCGCAACGGGTTCCGCGGTGGACTGCTGCAACGCCTCGTCGGTGAACAACCACGCCGACGGGTCGGTGAACTTGGCCGCCGCCCGGCGCCGCAGCAGCACCGTCTCGATCAGCACCGTCGCCCGGTCGCCGAAACGTGCACGCGCAGAGGCGATGTCGGATATTCGCGTGGCGTCGGTCAGCCCGTATCCTGCGACCTCGGCCAGCGCCCGTGTGCCATCGTCGCCGTCCAGATAGGCGACGTCGTCGAGCGTGAACGCTACGACGGCTTGACCCCGGTGACCATGACGTTGTAGAACCAGCCCTTCGGCACCACGTGCCGCCACAGGTTGGCGTCGACCCAGCTCAGCGTGAGCCAGCTTCCGAATGCGAACCTGGCCCAGTTCCAGCCGAGCTTGCCCGCGGGCACCGTCGACTCGAAGGTGCGCACCGGCCAGCCCAGCATCGCGGCGGTGAACTCCTCGCTGGCGGTGGCGACCTCGACCGCGCCCGCATTGGCGGCCATGCGCTCCAGGTCGGCCGGATCGAAGGTGTGCAGGTCCACGATCCACTCCAACGCGGCCGCGCGGGAGTTCTCGTCGAGTTCCTCTTGCGGTCGGCGCCAGCTGGACAGCCCGGGCAGCTTCATCGCCCGGACCGTCGTCTTCCAGGTCAGATCGGCCAAGGTGCGGGCGTAGACGTTGCCGACCTTGGTGGGCTCACCGGCGAACACGAACCGGCCGCCCGGCTTGAGCACCCTGACCACCTCGCGCAACGACAACTCGACATCCGGGATGTGGTGCAGAACGGCGTGCCCGACCACCAGGTCGAAGGTGTCGTCGTCGTACGGGATGCCCTCGGCGTCGGCGACCCGGCCGTCGACGTCCAACCCAAGCGACTGCCCGTTGCGGGTGGCCACCCTGACCATGCCTGGCGACAGGTCGGTCACCGAACCGCGGCGCGCGACGCCGGCCTGAATCAGGTTGAGCAGGAAGAATCCGGTGCCGCAGCCCAACTCGAGCGCGCGATCGTAGGGCACCTCGCGCTGCACCTCGTCGGGCACGATCGCGTCGAACCGGCCCCTGGCGTAGTCGATGCACCTCTGGTCGTAGGAGATCGACCACTTGTCGTCGTAGGACTCGGCCTCCCAGTCGTGATACAGCACCTGCGCGAGCTTGGTGTCGTGGCGGGCGGCTTCGACCTGTTCGGCCGTGGCGTGCGGGTTCGGGGCCGGCGCCGGGTCGGTACTCGTCATGAAGGGCAGCCTAACGGGCCTCATCGAAGGCGGCCTTTGCGGCAGCCAGTACCGCAGGTGAGGAGTCCGCGAAGCGGCCCGCCCAGGCCACCGCGCCGTCGTACACGTGGTCGGGGGCCACCAACTCGTCGACGAGGCCGATCGCAAGTGCTTCCTTCGCGCCGGCGAACCGCCCGCTGAACACCAGATCCTTGGCCTTGCTCTCGCCGACCGCCCTGGCCAGCCGCGCCGCCCCCGCGGGCGCCAGCCCGTCCAGGATCTCCGTCGCACCGAACTTCGCGTTGTCGCCGCTGACCCGCCAGTCCGCGGCCAGCGCCAGCGTCAGGCCACTGCCAAGCGCGTAGCCGGTGATCGCGGCGACCGTGGGTTTCGGGATGGCCGCCACCGCGTCGATGGCCGTCCGGCAGGCGTCCGCCGCGGTCGCCATCTCATCCGGGTTCAGCGTGCTCAGCTCGGGCAGGTCGTCGCCTGCCGAGAAGATCTCGTGGCCGCCGAACACGATGACTGCGGTGACGTCGTCACGCGCGCCCAGCTCAGCGGCAGCGGCGGCGAGCTCGCGGTATACCTGCCGGGTCAGCGTGTTGGTCGGCGGTCGCGACAGCAGCAGCGTTGCGATTCCCGGCTGTTCCGCATGGGTGTGGATGCCGACGAATTCGCTCACTCCGGTTTTCCCCGGTGCTTGCGCGCCGCGTTGTACCGGTCGCTGTTGAAGAATTCGATCTCCCAGTTCCCGTCGGACAGAGCCAGCTGCGGTTCGACTGTCACGATCTTCCTG
>NZ_JAVRPS010000670.1:0-2510 GCF_032162105.1 Mycobacterium sp. | reverse complement strand
TTCGATCACGTACTCATGGATATCGCCGTTGCCGCACGCAAGCACGGGGTTCAGGCCATCGACGGTCCTTTCGCAAAGATCCACGACGTTGACGGATACCGCAGCTACTGCGAACGCGCCGCCGCCTACGGATTCGACGGAAAGTGGGTTCTTCATCCCTGCCAGCTCGAGGTGGCCAATGCGGTGTTCTCTCCACCACAAGAGTCCTACGACAGGGCAGAGCTGATTCTCGACGCGTACGCCTATTACACCTCCGCTGCCGGCGGATCTGTGGGCGCCGTGATGCTCGGTGACGAGATGATCGACGAGGCGAGCGCGAAGATCGCTCTGTCGATGGCTACGCGTGGACGACGACTGGCGATGAAGCGGACCAGTGTCTTCACACCGCCAGCCCCGCTGTCTAGATGAACGCCGGCATAACGACCACTGAGCTTGTCAGAAGCTGCGGCGCAGCACATCTGCGGCGTCACGCCAACCCAGGTTCATGATCTCGCCGGCCCGCGCGTGACCGACGCAGCTCGTCACCTTCGCGAAGAGGTCGTCGGCGCTGGCGGGTAGTTCAGGGTGCCCGTACGGGAGGTCGAGGGCGGACTCGGTAACCGTTCCGTCCGACCATTCGACAGCGATTCGCGTTTCGCCATGCATCACACCCTCAGCAGGTCCAGGTGTAGCGACAATCTCAACGCGCTCCATCAAGGCGCGAATCGAGGATCGGTTTACCGAGGTGTCGGTGAACTCCGCCATTCCGGGAAACTCGTCGACCAGCGCGGTCGCCACCGCGTATTCCATACTGAACTTGGCTTCCAGCCCGGTGTTTGGGGTGTGGTGGATGAGCGGCTGCACACCAGCCTGCGGGGTACGCACCTGAATTCCCTCGATGAGACTCAGATCCTTGCCGGCGCGTGGCAATCCTCGTACCGCGCTGATCGGACGTTGCATGGCGTAACAGCAGGGATGCAACTTGATTGCCAGACCTCCCGGAACGGCTGGCCCGGACAGATCCGGTTCCACCGTTCCCCCCATCAATCGAAACCAATCATCGAGGACCGCGGGAGAAGCGGTCGCACCGGCCGCTGCCAGTCGTGCAGCTCGGACTCCAGCGTCGGTGGCGAATCCCACCTGCAAGGCCTTGCTGGCTGTGCCGAACGCTCGTTGAAGGCCTCCCGCACTGGGTATCGCCAGCGCCATCGCCCGAGCCAATCCCGCAACGTCCAGCCCCAGGGTGAGGCCGGCTGCTATGGCGGCCGCCGGTGCGCCCGCGGTACAAGTGGCATGCCAACCCCGGGAGTAGTGAGCCCACCCCAACGCCGTTCCGATCCTGGCCATGACCCCCGCCGCCGCGAGGTATTCCCGCGCACCACCTCCTACCGACAGCGTCGCGTTGACGCACACGACGCTCACATGGGAACTTGACGGCAAGTGCACATCGTCGAAATCCAATGCGTGCCCAATTGCCGCCCAACGCAGGGGTTCCGGGAGACCCGTGGTCATCTGTACGACGGGATCGTCGGACGCGGCCAACGCCACCGCGACGGTGTCGACCAGCGCCTTGTGAGCAAGCTCGAGGTCGCCGTCGTCCGGCTGTAGTTGGAAGGCCCAATCGGCGATATCCGCGATCATGCGCTCACGTATTCGCGTGACTCATTGCCGCGCCAAGTGCAGTGAAAAGGTGACTGTGGTCAGGCCGCGCGCGGCGCGCAGTCTGTCGAAGCTCATGCCGTAGTCATTGCGGTTGAGTTTGGTGGTGCCAGTGACGGCAACCTCGTTTGGGCGCTCAAGGCGCGTTCGCACGGGGAACGAAATGTGCTGAGTCTTGCCGAGAATGGTCAAGTCTCCGTTGACAGTTGCGCGGTCTGGACCATCAGGGCACACACTGCGGGCGACGAATTCGATGGTTGGGTGGTTTGCCACATCGAAGAAGTCGGCGGCCAGCAGATGCGTGGTGAGTCTGTCGAACTTCGTCGTGATGGACTCTGCATCGACAGTGAGCTTTCCGCTCACGTAGCCGTCGTCTGTGATGTGCACTTCTCCGGTGATGCCCGTGAAAGTTCCTCGGAGCGTGAGCAATCCCCACATCGACTTGTGGCTGAAGTCGATGGGCGAGGCCGGCGCCACTCGCCAGTCTCCGCGAGAGGGGCTTTCGACCCGCCCGTCGGAACCGAACAGGTTCCCGGCCGCGACGTGGCTGGTGCGGGAGCCGTTATTGGTTGACATGTCATCCCGCCTGGTGTTCCGGGGATCGGACGACGTCCGACAGCGTCGTGAACTCGTCGTCGGTGAGGGTGACGGTTGCGGCTGCGGTGTTCTCCTCGACGTGCGCGACGCTGGAAGTGCCGGGAATCGGGAGGATCACCGGTGAGCGCCGCAGCAGCCAGGCCAGTGCCAGCTGGGAGGCGCTGGCGTCGTGCTTCTTGGCGAAGGCGTCCAGTGGTCCGCCCGGGCGGGCGAGTTCGCCGGTGGCGATGGGGAACCACGGGATGAAGGCGATGTCGTTGGCCTCGGCGTAGTCC
>NZ_JAVRPS010000669.1:0-4292 GCF_032162105.1 Mycobacterium sp. | reverse complement strand
ACCCCGACCCCAAGCTGCTCGCCTATCAGTATCTGCAGATGCTGCCGCAGCTGGCCCAGGGCCCGGGAAACACGTTCTGGGTAATTCCAAGCGAGGTCACCTCCGCCCTGCAAGACGTGTCCCGCGCTTTCACCCAGGCGCTGCCCAAGTCATCGGCCACCCGCGAAACCTCCTCCGACAACTTGGCAGCGCACGCTGCCGCCGATGCGGCTCAGGCGGCACAAGCCGCCGCCGATGCGCTCGAAGGCGCGGCCGAGGTCGACGGCTACCAGACCGCGTCGCCATCGCGCTCGTAACGACCGGTCGGGACGGGATTCTTCGAATCGCGGAGCATACGAATGGGGACACGTTCCCCGACAAACTCCCGCCGTTGTCCAGACGCGCCCGCGTGCTACTGCTGGCAGCGGTGGGCCTCATTGCACTACTGCTCGTCGGGCCGCGCCTGGTGGACGCCTACGTCAATTGGCTGTGGTTCGGTGAGGTCGGCTTCCGCAGCGTCTGGGTGACGGTGCTGTTGACCCGGGTAGCGATCTTCGTCACGGTGGCGCTGGTGGTGGGGGGCACCGTTTTTCTCGCCCTGATGCTGGCCTATCGCTCGCGGCCGGTCTTTGTACCCGCCGCGCGGCCGACGACCCGAGCGCGCCGTACCGGACCCAGCAGATGCGCCGGTCGCGGCTGTTCGGGTGGGGCGTCGCGGTCGGTGTCGGTGTGCTGTGGTCTGATCGCTCAGTCGGGGTGCTCGGCAGTCGCTCGCTCGGGCTTTACCCTCCACGTTTCCTGGCAGCAATGTGGCTAGGTCGGAATAGGTTGGCGCTGCCATGATTACGGCGTAGCGGTCAGGACCACGACGGCGTCGACTCACTGAAGCTCCGCAACTGGCAGCGGGAACTAGTCAGCAGTGTGGATATACCGGTCGCAGAACGCGGCGGACTTCGCCGAGCCAGACAACCGGGGTCGCCAAGGCAGGGGACTTTGGTCAACTGCCCGCTTCGGGCCAGCCCAAAATGCAACACTCCGAGGTATGTACTTCATGGTCGAATGGACGCCTGGGGTCAACGGCCCCACAGTCCCGCAACAAGGCCGCCCACAGTGGGATGGCGATGCTCTAGTGGTCGAGGGGACGCATTACGTCGAGGCGGAGTGGAGGACGGTCACGGTCATCTCAGAGTCGGCTGCCCAGGAACCGAAGCCTTAAGACGGCAACGGGCGGTTTGTGGACTCAATCCACCTACCGCGACGATCCGGGAGAGTCATGAGTTCGGAACATGCGATAGAGCAGGTGCCGCTGACAGAGATCCACGAGGGTGACACCATCCAAGATCCCAAGTCCGGCAATTGGACCACCATTGTCGGAACAGACAGCGGCACAACGAGTGTCATTCACCGGTACTCATACGGCGAGCAGACGGTCATCGAGGAGTACCGCGTCTACTACGGCGACCAAGGTGAGAAGCGCTGTCCTTGGCTATAGCTATAGCTAGTTGCCTTTCCCCGGATCAGCGCCCGCTCAAACTCAGCGAACGCGCCCGTCACCGACAGCAGCAGAGTCGCCATCGCGGTGTCCTCGCAGGTGAAAGTCAGGTTCTCCGTGACGAATTGAACGCGCACCCCCTTGCCGGTCAGCGTGCGCATCAACCGGCGCAGGTCTTCGAGGTTGCGGGCCAACCGATCCATCGAGTGCACGACGAGGGTGTCCCCGTCGCGGACGAACCCGAGCAACGCATCGAGTTGCGGTCGGTGCGAGTCCTTCGACTGCGATCACGCGCCGCAGCTCTCGGACCGAGGCGAGCTGGCCTCGGCGCCGTCCGGGTTCTTCGCGCGGTTGCCCGAGTCGCGTACCCGAGAGCGAGCCCTCACCTAGGCTCGCGGACGTGAGCGATTCCACGCCGAGTGTCGGGTCGCCGGCGGAACTGGCACAGGCGCTCGAGGCCACCGGCTACCTCGCCGACGACGGCGTCGCGATGGCCGCGTTCCTGGCGTTGCGCATGGGGCGACCGCTGTTCTGCGAGGGCGAACCCGGCACCGGCAAGACCTCCCTCGCGGTTGCCTTGTCGGAGGCGTTCCACCTGCCGCTGATCCGCCTGCAGTGCCACGAGGGCATCGACGCCTCGCAGGCGCTCTACGACTGGGATTTCCCGCGGCAGCTGCTGCACCTGCGGACACTGGAGGCGGCGAGCGACGGCCACCTCGAGGCCGAAGCCGCGGAACGCTCGCTTTACACCGAGCGGTTCCTGTTGGCGCGACCGCTGCTGCGGGCGCTCACCGAAGCGCCGTGCGTGCTCCTGGTCGACGAGATCGACCGGGCCGACGACGAGTTCGAAGCGTTGCTGCTACAGGTGCTCGACGAGAACGCCGTCACCATCCCCGAACTCGGCGAAGTGCGAGCCGCGACACCGCCGCTGGTGGTGCTCACCTCCAACCGCACCCGCGACGTGCACGACGCCCTCAAACGCCGCTGTCTGTACCACTGGCTCGAACATCCCGACCTGGCCCGGGAGGTCGCGATCCTGCGCCGCCGCATCCCGGGTATCGGGGCGGCGCTCGCCGATCAGGTCGCCCGCGCCGTCCACACCTTGCGCGGCATGGAACTGCTCAAGCCGCCGGGTGTCGCCGAGTCGCTGGACTGGGCGCGTGCACTGCGTGAACTCGACCGCGATGTGCTCGACGTGCAGACCGCCGCGGCGACGCTCGGTGCGGTCCTCAAGTACCGGGAGGACCTCGAGCGGGTGGCCCGGGCCGGACTGGACCGACTGCTGGCGGGGTGAGAAGCCATGTCGACGGCGTCGGATGTCGGCGACCCGCTTGTGGGGGTCGCCGGGTTCGCGCATGCCCTCGCGGTGGCGGGGTTGTCAGTCGCGTCGGACGCCGTCGAAGCGTTCACGCGGGCACTGCGTCAGGTAGATCTGGGCGACCCCGGGCAGGTGTACTGGGCGGGTCGCGCGACCCTGTGCCGCAGCCCCGACGACATCCCGCGGTACGACCTGGCGTTCGAGAACTGGTTCGGGGGAACGGTACTGACCGGCATACCGCAGCGCGGGCAGCAGCCGCGCCGCGCCCGCATCGCTGCGCTGAATGCGACCGGCGGCACCGACGCCGGTGGGGATGCGCCGCGACTGCGGGTCGCGGCGGACGACACCGAGGTACTGCGCCGCCGGGACATCGCCGAACTCACCACAGCCGAACGCGCGCACCTCGCCGAGCTCATCGCATCCCTGCGTCCGCGGCCCCCAACCCGCCCCGCCTTGCGGCTGCGCCCGTCCCGCCGGGGCCCCGTCGACCCGCGGCGCACGATGCGGGACATGCTCGCCGCGGGCGGCGAACCGGTGCGGCCGAGGCACCACCGCAAGGCCACCCGGCCGCGCCGGATGGTGCTGCTGCTCGACGTGTCAGGCTCGATGAGCCCGTACGCGGATGCGCTCCTCCGTTTCGCGCACGTGGTCGCCCGCAGCAACCCCGCCGGCACCGAGGTGTTCTCGCTGGGCACCCGGATGACCCGGCTGTCGCGAGCGCTGCGCGTCCGCGACCCGGAACTGGCACTGGCCGCGGCGGGCCGGGCGGTGCCCGACTGGGCCGGTGGCACACGGCTCGGCGAGACGCTGCGCGCGTTCCTGGACCGCTGGGGCCGACGTGGCCTGGCCCGCGGCGCCGTCGTGGTGATCTTCTCGGACGGCTGGGAGCGCGGCGACCCGATCCTGCTCGCCGAGCAGATGGCTCAGCTGCGGCGGCTCGCCCACGCGGTGCTGTGGGTGAACCCGCACGCCGGCGCGGACGGCTACCAGCCGGTCCAGTCCGGGATCGCGGCCGCCCTACCGTTCACCGATCGTCTGCTCGCCGGCCACAGCCTGGCGACGCTGCAGGAACTGCTCGAGGCGGTACACCGTGCGTGACGTGCTCGACGAACTCGACCGCCGCTACCGACGACGCGCGCGGGCTGCTCGAGGGCCGCTCCGGCACGCTGCACTACGGCCCCGTCGGGCAGCGGCGCGGCGAGGG
This sequence comes from Mycobacterium sp., assembly GCF_032162105.1. Taxonomy (GTDB): domain Bacteria; phylum Actinomycetota; class Actinomycetes; order Mycobacteriales; family Mycobacteriaceae; genus Mycobacterium. Next base: position 299 of record NZ_JAVRPS010000669.1, on the reverse strand, counting down.
AATGTCGTTGTTCGTCAATGTCTTCCAGCCGCCGCCACGACTGTTGGTGCTCGGCGCGCTCGATTCGCTGCGGCGATGGTGCTGCTCGGGGGCGTTCCTCGGTCACCGGGTGACGGCGTGCGCGGCGTCTTCACGACCGCGGCCCGGATCCCCGACGCCAACGAGGTGGTCGTCAACTGGCCGCACCGCTACCTGGCGGCAGAGGCCACGGCGGGCAGGGTGGACCGGCGCACCGTGGTCACCGTGCTCACCCACGACCCGAAGTTCGACGTCCCCCTGCTCGATGGGGCGCTGCGACT